>NZ_JBSFHY010000011.1:0-72586 GCF_053597295.1 Streptomyces sp. NPDC001450
CCGCTACGAGAAGACCGCGACCATCTACCTGGCCGGGCTCCACATCGCGGGCATCTTCCTCTGGTCCGCTCGATGATCCAAACGAAAGCGCCTAGCCCTTGCGTCCCCACGCGGAGATCATCGGCGCGGTGGCCAGGTCCATGCCACCCGCCTCCACGTTGGCCAGGTGGCGGTCGATGTCCTCGTCGGTGGCGAGGCCCGCGGCGACGAGCCGGCCGCGGACCTGGCGGACCGTGGCGGACTCCAGGGCGGCGCAGGCGGGCGAGGTGACGGGGAAGTACGCGTCGGCAGCCACGTCGTGCAGTCCGGCCTCGCGGAGCAGGCGCGGGAGCTTGCGGCCGTAGGACAGGTCGGCGCCGCGGTCGGCGAGCAGCTTGCGGAAGCCCTGCCGCAGGCGGTTGGCGAGCCGCTGCTCGGGGCCGTGTTCGTCGGGGCAGATCAGGGGCTGAAGGGCCGGGTCTGCGTCCTCGATCAGCAGCGTTCCGCCGGGCCGCAGTGCCCTGATCATGGAGTGCAACGCCCTTTCCCGGTCCGGGACATGGACGAGGACCAACCGGGCGTGCACCAGGTCGAAGCCGTCCCCCGGCGGCTCCTGCGCGCCCACGTCATGGGTGCGCACCTCGACCGGAGGGCGGGTCACCGCGGCGAGCCGCGAGGTGTCGATGTCGGTCGCCACGACCTGGCCGGTGGGTCCGACCTGCCGGGCGAGCCAGGTCACCACGGAGGTGCCGCCGGCCCCTACTTCCCAGCAGCGGCTGCCGGGCCCGAGCCCGAGTCCTTCGAGGTGCCGGAACGTCACCGGATCGAAAGAGGGAGGCGAAGGCGTCGAAGCGCTCTCCCGCCTCGTTCTGCCGGTTGTTCAGGAGGTACCCGTCGGATGGCGTCATGCCGCGATCATCCCAGTCGCCATGCTCGCCCGAACCGGTTGAACCGGCCGACGCTCCGTCCACAGGCGGGAACAAAGCGGAACGGGCTGTTCCCACAGGCTTACCCGCACTTTGCACCGGGCTGGCACACTTGCCGGGCAAGGCGCGAAAGCGATGTGCGAGGAGATCCACGCGAGGAGATCCAGATGTCCATGGCAGGGAATCTGCGGAAGGTCACGGGGCTGGGCAGGGTCGGCAGCCTGCGCAAGGTGGCGCGGCTGGCCCGGCGGCGGCCGCGCGTGGACCTGAGCCACCCCGCCCGGTCACCGCTGGGTTCCTCCGTGGTGAACTGCGTGACGTACCAGGACGGCGCCCGCGTGCCGGGGTGCACCGACCTGGTGAATGCCGTGGAGATGGTGCGCAAGAGCGGCGAGGGGTTCGTCTGGCTGGGGCTGCACGAGCCGACGGACAGCGAGTTCGCGGGCATCGCCGAGCTGTTCGACCTGCACCCGCTGGCGGTGGAGGACGCGGTGGAGGCCCATCAGCGCCCGAAGCTGGAGCGGTACGGGGAAACGCTCTTCGCCGTGTTCAAGACCGTCTGCTACGTGGAGCACGAGCAGTTGACGGCAACGAGCGAGGTGGTCGACACCGGCGAGATCATGGTGTTCGTCGGCGAGGACTTCGTCATCACGGTACGGCACGGTCGGCACGGCTCACTCGGCCCGCTGCGCGAGGAGTTGGAGACGGATCCACAGCAGCTCGCCAAGGGACCGGCGGCGGTGCTGCACGCGATCGCCGACCACGTCGTGGACGACTATCTGACCGTCACGGACGCGGTGCAGGCCGACATCGACCAGGTCGAGACGGACGTGTTCTCGGAGAACGGCGCACGGGCCGACCCGGGGCGCATCTACCAGCTGAAGCGTGAACTCCTCGAGTTGAAGCGCGCGGTGGTGCCGCTCGGCCGCCCGGTGGAGGACCTGGCGACCCGGCCGATCCGGGTGATCGACCCGGAGATACAGGCGTACTTCAGGGACGTGTTCGACCATCTGATGCGGGCCAAGGAGCAGATAGCCGCGTTCGACGAGCTGCTCAACTCCATCCTGCAGGCGCACCTCGCGCAGGTGACGGTCGCGCAGAACGAGGACATGCGGAAGATCACGGCCTGGGCGGCGGTGATCGCCGTACCGACGATGGTGTGCGGGGTCTACGGCATGAACTTCGACCACATGCCGGAGCTGCACTGGCGGTTCGGCTATCCGCTGGTGATGGGTGTGATGGCGGCGGCCTGCCTCGTGCTGTACCGGGGATTCAGGCGCAACGGCTGGCTGTGACCTCTCACGCCGAGAAGGCCACGACCTTCCGCGGGACGACCTTGATGATCACGCGGACCTCGTTGTCCTTCTCGGCCGGCGAGTCGACGCCGAGATACTTGCGCGACAGCTCGCGCGGGAGCCGTTTGCCCTCGTCCGGCACGATCTCGGCGGACTGGTAGGCGGTGTCGCCCTCGCGCTTGATCCAGACCACCGAGTTCTGCGGGGCGCCGCCGGGGCCGAGGGTGGCGACGCCGGCGAATTCCTTGCCGTCGAGAAGGGCGCGGACGGAGTCGCCGAAGGCGACGGGAGCGCCGGAGCAGATGGTCATGGCGCCACCCCAGTTACATGCATGCACATATAAAAGGGGGCGGCCGAACCGCTTGGATCATCCACTCCAGGCTGGGTGGCGAGGATCGTCGGCGCGTACGAGGACGTCGGCCGTGCCGGCCGGGTCGGTCTCGCCTTCGTAGCGCTCGAAGGCGGGGAGCGTCCAGTGGTCGGCCTCGGGGGTACGGCGGCGCAGGGCGCCCTGGGAAAGGAGGACGTGGACGGTCAGGTCGAAGGGGAACCAGTGCCGCAGGAGAAGGGGGCCATGGAGCAACAGGATCCCGCCGGGCGGGAGTTGGACGTAAGGGCTGCGGGTGGCACGGTCGGTGACCGGGTCCCACAGATCGGGCAGGACACGGCCGCTGCCACCGGGGTCGAGCGGGCCGAAGACCTCGCGCCACAGTGCGCCCGTGTCGAACCAGCCGCCGTAGTACGACTCCGCGTCCCGGCGCCCGTGTTCCAGACGGAGAGACGCAGGGCGCAGAAAGCCCTCGGCGCCGATGACGAGCGAGGGCCGGCCGCGCACACGCAGCGCCTCGGCGACGCGCTCGGCGAGGTCCGCCGGATGTGCGGCCGGCGCCCCGTCGAAGCCGACGCGCGGCCAGGCACCCCCGTCGGCCGGCTCGAGCTCGAGCAGCCGGTCGGCGAGCAGCTCGGCGAGCCGGTCCCAGGTGATCGCTTCGAGTCGCACAGCCCCATGATGCCGGGAGAGGTCGGCGGGCGAGGGCGGCAGGGTGGGCGGCGACCACCGGGACGGCCGCCCGGCCCCACACCCGGGCCGCACGCGCACACCACCGATCTCCACCGGCTGCCGGAACGCGGTGGCGAAGCCGACAGAGTCGGCGACGACCACCAGGACAGCCGCCCGGCCCCACACCCGGGCCGCACGCGCACACCACCGATCTCCACCGGCTGCCGGAACGCGGTGGCGGGACCTCGACCCGGCGCTGCGCGCGCCCCGCCGGGCACGTGGGCCACGGCGGGGCGCGAACCGGCCGGTACCGCGTGGGCCGAGAGCGGATCCCGGGCGGCGAGTCCGGCTGTCGTACGCGGACCCCGCGGTGGCCGTGGTGGAAGAGGTCGCCACACCGGTAGGCACCGTACGCGGGTGTCGGTGTTCAGCTTCCGGGAGAAGGCGAGGGTGCGGCAGGCGGGGCGTGGGAGCGGTGGGCGGAGACGGGGAAAGAAGCGCGTATGGCACCTTCTTCAACTCCCCGGGTCCCCAGCGGACTTGTCGCCGTCCAGCCGCTGCGGGGCAAGCGCTGCGCCGGGTGCCGGCGTGGGCCGCTCTCGCTGCTCGTGCTGGAGGACGGGGCGCCGCGCTGCCTCCACTGCGCCGACCTGGGGCATCTGGTGTTCCTGCCACGCGGCGACACCGCGTTGACCCGCCGGGCGCGGGAGGAGAGCACGCTGTCGGTGGTGGTCGTGCGGTTCAACCGGCGCAAGAGCCGGTACGAACGGCAGGGCATTCTCGTGGAGGAGGCGGCGCTGGCCCGGGCCGAGGCACGGTGCCTGGCGGACGCGGAGGCGCGGCGCCGGCGGCGGGCCCGGGACGCCCGGCGCAGGGCAGCGGAGGACGAGCGGTTCGCGGCGGCGTTCGCGGCGGAGATCCTGCGGCTGTTTCCGGGGTGCCCGGCCGAGCGGGCCCGGGCGATCGCGGCGCACGCGTCGGTGCGGGGCAGCGGGCGGGTCGGGCGCAGTGCGGCCGGGCGGGCGCTGTCGGAGGGGGCGGTGATCTCGGCGGTCGTGGCGGCCGTACGGCACGTGGACACGCCGTACGACCAGCTGCTGATGAGCGGGGTGTCGAGGGTCGAGGCGCGGCGGCGGATCCTCGCGGCGGTGGAGAGCGTGCTGCGGGGGTGGGCCGAGGAGGCCGACGTCGGCTGAGGACGCCGGCGGAAGGGCAGGGAGCTGGACGCTCGCGTATGCCCCCGCGTCCTTCGGCCATGGTCGCCTCGGGGTCCTGCGCCTTCACTGGAAGGGAGCGCTGAAGCCGGGTCTCGGCCCGGGACGGGCTGGAAGTGGGGTGTGACCGTGATCGATGGGCCGTTCTTCGTGCTGGCCGTGCTGGGTGCGCTGGGCACCGGACTGGTGGCCGGGGTGTTCTGCGGGTTCTCGACCTTCGTGATGCGCGGGCTGGCCGCGCTGCCTCCCGCACAGGGCGTCGCCGCGATGAAGGCGATCAACGTGGCCGCCGTGCGGCCCGCCTTCATGCTGGTGTTCATCGGCTCGGCGGCGCTGTGCGCGATGACCGCGGTGGTGACGTTCGTGGTGTGGCCGGACGAGGGGAAGGTGAAGCTGCTGCTGGGCAGCGCGCTGTACCTGTTCGGCTCCTTCGGTCTGACCATGGTCGCGAACGTGCCCCGCAACGACAGGCTGGCCGGGACGGCCCCGGGCAGCCCCGAGGCCACGGCGTACTGGCCGCAATACGTGCGCGAGTGGACGTACTGGAACCACGTCCGCACGGTCGCCTCAGCCGCGGCCGCCGTCGTGTACCTGCTGGCCCTGGCCTGAGCCTTCCCTGCGCGGGATCGGGGAGCCGGCGGCCCGGGCGCTGAGGGAATCTCTTCAGAAAGCGCTGTCCGCGACTCTGCGTGAGTGTCGGGGTGGACGTATCGTGGCCGAAAGAGTGCCGCCCGATGACGCACGGCCCGTCGTACATCGAGTACCTCCGGTACACGTACGCGAGGAAGACGACCATGGCCGATCCCAAGGGGTTCATGACCACGCCGCGCCAGGAGTGGCCGCGGCGGCCCGTCGAGGAACGGGTCCGGGACTGGGACGAGGTCTACGTCCCGGGAGCGCTGCTGCCGATCATCAGCAAGCAGGCGGACCGCTGCATGGACTGCGGCATCCCGTTCTGCCATGACGCCTGCCCGCTGGGCAATCTGATCCCCGAGTGGAACGACCTGGTCTCCCGCGAGGACTGGCGCGCGGCGAGCGACCGGCTGCACGCGACGAACAACTTCCCCGAGTTCACCGGGAGGCTGTGTCCGGCGCCCTGCGAGGCCGGGTGCGTGCTGGCGATCAACCAGCCGGCCGTCACCATCAAGAACGTCGAGTGCGCGATCGCCGACCGGGCGTGGGAGGAGGGTTTCACCCCGCCGCGGCCTCCGGACCGGCTGTCCGGGAAGACCGTCGCGGTGATCGGCTCCGGGCCGACCGGGCTCGCCGCGGCGCAGCAGCTGACCCGGGCCGGGCACACCGTCGCCGTGTACGAGCGGGACGACCGGATCGGCGGGCTGATGCGGTACGGCATCCCCGAGTTCAAGATGGAGAAGCGGCATCTGGACCGGCGGCTCGCGCAGATGCGGGCCGAGGGAACGAGGTTCCGCACGTCGACGGTGGTCGGGCGGGATGTCCCGGCGGACCATCTGCGGACCCGCTACGACGCGGTGGTGGTGGCCACGGGAGCGACGGCATGGCGGGAACTTCCGGTGCCGGGCCGGGAGTTGACCGGGGTACACCAGGCGATGGAGTACCTGCCGCTGGCCAACCGGGTGTGCGAGGGGGATCTGGAGGCCTCGCCGCTGTCCGCGGCCGGAAAGCATGTGGTGATCGTGGGGGGCGGCGACACCGGGGCGGACTGTCTGGGGACCGCGGTGCGCGAGGGGGCCGCGTCGGTGACCCAGCTGGACATCTACGCGCAGCCGGGTACCGAGCGCGACGAGGAGTCCGAGCCGTGGCCGACGTACCCGAAGCTCTACCGGCTGTCCGCCGCGCACGAGGAGGCGCGGGACCTGCGGACGGCTCCGGCGGCGGACGCGGACGCGCGGCTGTTCGCGGCGTCCACGCTCCGCTTCGTCGGGGACGACAGCGGGCACGTGCGGTCGCTGCACCTGGTCGAGGTGGATGAGCGGCGGCGGCCGGTGCAGGGCACCGGCCGGACGCTGCCCGCCGACCTGGTGCTGCTGGCCCTCGGCTTCTCCGGGCCCGACCGGGAGGACGGGCTGGTCGACCAGCTGGGGCTGATGATGGAGCCACGAGGCACGATCGTCCGCGACGGCGGCTTCGCGACCAACGTCGCCGGCGTGTTCGCCGCCGGGGACGCGGCGCGTGGGCAGTCGCTCATCGTGTGGGCGATCGCGGAGGGGCGGGCGGTGGCGGCAGCCGTGGACCGATACCTGACGGGGAGTTCACGGCTGCCGGCGCCGATATCTGCGCATGACCGGCCGATGGCCGTGTGACAAAGCGGGAGTTGCGGTTCGTTCGGCACCGCTGGCTGCCGCCGTCGCGGTGACGCGCCGTTGCGGCGGGGTCAAGTGGGTGATGGCTCGAGGGAGCCTCGGCGCCGGAGGCACGTCGCCGAGGCCACCGGCGGCAGGGCGTCAGCGGCGCCTCTCGTCCGTCCCCGCCACCTCCCGGTCGCCGGCGCCACCCGGTTCCACGTGTTGACGGTGAGGATCAGGGCCAGGACCTGGGCCGGTTCCGCCTCGTCGAACTGGGCGGCCGCCTGGGCGCAGACCTCGTCGGGGACGCCGGGTCGTACGACCGTCACGTACGGCGCATGCGGCAGGGGGTCGCTCCGGACGGACCGGCCGCGTTCCGGCACCCACGGACGCGGATGACGACGGCCGACGGCTTGGTGGTCGGGTACGCCACGACTCCGGAACACGCCTGCGGCGCGGCGCTGGAGGCGTTGTGCGGGGCGATGCCACCAGGGTGAGAGTCATGGGCAGGTTGAGCAAGAAGCAATAAACATCAGGCAGTTCAGGAGAGCAGGAAGTCGGCCTCCCCCGCCTTGGCGCCCTCGATGAACGCGGTCATCTCGTCCGTGGTGTAGATCAGCGCCGGTCCGTCGGGGTCGGTCGACTGCCGTACGGCGATCCGGCCGTCGGCGAGCTTCATCGCCTCCAGGCAGTTTCCACCGTTGCCGCCGCTCCAGGGCTTGTGCCACCCCTCGCTGCCCAACTCCCGCGCGGGCATGCCGTTGTAGACGCGAGTGCGCGGCTCTATGTGATCCATTCACAGCTCCTTGCGGAGATCCTGGAGGATCTCCTTCGTGCGTTGTGCCGTGGCGGCCTGCGCCGCCATGCGGTCCATGACCTCCAGGTGGGTCGCCACCTCGGAGCGCGCGTCCAGGTACACCGCGCCGGTCAGGTACTCGCTGTAGACCATGTCCGGGAGTTCCGGCATGGCGAATCGGAACAGGACGAAGGGTCCGTACGTCCCCGGGTGGGGGCCGTTGGCGAACGGGGCTACCTGGAGCGTCACATTCGGCAGTGTCGTGGCCTCGAGCAACTTCTCGATCTGCGTACGCATCACCTCCGGGCCGCCGACCGGGCGGCGCAGGGCCGTCTCGTCCATCACCGCCCAGAAACGGGGGGCGCCGGTACGAGTGAGCAGTTCCTGGCGTTGCATGCGCAGCGCGACATGGCGCTCGATGTCGTCGGGGCTCGTCTGGCCGATGGCGCCGGACTTCAGCACGCCGCGCGCGTAGTCCTCGGTCTGCAGCAGGCCGGGGACGAAGTGCGGCTCGTAGGAGCGGATGAGGCCGGCCGCGCCCTCCAGGCTGACGTACATCGAGAACCAGCCCGGCAGGATGTCGTGGAACCGCTGCCACCAGCCGGGCTTGTTGGCCTCCTCGGCCAGTTGGACGAAGACGTCGGCCTCGGCGTCGGGAACTCCGTAGGCCTTCAGCAGCAGTTGCAGGTACGGGACCTTGAGGGCGACCTCGGCCATCTCCATACGGCGGATGGTGGCGGGGGCGACGCGGAGCACACGGGCGGCCTCCTCGCGCTTCAACCCGGCGCGCTCCCGCAGGTCCAGCAGGCGTCGGCCGAGGACCACCTGGCCCACGGTCGGCGCGGACCGCGGCTCGCTCACGCTCCCACCTCCGACACAAGAGTCCGCTCCGGCAAAAGAATCCCGACAGCCCTGCGGCGCCGTTCGAAGACTCATTCGAAGATCCGGCCGGATCGACGACGGTCCCAATTGGCGCCGCTCGAGGTGCTGTTGCGAGCAGTGTGCCACGGTCGTTGACCGAGTCACACAGCACTCTGCAATTTTCAGAGTGACACTTGCCAAGTGTCCACGCCGGGGAGATAGTGGCAAGCGTGATTCCGTCCGCGCCCTTAGGAACAGACGCCGCCGCAGACCGTCTTGGTCCAGGTACGGCAACGGGAGCAGCCCCTGGTGGGGGCGCTGCCGAGCGCCGGTTCCGCTTCGAGCTGGCCGCACATCCGGGTTCCCCCGCCCAGGCGAGACGCCTGACGCGCGCCCGGCTGACCGGCTGGTCGGTGTGCGCGGACACCTGCGACAACGCGGCCCTCGTCATATCCGAGCTGGTCACCAACGCCATCGTGCACACCGCGAGCAGTCGCGTGGTGTGCGAGCTGCACGACCACGACGACATGGTGCGCATAGCCGTGCGGGACGAGGGTTGTGCGCCCGGCGAGCCACACCCGTCCCCGCAGCGCCCCGATGAGGAGCACGGGAGGGGGTTGCTCCTCGTCGACGCCCTGTGCCAGGCCTGGGGTGCGCAGGAGCACGGGCCGGGACTGCTGGTCTGGGCCGAGCTGGCCCGCCAGACCGACGCGGCCCGCGGCACCGTGGAGCCGTGCAACGACCTGGGCTGGGGCGCCCGCCCCAAGCCGGGCGGCCCGCCGCCCGGTCCGGGCGAGGAGGAAGAGGCACAGGCCCGGCACCGGGCCCCGGAGCAGCGGCGCGCGTGGGAGGAGCCGTGAGCGGCGCCGACGAGTCCGGCCGCCCGCTGGGCCTGGACACCCTGGTCCGCCTCGGACGCCGTCGGCACCCGTCGGCCACGGTCCGTCGCCTGCCGGTTCCGGAGGGCATGACGTCACCGCTGGGCTGTGACGCCGTGGCCGTACCCGACCGCCTCGGACCGCTGATCATCCCGCGGCTGCCGCGGGTGGGCTGCGTGTACGCCGACGGCGCGCACTGGTGGTGGATCGTTCCGTCGGAATCCGACTACGCCCTTCCCTGGCCGGCCCCCGCCCAGTACGTCCCCGGCGCTCTGGTCCCCGCCACCGCCCGCCTGATCCACCGCCCCGAGGGCACGGTCCCCTACACCCCGCCGATCCCCCTGTACCTGGCCCTGTGCCGGGTGACGGGGACCACGCCGGACTGGTCCCGAGCCGTCTCGGCGTGAGGCTGCGCCGGCTTCGGCCGGTGGGGTGGGCCGAGCTGCGGAACTCTTGACCGGCGCCTCCTCGCTCGGCGGACGCCGCAGCCGTGGGCCCTCCTCACTTGCCCGGGGCAACAGCCCCACGTCCCGGCCCGACGGCCCACGCCCGCCACCCCTCCACCGCCGCACCCCCATCGCGCCCCCGGTACTCCCGCTCGCGCCCTGCCCCACCGCCGGCCCGCCCGCGATAGTGGCCGTTCGGTCATGGGCCGGGGTGGAGGGGCGCGGTGGGAGAGAAGCGCGAGGCGGGCGGGTCCGAGGTCTCGGGGTCGGAGCGGCCGCTGTTCGGGGGGCCGCTGCGGTACGACATGGGGTGGAACGAGCATGCGGACGCCTTTCTGGAGCTGAGCTTCCGGGCGATGGTGGTCCGGTTGCCCGGCATGCTGGCGTCCAGCCTGCGGCTGGCCCGGCAGGCGGACCCGCGGGCGGCACGGATCGTGCTGGCCACCGAGGTGGGCCGGGGCGCGGCCCAGGCGGTGAGCCTGCTGGCCGTGAACAGCGCGCTCGGGAAGCTGCTCACCGGACCCGACATCGCGCAGCGGCTGCGCGCGGCAGCCCCCGCCCTGGCCGTCGTGGCCGTCGTGATGCTGGTCGCGGCGCTGCTGCGGGCCGCGTCGACCTATCGTTCTGATCACCCACCGGCTGGCCTCGGTCCGCCACGCCGATCTGGAGCACGGGCGGCTGGTGGAGTCAGGCACCCCGGAGGAACTCCTGGCCAGGGGCGGTGTCTACGCGGAGCTTTACGCGCTGCAGGCGCAGCAGTTCACGGCGAAGGTGCCGGCCCCGAAGCCGGCCTGAGCCGTCTCAGTCCGTGGCGTCGCCGCGCACGATGACCAGGAAGGTGTCCGTCGCGAGGTCCATGACGACCTCGGCGGGCAGCCCTTCGAGCCGCCGGGCGTGCGCGAACTCCTCCGCCGGCCACGATCCCCGCGGACCACCTGCGGGAAAGCGCTCGAGCACGGTTCGCCCGTTCACCATCTCGCACCTCCAGAAAAGCGTCGTACTTCTTGGAGTTAACGCCCTGGAGAAGGCCAACGGCTCGCTCGGTGACGGGACTGAGACATTGTTGACACTCGGTCAGCGCGGACCGTGAGGATCCGTTCACTTTCCGACAGGAACGGTACATTCAGCCACGGTCCTGTCACGTTCTGTGTCACTCCTCGTACTCGTCGTGGTACCGGAGCCGGTCGCTGCCCTCCGGGTTACGGCCGAGCGCGGTGAGGTCGAGCAGGCCGGTGGCGGCGCCGAGGCCGTCCAGGCCGTCGTCGTGGACCGAGTAGGTGTGGAAGACCTGGTCGCGCTCGCGCAGGAAGCAGCTGAGGCCGGGGCGCTCGACCGGCTCCCCGTCCCGCTCCACGGTCGCCTCGAAGTCCCGGTTGAAGTCGCTGTGGCGGGACGAGTACCACGGCACCGCCCAGCCCATCCGTGCCTTGAACGGCAGGAGCCGGGTGAACGGTGCCCGGGACACGGCCGCGAACGAGGTGTTCCGGGCGCGCAGATGGGCGAGGTGGCCGACCTGGTCGAGGAAGGCCGCGCAGCACGGGCAGCCCGCCTCCCACTCCGGCGCGAACATGAAGTGGTGGACGACGAGTTGGGTCCGGCCCTCGAAGAGGTCGAGGAGGGTGGCCTTGCCGTCGCCGCCCTCGAAGACGTACTCCGGGTCGACCTCGACCATGGGCAGCCGCCGCCGCTCGGCGCTCAGGACGTCCCGCGCCCTGCTGACCGCCTCCTCCTTGCGCAACAACTCCTCGCGCGCCGCGCGCCACTGCTCGCGCGAGACGATCTCCGGAAGCGACATGAGCCCTCCTGTGCACCGGTCGGTTCGAGGTGGTGACCGCCCGCGGGAGCGGAACTCATCGGAGTACGGCGCCGCATTCCAAGATTTTTCCGGCGCCGCTCAGGCGTGCCCCGGAGCGGACTCAGGTGTCGTACTCCTGGATGCGCCGCCCGTGACCCCGGTCGACCAGGGCGGGCAGCCGCTGGTCCAACTCCCGTACGACGGCGGGCACGTCGAGCGTGAGCAGCTCGCGGTCCCGCATCAGGACGCGGCCGTCCACGATGGTGGTGCGGACGTCGGCGGCGCGGGCGCTGTGCACGAGGGTGGCGGCGAGGTCGTGGACGGGCTGGGTGTGCGGGCCGGTGAGGTCGACCAGGATGAGGTCGGCGCGCCGGCCTGGGGCGAGGGTTCCGACGCTGCCGCCGAGACCGACCGCGCGGGCGCTCTGCAGGGTGGCGTGATGCAGGGCCTGACGGGAGGTCAGCCAACGCGGGTCGCGCTCGGTGGACTTCTGGATCAGAGACGTCAGCGCCATCGACTCCCACACGTCGAGGGAGTTGTTGGAGGCGGCACCGTCCGTGGCGAGGCCGACGGGGACGCCGATCGCGCGCAGGGCCCGTACCGGGGTGGTGTCGGGCCAGGCGAACTTGAGGTAGCCGCGGGGTGCGGTCGCCACCGCCGTACGGCCGCCCGTGCGGGCGAGGAGCGGGAGGTCGGTCTCGATGATGCCGGTGCCGTGGGCGATGAGCAGGTCGGTGTCGAGGAGTCCGGTGCGGTCGAGGACCTCGACGGGGGTGACGCCGTGCCGGGCGAGGCTGGTGTCGGTCTGTTCGCGGTTCTCGGCGGCGTGGAGGTGGACGGGCAGGCCGTGCGCGCGGGCGAGTTCGGCGGTGGCGGTGAGGTCGGCGTCCGTGACGGTGTAAGGGGCGTGCGGGGCGAGGGCGGTGGTGATCCGCCCGCCGGCGGTGCCCCGCCGACGCAGCGCGAACTCCAGGGACCTCTCGCGCCCTTGGGGGCCCTGCGAGGAGAAGTAGGCCTCGCCGAGGTGGGCCCGCATCCCGCACTCGGTGACGACGTCGGCGACCACGTCCATGTGGAAGTAGTGGTCGGCGAAGCAGGTGACCCCGCCGCGGATCATCTCGGCACAGGCGAGCCGCGCGCCCAGTTCCACGTCCCTCTCCGTCAGGTTGGACTCGACGGGCCAGACGACGTCGTTGAACCACTCCTGGGTCGGCAGGTCCTCCGCGAGCCCGCGCAGGGCGACCATCGGCGCGTGCGTGTGGCAGTTGACGAGTCCGGGCATCGCGACCTGCCCCCGCGCCTCGATCCGCTCCACGGCCGCCAGGTCCGCCGCGGCGGCCGCGGTGGTCACCGCTTCGATCACGCCTTCGCGTACGACGATCGCGGCGCCCTCGCGGAAGGCGATCCGCTCCTCCTCGTCGTGCACGAGGACGGTGCAGCCGGTGACGACCAGGTCGGCGGGAGAGGCGCTCATGGGCCCAACGTACGACGGTCCCGTACCGCGAGGTGAGCGGAACCACCCATCCGGCGCTATGCGGCGGCAGGCGGCCGGACCCACTCCTGGCCGTGCTCCAACTCGTCGAGCAGTTCCTGTAGTTGACGGGTGTGCCGTGGGGTGAGGCGGGCGGTGTCGTCGAGGTGCACGGCGCAGGCCGTGGTGGTGTCGACGAGGCGTTCCAGGACGGCCGCGACGGCGTCCGTGCCCTCCGTGTGCCGGGCGAGGGCAGGCAGTTCGGCGGCGGCGAGCGCGATCGCGGTACGGGCCTCGGCGAGGGTGCGGTAGGCCTCGCGGCGCAGCGCCCACCGCTCGGTACGGTCGCCGGACTCGCTCAGGACGTGCACGAGATAGGCGTGCGCGGCGCTCGCGGCGGCGGCGAGCCGGGCCCGTACTCCGCCGCCTCGCTCCCCCGGCATCGGGAGATGCCCGACGATCAGCACGATCACGCAGGCCAGCAGGGTCTCGCCGATCCGGCTGACGGAGGCCTGCGGCTCACCGCCGACCATCACCAGGGCCAGGACGAGGACGGTGACGACGGTGGTCAGGGCGCCGAAGTTCCGGGTGGCGACGGGGACGAGCGCCCCGCACACCGCCACCAGCACGATCAGCCCCTCCGGGCGCGGCAGCAGTGCGGCGAGCCCGGCGAACACCAGCGCGCCGAGCACGGTCCCGGCGGCCCGGCTCAGCACGCGGGAGGCGAGCGGCCCGAGGTCCGGCTTGACGAGGAAGACGGCGGTGGCGGGCAGCCAGTACCAGTGCTGGTGCTGCCCGTACCAACGGGTGTGGTGCAGGGCCTGGGCGACGGCGGCGCTGGCCCCGAAGCAGAGGGCGACGCGCAGCCCGTACTCCCGCCCGCCGGTGCCGAGCGCGGCTCGGACGGCGTCGCCGGGGCTGCGCCGCCGGGCGAGCGGCCTGTGTGCGCCATCCGCGGTCCGGTCGAAGGTCTCCGCGGCGCGCAGCAGGGCGTCGTCGAGGGCGCGCAGGGCGGGCGCGGACCTGCTGGGGGCGGGCAGCGGGCCGGTGCCGGTGTTGCCGCGGACGGCGGCGGCGAGCCGCCGGGGCCCTTCCGCCGCGCGCGCGGAGACGGGCTCGCCCGCCCAGGCGAGGGCGGTGGCGGCCTCGGCCAGGGGCAGTGCGGCGGCGTACTGGGTGTGCAGCCTGCGCTCGGCGGCGGAGCCGGCGTACCGGCGCAACCGGGGTCCGGCGAGGGCGTCCTGGGCGTGGTCGAGGGCGGCGGTGAGCGCGGCCCGGCGGGCGGTGGCGGTGTCACCGCCCACGGCGTCGAGCAGCGCGGCTACGGCGTCGTACACGTCGGCGACCGCCTCCCGTTCACCGTCGAACCGGAAGTCCCCGGCGAGCGAACCCGGCGTGGGCAGCGCCAGCCGCAGCAGGAGCAGCCAGCCGGCGCCCGCGAGGAAGGCGAGGGCTCGTTGCCAGCCGCTCTCGGCCGCCGGCATCCCGGCGCCGATGGCGGCGGCGACGAGCAGCTGGGTACCGGAGGCGGAGGCGACGGGCCCGACGGCGCTCATCCCTCCGGCGGCCAGCCCGAGCACGGTGAGGAGCAGGGTCAGCGGTACGGCGGACAGCAGCTGCCCGGTGCACGTCCCCACGAGCAGCCCGAGTGCCCCGGCCAGCGCGGGCACCCCGAGCCGCCGGACGGAGGCCCGTCTGCTGCCGGGCCGGTCGTTGATGCCGGCGAGCATCGCGGCGATGGCGGCGATGACACCGTCGGCGACCCGGCCGCCGAGCACACCGACGAGCAGCAACGGCCCGGCGGCGAGGGCACCCCGCGTCACCGCGCTCCAGGGGACAGGGCCGCGCTGGGTGCGCAGGGCGTGGGCGAGCCAGGGGGGCAAGGCTGGTGAGGGTGCGGCGGAACGCGGCACAGGGCTCCTGTTCATACGAGGGCGGGGTGGGCCTTCGGACGACGGTGGCCGGGCTGTGGGGGGTACCTCCCAGGGTAGATCACGTTCCCCGGGCAAACGGGACGATCACGTTTCGGGGAGGTGAAAGGCGCCGGGACGGGCCGTTTCTTTATGAACGCAATTCCTGCGGTCGTCGGTTGACAGTCGCCGTCCTGCGGTGGCCGTCCGCCGCCGTCCCGGGGCCCTCCGATGACGGTGCGACGGCCACGGTACGCAGACGTCGAGTGCGCCATACGGCGCATCCCGGCAAAGCCGCCGTGCGCGACGCGTGCATCCTGGACGACAAGGGAGACAGGCACGTGAGCCGGCTGGGTCCAAGGCCAACTGCCTCGCGGAGAACACCGGGTCACAGGGCGGGTCGTGGGACGGCGGAACAGAGCACGGCGCTTCGACGGGCCGCACGGGGACGGACACGGACCGGACGTCGGCGCGCTGTTCCTCCCCCTCGCCCTGCAGAACGTCGTGATGACGTACACCTCGACCGCCATGAACGTGGCGCTGTCGGCCATCGTCCGTGATCTGCACACCACGCTGACCGGCGTGCAGTCGGCGATCTCGCTGTACGCCCTGGTGGTGGCCGCCTTCCTGATCACCGCCAGCAAGCTCGGGGCACGCCACGGGTACCGGCGTACCTTTGTCTTCGGCGCGCGGGTCTTCGTACTGGGCTCACTGATCACCGCCCTGGGACCGAGCCTGGTGTTCATGCTGGTCGGCTGGTCGCTGCTGGAGGGAATCGGCGTGGCGCTGATGCTCCCGGCAATGCTTTCCCTGCTCACCGAGACTCTCACGGGGGCCACCCGGACGAGGGCCCTGTCCGCGCTGGGAGCGCTCGGGGGGATCGGCGCGGCGGCCGGCCCTCTCCTGGGCGGCGTGATCACCCACTACCTGAGCTGGCGGGTGTCGTTCCTCCTGGGAACCGTGGTCACGGTGGCCGTGGTGCTGCTCATGCGGCGGGTTCCGGACTCCGAGACCCGGCGTGCGCGCCCCCAAACAGCGCTTCGACGTCCTGGGGGCGGTGCTGTCCGCCGCCGGATTCGGACTGCTGGTCGTCGCGACCCTGCTCGCGGGGCGGTACGGCCACGTACGGATCAACGCCCGGGCCAGGGAGCAGGCACTGACTGTCGCGGTCACCGGTATGGCCCTCCTCGCGTTCGGCGGGTACCTGCTGGCCCGGCGGCTTCCCCGGGTCACTGCGGGTGGCCGGCGTCCGACGTAGGTCCACCGCCGGCGTTCGGGGGCGCGGATCAAGTAGGTCGGGATCCCGGCGAGACGGAACAGCGGTGGCTCCACCCGGAACCGCCCTGCTTCCGCCTCCGCCAGCTCGTGCTCGACCCCGTCGCGGCAGGGGCCGGGCGTGCGGCGACCCGATTGTCAGTGGGGCGCGTTATCAAGGAAGTCGTCACTCATTGTCACGACGAGGGAGGTCATGGTGACGGCTCGGGAGAACAGCGCGCAGGAGCGCCGCGCCCATGTGTCGTCGGCCGGGCTGCTTGCTCGGGGGTGGACCGTGGAGCTGGTGCGCCGGTTGCTGGGCCGGCCCGATCTGCTGCGCGTCAATCCGTACTCGGCGTCGGCCCCGCGGACGCGGCTCTACCGCGTCGAACGGGTCGCAGCGGCGGAGCAGAGCGCCGAGTTCAGAGCCGTAGCTGCGGCCGCTGTGCGGCGGTCCATCGCAGTAAGGGCCACCGTACGGCGCAGGCGGCGGGAGGTGCGGGCGCGAGTCGCGGAGGCGCGGCGAGTCGCGGAGGCGCGGCGGGCTGCGGGGGACGGCCTGCCCGGTCGGTCTTCCCGGGTCGCCGGGGACCCGGAAATTCGGGTGCGTAAGCCCGGGCGGACCGCCGATGATCAGGAGGTTGCCCGTCCATCGGACCAGGAGCCCCCATGATCCGACGCGTGACCACCCCCGCGCTCTTCCCACCGCCCACCTACTCGCACGCCTCCGTCGTCGAGGCCGGCACGAAGCTGGCGTTTCTCGCGGGAGCCGTGCCGCTCGACGAGAAGGGGGAGGTGGTGGGAGTGGGGGATCCCGTGCGGCAGGCGGAGCAGGTGGTCGCCAACCTTCGGGAGCAACTGAGCGCGGTGGGCAGCGACTTGGAGCATGTCGTCTCGACCGACGTGTACGTCGTGAGCGGCGAGCCGTCCGTGCTGTCCGCGGTGTGGGAGGTCGTCGAGGCCTCGGGGCTGAGCCGGGGGCCGCACTCGTCCACGCTGCTCGGTGTCGCCTGCCTCGGATACACCGGGCAGCTGGTGGAGATCACGGCGACGGCCGTGGTGCCGGAGCGGGAGGAGGGCCGGTGACGGCCGAGGTCGTGCTTCGCCGGGCGGTGGCGGCGGACGCCCGTGCCGTCGCCGACGTGTGGCTGCGGTCCTACACCGCCGCGCTGCCCACGGTCGTGCGGGCGCACTCCGACGACGAAGTGCGCGACTACTTCCGGGAGGTCGTGGTGCCGTCGCGGGAGACCTGGGTCGCCGCGACGGGAGACGGCGGCATCGTGGGCATGATGGTGCTCGCCGGGGACGAGCTGTCCCAGCTGTACCTCGACCCCGGCTGGCGCGGCAGGGGCATCGGCGACCGGTTCGTCGCGCTGGCCAAGGAGCGCAGCCCGGGCGGGCTCGGCCTGTGGACCTTCCAGGTCAACAAGCCCGCCCACCGCTTCTACGAGCGGCACGGATTCGTCGCCGTCGAATACACGGACGGCGGCGGCAACGAGGAGCGGGAGCCGGACGTGCGGTACGTGTGGCGGTCCTGAAGGACGTCCACGTGAAGGGCGTCCCTCACCTCCTCGGGCGCCCTCCCCACGTCCTGCCCTTCGGCAGTGGTTTCGCATAGGTGCCCGCCCGGCTCGTCGTCAGCCCCAGCGACACCAGCGACTCCGCCAGCTTCACCGCCGCTCCGACCCCGTCGACCACCGGAAGCCCGAGCTTCTCCCCCACCGCCCGCTGCAGTCCCGTCATCCCGGCGCAGCCGAGCACCAGGACCTCGGCGCCGGCCTCGCGGGCCCGTTCGGCCGCGGCGAGGAAGGCGGCCTCGGTGCGGGCCGGGTAGTCGGCGAGGTCGAGGACGCCCAGGCCCGTGCCGATCACGGCGGCGCAGTTGCGGGCCACGCCGGCGGTCTCCAGGCTGTCCTCGATCTGGCCGCGGGACCGGTCGAGGGTGGTGACGACGCCGTACCGCCGCCCGAGGAGGCAGGCGAGGTGGGCCGCGGCCTCGGTGATGTCCACGACGGGCACGTCCACCAGCTCCCGTACGCCCTCCCGGCCGTGCTCCCCGAACCCGGCCAGCACGACGGCGTCGTACGACGGGCCGTCGTAGGTGCGCAGTGCGTCGAGGACGGCCGCGGCCGAGAGGTAGCTGTCGAGCCAGCCCTCGGCCGACTCGGGGCCCCACGCGGGGGTCAGCCCGGTCACGGTGGTGCCCGGGCCTGCGGCGGCCCGGGCACCTCGGACGATCTCCTCGGTCATCTCCTGCGTGGTGTTGCAGTTGGTGACGACGATCCGCACGTCCGTCAGACCTCCGCCCCGGCCGTCCGGGCCCGCTCGCCACGGCACAGCACCGCGTACAGCCCGGCGGCCAGCGCCGTGCCGATGAACCAGGAGTACGGCGCCACGTCGCTGAAGGACTTGCCCAGCGCCAGCACCGCGGCGACGGCGGCCGAGGGCAGGAACGCCCACAGCGCCTTGGGGTTGACGCCCTTGCGGTAGTAGTAGCGGGAGCCGGGCGTGGCGTCGAAGAGTCGGTCCACGTCGACCCGGCCGCGCTTGACCGCGTAGTAGTCGACCATGATCACGCCGAACAGCGGGCCCAGGAAGGCACCGAGGCCGCCGAGGAAGTAGTTGACCACGGTCGGGTTGGAGAAGAGGTTCCAGGGGGTGACGATAAGGGCGGCCACCGTGCTGATCAGACCGCCGACCTTGAAGGTGATCTTCTGCGGCCAGACGTTGGCCAGGTCGTACGCCGGTGAGACGAAGTTGGCGACGATGTTGACGCCCATGGTGGCAATGGCGAAGGTCAGCGCGGCCAGCACCAGCACCCAGGTGTTGCCGACCTTGGCGACCAGCTCCGCCGGGTCCGTGATGGCCTCGCCCCAGACCTCCAGCGAACCCGCCGTGACGATGACGGAGACGACGACGAAGGCGGTGGAGTTGATGGGCAGGCCCCAGAAGTTGCCGCGCCGGACCGTCCTGTAGTCGGGTGCGAAGCGGGAGAAGTCGCAGAAGTTGAGCATCAGCGTGCCGTAGGTGGCGAGGATCAGGCCGATCGCGCCGAACCACTGCCGCCACTGCTCACCGACGGAGACCGGGTGCGGGGTGGAGGTGAGCGAGATGCTCCAGTGGGCCTTGGCCAGGACCCAGACCGCCAGCGCGATCATCACCAGCCAGATCGCCGGGCCGCAGAAGTCCTGGAACTTCCGTACCGATTCCATGCCCTGACTGATGATCAGCGCCTGGATCAGCCAGAGGGAGACGAAGGAGATCCAGCCGAGGGCGTCCAGGCCGAGGAAGGAGCTGCGGGTGAGGGACTCCAGGCCCGGCCAGGCCGCCAGCAGCATCACGTTGACGGCGACGGAGGCCAGATAGGTCTGGATGCCGTACCACATGATGGCGATCACGGCCCGGATCAGGGCCGGGATGTTGGCGCCCCAGACGCCGAAGCTGATGCGGCTGACGACGGGGAAGGGGACGCCGTGGCGCTGGCCGATCCTCCCCATCCAGTTCATGCCGACGTAGATGAGCACGAACCCGACGAGCAGGGAGGTGAAGACCTGCCAGACGTTCATGCCGAGGACCAGCAGGCCGGCGGCGAAGGTGTAGTTGCCGAGGTTGTGGACGTCGGACATCCACATGGCGAACAGGTCGAAGACCTTCCAGTTCCGCTGCTCGGCGGGGGCGAGGTCCTCGTTGGTGAGGCGGGGGTCGGGGACGAACGCTGGAGCGGCGCCGGTGGCTTCGGCGCGGTCGGCGAGGGACACGGGGCCTCCATGGGCGAGGGGACGGAGGAGGAGGGCTGCATTGTCCGGAGTACCGGACTGTGGGGGGTGCCGAGCGCCTCGTTTGGTATACCAAACTGCCGTCATGGTCCCGCCGTCAAGCGTTCGGACCGATGTCGTCGCTGTTACTTCTCCGTAAAAGCACCGCCGGGTCGGCGAAGATGGCCCCATGAGCCCCACGACGACGAAGACCGAACCCCTGGGCGCGGTGCGCGAACGGGTCCTCGCGACCCTGCGGCAGGACATCATCGCGGGGCGTCTCGGGCCCGGTGAACGGCTCGTCGAACGGGAGCTGGCCGAGCGCTTCGGCGTCTCGCGGGTGCCGGTGCGGGAGGCGATCCGCGCCCTGGTCGCCGAGGGCTTCGTCCTGTTCGAGTCGGCGCGCCGTACAGTCGTACGCCGGTTGACCCCGACCGATGTGAAGGAACTCTTCGAGCTGCGCGAGGCGTTGGAGGTGTACGTGGCGGGACTGGCCGCGGCACGGGCGACGCCCGAGGCGCTGGCGGAGTTGCGCGGGCTGCTGGCCGAGGCCGCGGCGGCGACGCAGGAGGGGGACGGCGAGTCGATCACGGACATCAACACCCGCTTCCACGACCGCATCCTGGCCATGGCCGGCAACAGCCTGCTGATCTCCGTCATGGAACCGGTCGACGGCCGGCTGCGCTGGCTCACCCGGCAGAACGAGGAGTGGCCCCAACTCCTCGACGAACACCGCGAGTTGTACGAGGCCATCGCCTCCGGCAACCCGGACCGCGCCCGCGCCCACGCACTCGGCCACGTCCGCGCCAACTACCGCTCGACGGTACGGCACCTGTTCGGGACCGAGCCCGCCGAAGCCGGCTGAGGCATCACTGCGGCAGTCCGGCCGCGTCGGCCGCCGTGCGCAGCACCTCGCGCAGCATCAGGGGGGTGAGCCGACCGGTGAAGGTGTTGCGCTGACTGACATGGAAGCAGCCGAAGACGTCCAGGCCGTCGAGGGTGACTCGGGTGCCGTGGGCGAAGACGGGGCGGGGCCGGGGCACGGGCCAGCCCGCCTCGGCGAACGCGGGCAGCGCCGCCTGCCAGCCGAAGGCGCCGAGCACCACGGCCGCCCGGAGCGTCGGGCGCAGCAGCTTCAGCTCCTGGACCAGCCAGGGGCGGCAGGTGTCGCGTTCCCCGGGGGTGGGCTTGTTGGCGGGCGGGGCGCAGTGCACGGGCGCGGTGACGCGCACGCCGTACAGCTCCAGGTCGTCGTCGGCACGCACGGAGGTGGGCTGCGAGGCAAGCCCCACGTCGTACAACGCCTGGTACAGCACGTCTCCCGAGCGGTCCCCGGTGAACATACGACCCGTGCGGTTGCCCCCGTGCGCGGCGGGGGCCAGCCCGATGATCACGAGGCGGGCGTCGGCCGGACCGAAGCCGGGCACCGGCCGCCCCCAGTACGTCCAGTCGGCGAACCCGGCCCGCTTGGTCCGGGCCACCTCCTCGCGCCACTCGACCAGCCGCGGACAGGCCCGGCACTCCGTGACGCGCCGGTCAAGCCGAGCAAGGGCGCAGCTGTCGTCCATAAGGTCACCGTATGCCCAGTCCGGGACAGCGCCTCCGGCTCGCCTGGCGCGTGAGGCCGCGTTTCCCGGGTGGGGCCGCCTGCGGTGAGGGCGGGCAGCGGGCGACGGGAGCTTCCGGGCCGACGAGGTCTCGGGGGCGGGCGTCCTTCGACGCTCTCCGAGCCCGGGGCCCGGAAAACGCCCCGACTCGCCCGGCCCGACTCATCCGGCCCGCCGGGTTCCGATGGCGCGCTTCGGCACTTCCCCGAGGACGGGCGCCCCCCGGAAAACGCCTCCGGACCGCCCAGCCCGCCGGGTTAAGGTCAGGACATGGCTTCCGAGGATGCGGACGAGAACGTGCAGCGTGACTCCGGCGGATCGGGCGACGTGGCCTCCGTCCAGGACGCCGAGGGTTCTGGAGCCGCCGGTGCCCAGCCGGTCGACCCGAAGATCGCCGCAGCGGTGGCTGCCGCCGAGGCCGCCGGGCCGGCGAGCGGCGAGACCGTGCGGATCGACAGCTGGATCTGGGCCGTCCGCCTGATCAAGACCCGCTCCCTGGGCGCGACCGCCTGCCGTGGCGGGCACGTCCACGTCAACGGCGAGCGGGTGAAGCCCGCCTACTCCGTGCGCGTCGGTGACGAGGTGCGCCTGCGGCACGAGGGCCGGGAGCGGGTCGTGATCGTCAAGCGGCTGATCCGCAAGCGCGTCGGCGCCCCGGTGGCCGCCCAGTGCTACGTCGACAACTCCCCTCCTCCCCCGCCCCGCGAGGCCGTGGCCCCCGTCGGCCTCCGCGACCGCGGCGCCGGCCGCCCCACCAAGCGGGACCGCCGCGAGATGGAACGACTGCGCGCACTGGGCGGCATGGGTGGACTCGGCGGGCCGAGCGGGCCGACCGGGCTGGGTCGCCCGGGCGGGTCAGGCGGGACAGGCGGGTCAGGGAAGGCACCAGGACCTGGCGGGCAGGGCGGGCGGCCGCGGGGGCGGTGAGCCGCCGCCCGCGTGTGCCTCATCCCCATGTCCCTGCACACCAGTGACTGCGTCTGCGCACCGTGACGTCGGCCAGGCCCACGCGCCCCGGCCGACGTCACCGGCGGTGTCCAGCACGGGTCAAGCCCGTCGGCCCGCCCGCTTCAGCAGCCGCAGCAGTTCCGCGTTGTGCCCGCGCCGGGACCAGGCGATCAGCACGAGCGGCACGATCAGGATCAGCGGGGTCGCAGCGTACCGACCGTCGAAGACGGTGACCTGGACGATGAACGCGCCCACCATCAGGGCGCTCAGTGCGATCGCCGCCACCGACTGCAGCACCGGCACCAACAGCGCGACCGCACCGGCCAGTTCGAGCGCACCGATGGTGTACATACCCACACTGCCCCAGCCGATCTTGTCGAAGGATTCGACGGCCGACGGGTGCGCGATCAGCTTGGGCAGGGCGCTCGCGATCCCGTAGAAGAGGGCGAGCAGCACCTGCACCGCGCGCAGGGCGATCCGGGCGAGGCGACCGCGAGTGGTCACGGAAGCGGTGGAGGGAGCGGAAGCGGCGGGGGCGGTGGTCTCGGGCATGGGGGTCTCCTGGGTGAAGCGGTCCCGGTTGCTGTCACCGAGGTAGACCGCCCGCAGCCCGAGAACTCATCGCTCTTACACCACCGGTACCGCCCGCACCCACATCCCGTCGGGAGTGAGATAGGTGTCCACCTCCAGTCCCGCCTCTGCAAGCGCCTCCTCGAACTGCTCCTTCGTGAGGGGCCGGGCCAGGAACGTCTGGGTCCAGACCGCGTCCGGGAACACGTACTCGGCGCGCACCGAGTTCACCCCCTCGCCAGCCGGCTCCGACGACGCGATCCGCACGGTGAAGCCGCTCGGGTCGTCCCGCTGCCTCGGCACGTTGGTGTGGTAGTCCGCGCCTTCCCGCTGGATGAGCACGCAGCCGCCCTTCGCCACGTGCCGGGCGCAGGCGCGCAGCATGCCCCGCCTCACCTCGACGTCACCGTTGTGCACGAGGAACGACGCGAGCATCACCACGTCGAACCTCTCGTCCAGGTCCAGCCTCTCGATGGGGCCGCATATCGTGCGTGCCCCGCGGACGTGGGCGAGCATCTCGGCGGACTCGTCCACCGCCGTGACCGTGAAACCGCGCTCCAGCAAGGGGTGGGTCATCCGGCCCACTCCGCTGCCCAGCTCCAGGATGTGTGCCCTGGCGGGCACCGCCGCGGCGATGACGTCCGGCTCGTCCCCCACCGGGAGCCGCGTGTACAGCTCGACCGCGCAGCCGTCCGGAGTGATCGCACCGGGTCCGGTTCCGTCGTATCCCTCACGCATTTCGACTGTCATGCCCGAACAACGGGCGGCTTCCGCACGCCCGTTCCCGCCCAGCCCTGATTCACTCGTTCGAGTCATTCGCCCTGCAGCGGGAACCTCTGGAGCGGGAACCAGCCGTGCCCGATGTACCAGTACCCTCCGGCCCGCAGATGGCCGGTCGCAGGCGGACGGCGTCAGCGGGCCGTGGAAGTCGGGGATGTGCAGGTTCAGGCAGGGTGTGCCGGGTGCCGCTTCCAGGTGACGCCCCAGGTCGGCCAGGGTGCGGCGAAGGTGCCGTGCAGCGCGGGCGGAGCGGACGCGAGCAGCTCGCCGAGGTCGGGCGTGCGGCCCGTCCGGCCCAGGTCCCGGAGCAGCTCCTCGACGCCCTCTCGAGAAGGCGCCGCGCGCCCGGGTCACCCGGCACCGTGCGCCGCGGCGACACCAGTTCGTTGATCTCCTCGTGCCGCACGGCCAGGTCGAGGAGCACTTCGGGCAGGTCGTCGGCGTCCGGCAGCACGGCGCATCCCCCTTCGACGAACGTCGTTGATGAACGTCCCCGACGAAGAGTACGTTGAAGGAGGAGTGGTGATCCGATGCGTACGGGCAGTGAGCCGGCGACCGCGCGCAGTGCGCTGCGAGCGCGCTTCTGGCTGAGCGTGTGGGGGCTGGTCTGGGCGATCTTCGGCACGGCGGCGTTCGCGCTCGTCGGACGCCCCGGCTGGGCGGCCGTCTGCGGGGTGCTGTGGTTGGTGGCCACCATCGACATGACCATGATCCTCAGACACATCCGGCAGGGCCCGCACTACCAGCCGGGCCGGGACGTACCGCCGTACCGGCCGCCGGACAACGGCCCGCCCTACCCACGGCCGAGCAGCCGTCCCTACCCGCGCCCGTCTCGACCGCACCACCCGTGACGGCGGCCTGCGGATCCTGATCCCTCGGCGCGCCTCCAGCGCGGACGTCGGCGCGGACCCGTCGGCGTGGACTCCCCGGCGCGGACCGGCCGGCGGTCAGGACTCGAAGCCGGCCGCCTTCAGGTACTGCGGGTTGGGGTCGAGCGCCGCTGCCAGCCGGAAGTGACGCTTGGCCTGGTCGGCGCGGCCCTGGCGTTCATAGGTGCGGGCGAGCGCGAAGTGCGCGAACGCGTTGTCCGGCTCACGCTCCAGCACGATGGTGAACTCGAGTTCGGCGGGCCTCAGTTGCGCGGCAGCGAAGAAGGCACGCGCACGCAGCAGCCGGGCCGCGGTGTTCTCGGGATGTACGGCGATGACCCCGTCCAGCAGCTTCACCGCACCCCGCGGATCCCGCGCGTTGAGCAGCTGCTCGGCGGCGCGGAAGTCTATGACATGCGTCTCCGGACTACGTCCGGTCGAACCGCTGGTCTCGGGCACGGCAAAGTCCTTCCCTCACTGCGGCGGTTCAACGCCCTGACGCGGTCGGCTATTCCGCGCCGCCGTCGCCCGACCGCCCGTCCCCGGATGCCGCCCAGGGCTCGCGTGCCCGGCGCACGAGGTCGTCCCAGACCTCCGCCACGCGCTTGTGCAGCGCGTCCAGGGGTACGTCGTTGTCGATCACGATGTCCGCGATCTCCCGGCGCTGCTCGCGGGTCGCCTGCGCGGCCATGCGCGCGCGTGCGTCGTCCTCGGTCATCCCGCGCAGCCGGACCAGCCGGTCGAGCTGGGTCTCGGGGCTCGCGTCGACGACGACCACCAGGTCGTACAGCGGCGCCAGGCCGTTCTCGGTGAGGAGCGGCACGTCGTGGATCACGACGGCGCCCTCGGTCGCGGCGCTCTCCAGCTCGTGGGAGCGGGCTCCCACCAGGGGATGCACGATCGAGTTGAGGACGGCCAGCTTCTCGGGATCGGCGAAGACGATGGAGCCGAGTCTGGGCCGGTCCAGGCTGCCGTCCGCGGCGAGGATCTCCTCACCGAAGGCCTCCACCACGGCCGCGAGCCCGGGCGTCCCGGGCGCGACGACCTCGCGCGCGATGCGGTCGGCGTCGATCAGCACGGCCCCGTGCTCCACGAGCAGCCGCGACACCTCGCTCTTGCCGGCGCCGATGCCGCCGGTCAGGCCCACTTTCAGCATGAGCGGAAGCTTAGGCCCTGCCACTGCCAGGGCCACCCCTGGCGCCAGATCCACGACCGGGCCCACCGACCGGGCCTAGTTCTCACCCTCACGCTCCGCCAGGAACCGCTCGAACTCCCGCCCGATCTCGTCGGCCGACGGAATCTCGACCGGCTCGGCGAGCATGTTGCCCCGGGTCTCGGCGCCCGCGGACGCGTCGTACTGGTGCTCCAGGCCCTGAACGAGCGAGGTCAGCTCCTCGTCGCCCTCCTGGATCTGCCGGTCGATCTCGGTCTGCGTGCGGTGCGCGTCCGTACGCAGGGAGTGCGCGATGCCCGGCAGCACCAGCCCGGTGGCGGCGGTGACGGCCTCCAGGACGGTCAGCGCGGCGTCCGGGTACGGGGAGCGGGCGATGTAGTGCGGGACGTGCGCGGCGACGCCCAGGACGTCGTGTCCGGCCTCCATGAGACGGTACTCCAGCAGCGACTCGGCACTGCCGGGCACCTGGGCCTCGTCGAAGGGGCTGCGGTGGCCCGGGATCAGGTCGGTGCGGTTGCCGTGCGGGGTGAGGCCCACGGGGCGGGTGTGCGGGACGCCCATGGGGATGCCGTGGAAGTTAACGGACAGGCGGACGCCGAGCCGCTCCACGATCTGCCGTACGGCGGCCGCGAACCGCTCCCACTCCACGTCCGGTTCGGGCCCGGACAGCAGCAGGAAGGGGGCGCCGGTGGCGTCCTGGACGAGGTGGACCGTGATGGCGGGCTCCTCGTAGTCGGTCCAGCTGTCCCGCTTGAAGGTCAGCAGCGGGCGGCGGGCCCGGTAGTCCACGAGCCGGTCGTGGTCGAAGCGGGCCACGACCTGGTGGGGCAGTGAGTCGAGGAGCCGGTCGACGATCTGGTCGCCCGTTTCACCCGCGTCGATGTATCCGTCGAAGTGGTAGAGCATGACAAGTCCGGCCGACTCCTGGGCGAGCGCCATGTCGACGACGGCCAGGCCCTTCGGCTCCCATGCGTACAAACCCTGCGGATCAAGCACTGTGACCGCTCCTCCTCGTGTTCCTCTTCGACAACGTCCCCTGGGGCGTGGGCATTCCCGCGTCAGGCCGCTGATCAGGCGCCTCGCTCCGCACACCTTGACGCCCCGTCAACTGGTCCGTACCTTCACGAAGACCGGAGTTCATATTCACGCACAACGTTCATGTATGAGATCTCGTGTCCGTACGACGGGAAGGCACCCCTCATGCGCACGCGCACGCTGCTCACCTCCCTGCTCGCCGCGACCACCGCCACCGGCGGTCTGCTCCTGTCCGCGGGCCCGGCCCCGGCCGCCTCGACCATCGAGGTCGGCACCGCGGCCCAGCTCAAGACCGCGCTCGGCAACGCGAAGCCGGGCGACACGATCCATCTCGCGGACGGCACGTACACCGGCAACTTCAAGGCGACCACACCGGCCGGCGCCACGGCGCGCATCACCCTCACCGGCTCCCCCAAGGCCGTACTCACCGCGAGCGGCGGCTACGGCCTGCACCTGAACGGCGCGTCCTACTGGACGGTCAGCGGGCTGACCGTGACCGGCGGCCAGAAGGGCATCATGATCGACTCGGCCAAGGGTGTCGTGGTGGACGGCGTCACGGTGCACGGGCTCGACATGGAGGGCGTGCACTTCCGCAACTCCAGCACGGACGGCGTGATCAGGAACTCGCGGATCTACGACACCGGGAACGACGGCCGGGGCATGGGCGAGGGCGTCTACGTGGGGACCGCGAACACGCTCTTGGACAAGAGCGACCGCATCCAGATCCTGAACAACACGATCGGCCCCGGCGTCGGCGGCGAGAACGTCGACATCAAGGAGGGCACGACGGGCGCGCAGATCGTCGGCAACACGTTCGACGGCAGCGGGCTGACCGGCGCCAACTACGACGACTCCTGGGTCGACGTGAAGGGCGACAACGTCCTCGTCCAGGACAACACCGGCCGGAACACCAGCAACGACG
Organism: Streptomyces sp. NPDC001450; assembly: GCF_053597295.1. Classification (NCBI taxonomy): domain Bacteria; kingdom Bacillati; phylum Actinomycetota; class Actinomycetes; order Kitasatosporales; family Streptomycetaceae; genus Streptomyces; species Streptomyces sp. NPDC001450. The sequence goes on from NZ_JBSFHY010000011.1 coordinate 27,750, forward strand.
GCTACCAGACCCACACCCAGCAGTCCGGCTGGGGCTGCGGCACGGTTTTCAAGAACAACAAGTCAACTTTGACCGGCGCCACCGGCTCGACCCGGCTGGCGATCGACGTGACGAACTACAGCACAAGCTGCAGGACGACGGTCTACAGCACCAACACGGCGACCGGCGGCAAGGGCCTGACCAACATCCCGGTCACTTCCTGACACGGGCGACCCGAACTCCCCAAGGGGCGCGGGGAACTGCGCGACCAGACGGCCGGCGACAGAACGACGACCGGCAGGCTCCCGAACAAGTCTGAGGGGCCGCACCTCGAAAGGTACGGCCCCTCAGAACTATCGGCTAAGCCCAGCGGCTAGCGCTCAGCTCTGGCCACCGGCCAGCTTCTCGCGAAGCGCGGCCAGCGCCTCGTCCGAGGCCAGGGCACCAGAGGTGTCCGCGCCCTCGGAGGAGTACGAACCGCCGGTCGCGGCCGGAGCGGCGGCCTCGCCACCCTCGGCGGCAGCGGCAGCGTCGGCCTCGCGGGACTTGATGACCTGCTGCTGGTGCTGCTCGAAGCGGGACTGCGCCTCGGCGTACTGGCGCTCCCACTCCTCGCGCTGCTTCTCGTAGCCCTCGAGCCAGTCGTTGGTCTCGGGGTCGAAGCCCTCGGGGTAGATGTAGTTGCCCTGGTCGTCGTAGGACGCGGCCATGCCGTACAGGGTCGGGTCGAACTCGACCGAGGCCGGGTCGGCACCGAAGGACTCGTTGGCCTGCTTCAGCGAGAGGCTGATGCGACGACGCTCGAGGTCGATGTCGATGACCTTGACGAAGATCTCGTCGTTGACCTGGACGACCTGCTCCGGGATCTCCACGTGGCGCTCGGCCAGCTCGGAGATGTGGACCAGACCCTCGATGCCCTCGTCCACGCGGACGAACGCACCGAACGGAACCAGCTTGGTGACCTTACCCGGGACGACCTGACCGATCTGGTGGGTCCGGGCGAACTGCTGCCACGGGTCTTCCTGGGTCGCCTTCAGCGACAGGGAGACACGCTCGCGGTCCATGTCGACGTCGAGAACCTCGACGGTGACCTCCTGGCCGACCTCGACAACCTCGGACGGGTGGTCGATGTGCTTCCAGGACAGCTCGGAGACGTGGACCAGACCGTCGACGCCACCCAGGTCCACGAAGGCACCGAAGTTGACGATCGAGGAGACGACGCCGGAACGGACCTGACCCTTCTGGAGGGTCGTGAGGAACGTCTGGCGGACCTCGGACTGGGTCTGCTCGAGCCAGGCGCGGCGGGACAGGACCACGTTGTTGCGGTTCTTGTCCAGCTCGATGATCTTGGCCTCGAGCTCCTTGCCGACGTACGGCTGGAGGTCGCGAACGCGGCGCATCTCGACCAGGGAGGCCGGGAGGAAGCCACGGAGGCCGATGTCGAGGATGAGACCACCCTTGACGACCTCGATGACGGTACCGGTGACGATGCCGTCCTCTTCCTTGATCTTCTCGATGGTGCCCCAGGCACGCTCGTACTGGGCGCGCTTCTTCGAGAGGATCAGGCGGCCTTCCTTGTCCTCCTTCTGGAGGACCAGGGCCTCGATCTCGTCGCCGACGGCGACGACCTCGTTCGGGTCGACGTCGTGCTTGATCGAGAGCTCGCGGCTCGGGATGACACCTTCGGTCTTGTAACCGATGTCGAGCAGGACCTCGTCCCGGTCGACCTTCACGATGACGCCGTCGACGATGTCGCCGTCGTTGAAGTACTTGATCGTCTCGTCGATCGCTGCGAGGAAGGCTTCCTCGTTACCGATGTCGTTGACCGCTACCTGCGGGGTGGTGGCGGTGGTCTCGGTGCTGCTCGTCATGTGGGAAAGGGCTCCGGTACGGACATTGAAGTCGTAGGTACTGCTTACGCCGGGAGCCCGTTTCGCTCTGCAGAAGCCGGACAGCCAAGGAAGCGCCCCACCAGAGACTGGTGATGGCGCCTCGACAACCGAGGGGACATACAACAGATGCGAGCGCAGCCTGCTACGTCTGAGGTGCGCAGGCCCGCAGCGCAACTTGTAGCATACGGGGGCAGCCGGGCAGGGTCAATGCGCGAAGGCGCACACCCGGGGCGGATCGCCGCATACCCGGCACAAGAATCGTCCCAGGAGGCCACGCAGGGGCCGTGGGACCCCTTCCGCGACGCACTCGCCCGGGCGGGTTGCACGGAAGAGTACGACGAGGGAGCCGATCATCCAAGAGTCCGAAGCGCTCGACCCTGAGGGGTTCGAGCCGGAAGCCACCCGACGTGACGCCGGGGTCGCGGAGAGCACCCGGGCCAACCGTGGCTGGTGGGACCGAAACGCCGACGAGTACCAGGTCGAGCACGGCACGTTCCTGGGCGACGACCGCTTCGTGTGGGGCCCGGAGGGCCTGGACGAGGTGGAGGCCGAACTGCTCGGCGCCCCGGAGGACCTGAAGGGCAAGGACGTCCTGGAGATAGGCGCGGGCGCGGCCCAGTGCGCGCGCTGGCTCGCCGCCCAGGGCGCCCACCCGGTGGCCCTGGACCTCTCGCACCGCCAGCTCCAGCACGCCCTGCGCATCGGCCGATCGTTTCCCCTGATCTGCGCCGACGCCGGCGCGCTGCCCTTCGCGGACGGCTCCTTCGACCTGGCGTGCTCCGCGTACGGGGCGCTGCCGTTCGTGGCCGACCCACGGCTGGTGCTGCGCGAGGTGCGGCGGGTACTGCGGCCGGGTGGCCGGTTCGTCTTCTCGGTGACGCACCCGATCCGCTGGGCGTTCCCGGACGAGCCCGGCCCCGAGGGCCTGTCGGTGTCCGCGTCCTACTTCGACCGCACGCCCTACGTGGAGCAGGACGACGAGGGCCGCGCGGTGTACGTCGAGCACCACAGGACGCTCGGCGACCGGGTCCGGGACATCGTGGCCTCGGGCTTCCGGCTCGTGGACCTGGTGGAGCCGGAGTGGCCGGCCTGGAACACCTCGGAGTGGGGCGGCTGGTCTCCGCTGCGCGGGAACCTGATCCCGGGTACGGCGATCTTCGTCTGCGAGCGGGACTGAGCGGCGTCGCTCACTGAACGCCCCGCACGCGCGCGTGCGGGGCGTTTTCGACGTCGTACGACACTAGGGGCGTGATCCGTTACGACGCCCTGGACGCGCTGCCCGTCCGTGCCGCCCTGCCCGCCCTGAGCGACGCCCTGGAGGGGCACGGCACCGCCGTGCTCGTGGCGCCGCCCGGTACCGGCAAGACGACGCTGGCACCGCTCGTGCTGGCGGGGCTGGTCGGCGGCGGCCCGGCGCGGCGGGTCGTGGTGGCCGAGCCGCGGCGGATCGCGACGCGCGCGGCGGCCCGGCGGATGGCGTGGCTGCTGGGCGAGAAGCCCGGCGAGAGCGTCGGCTTCACGGTGCGCGGCGAGCGGGTCGTGGGGCGCCGCGCGCGCGTGGAGGTGGTGACGACCGGTGTGCTGTTGCAGCGGCTGCAACGGGATCCGGAGCTGGCCGGCGTCGACGTGGTGGTGCTCGACGAGTGCCATGAGCGGCATCTGGACGCCGACACGGTGGCCGCCTTCCTCTGGGACGTACGGCAGACGCTGCGGCCGGAACTTCGGCTGCTGGCCGCTTCGGCGACCACGGACGCGCAGGGCTGGGCGCGGCTGCTCGGCAACGCTCCGGTGGTGGAGGCCGAGGGGGTCTCGCATCCGGTGGACGTGGTCTGGGCGCCGCCCGCGCGTGCGGTACGGCCGCCGCACGGCATGTGGGTCGATCCTGCGCTGCTGGGGCATGTGGCGTCGGTGGTGCGGCGGGCGCTGGCCGAGCGGGAGGGGGACGTGCTGTGTTTCCTGCCCGGAGTGGGCGAGATCGCGCGCGTGGCCGGGCAGCTGGGCCATCCGGGTGAGGTCGAGGTGCTGCAGGTGCACGGGCGGGCGCCGGCCGCCGTCCAGGACGCGGTGCTGGCTCCCGGCGAGCGGCGCCGGGTGGTGCTGGCCACGTCCGTGGCGGAGTCGTCGCTGACGGTGCCCGGGGTGCGGGTGGTGGTCGACTCGGGGCTGGCACGGGAGCCGCGTGTGGACCACGCGCGCGGGCTGAGCGGACTGGCGACGGTGCGGGCGTCGCGGGCTGCCGGGCGGCAGCGGGCGGGGCGGGCCGGACGTGAGGCACCGGGTGTGGTGTACCGGTGCTGGACGGAGGCCGAGGACGTGCGTCTGCCGGCCTTCCCGGCGCCGGAGATCAAGGTGGCCGACCTGACCGCGTTCGCCCTTCAGGCGGCCTGCTGGGGCGATCGGGACGCCTCCGGGCTGGCGTTGCTGGATCCGCCACCCGGTGGGGCCATGGCTGCGGCGCGCTCCGTGCTGACAGCGGTGGGGGCGGTGGACTCCGCCGGCCGGGCCACCGATGTCGGTGTGCGGCTGGGGCGGTTGGGGGTGCACCCTCGGCTGGGGCGGGCCTTGCTGGACACCTCCGGTGGGGGTGCCTCGGTTGTCGCTCTGCTTTCTGAAGAGGTGCCGCGGGATTACGGGGATGATCTTGCGGGTGCGTTGCGGCGTGCTCGGCGTGGCGGTGACGCCTACGCGGGGCGGTGGGCTGCGGAAGTACGGCGCCTGCGGGCCGTATCGGAGGAGTTTTCGCACCCGCCCACCCACGACCGTCAGTCACACGTGGACGTCCAGGCCGGGCCCGGCACCGGTGACGACCGGATCGCCGGGCTGGTCGCCGCGCTCGCCTTCCCCGAGCGGGTCGCCAAGCTCGACGGTGGTTCCTACCTCATGGCGTCGGGGACCAGGGCCGAGCTGGACGACGGGTCCGCTCTGCGCGGCGCACCCTGGATCGTCGTCGCCGTCGCCGACCGACCCGGCGGAAAGGGGCACGCGCGGGTGCGGCTCGGAGCCGCCGTGCACGAGGACGTGGCGCGAGCGGCGGCCGGGGCCCTGCTCGAGGAGCGGGACGAGGTGCACTGGGCCGACGGGGATGTCGTAGCCCGGCGGGTCGAACGGCTCGGGGCCATCGAGCTGGCCGTACGGCCCCTGAAGGACGTCGAACCCGGGCTCGTGCGCGGCGCCCTCCTCGAAGGGCTCCGCCAGGAGGGGTTCGGGCTGTTGCGGTGGTCGCCGGAGGCGGAGGTGCTGCGGCAGCGGCTGGCGTTTCTGCGTGCGCACCTCGGGGAGCCGTGGCCGGACGTGTCGGACGAAGCGCTGCACGCGCGCGCGGACGAGTGGTTGGAGCCGGAGCTGAGCCGGGCCCGGAGACGGGCCGATCTCGGGCGGATCGACGCCGGACAGGCGCTCGCGCGGCTGCTGCCCTGGGCGAGCGGGGAGGCCGCCCGGCTGGACGAGCTGGCGCCCGAACGGATCGCCGTACCCAGTGGGTCCAGAATCCGGATCGACTACGGGGACCCGGAGCGGCCCGTCCTCGCGGTGAAGCTGCAGGAGATGTTCGGGTTGCAGGAGACCCCGGCGGTGGCCGGGGTTCCGGTGCTCGTCCATCTCCTCTCCCCCGCCGGACGGCCCGCCGCCGTGACAGCCGACCTCGCCTCCTTCTGGAAGGACGGCTACAAGGGCGTGCGCGCGGAGCTGCGCGGGCGCTATCCGAAGCATCCGTGGCCCGAGGACCCGGCGACCGCCGAGCCCACCCGGCACACCAACGCGCGGCTCAGGCGCTGACCGGTTCGGGTTCCGTCGCCTGTGCGGGTGCCGGGCCCTCGGGGCGGCGTCCGCGTGCCTCCAGGCAGAGGGAGAGCGCGAGGAGCAGGAGGCCGAGGCTCAGGAAGCTCCAGGGCAGGTAGGAGGTCATCAGCAGGACCAGGGTGCGGTTGTGCTTGACCAGGGCGACGGTGTGCTCGATGTAGTCCTCGCGCATCTTCACGTCCCCGGCGAACGCCGTTACCTTGGCGCGGCCGCCGAGGAGGGTGCCGCCGCGCAGCTCCTCCTTGTGGAGCTCCTCGCCGTAGACGGGCGCTCCGGTGACGGGCTCGACCCAGAACCTCCGGACCGTGCTGTACCAGCGGGTGGTGCCGGTCTTGGCCACCGACTCGGGGGTGATGCCCTGAACCGGCATGGCCTTGGGCATGGCTACCTTGGTCCAGGGGATGGTCTGTTCGAAGTAGTAGACCTTCAGGCCGCGGAAGGTCTGGGTGCCCTTGTAGTGGATGGGGCTGGTGGTGCGGGCCTGCGCGTCGAAGTACTCGTAGTCGCGCTTCTGGGTCAGGAAGGGCCACTTGAACTCGATGCCGTCCCGCTTGACCGGGTCGCCGTCGACCGACTCGCCGGTGGCGTGGACGGGGTCCTGGCTGTGGGCGTCGAAGATGTAGCGCTCCGGGATCCGGGAGACCATCTTGCCGTCGGGGCCCTGGACGTAGGACAGCCCGTCCCAGACGACGACGGGCCGTCCCGCGGTCTTCTCGATCCGCTCGGCGGCCTCCACGTCGCCCTTGAGGGTCTGCACGATGGTCACCCTGGAGACCTTCTTCGCGCGCATGGTGCCGTAGTCGAGGAGGGTCGCGCCCCTGGCCTCCAAGACCATGTCCTGGTACTGGTTCGCGGGGATCCTGGCCAGGCGCGGGAAGGCGTACCAGCGCAGCAGCGGGGACAGCGCCGCGAAGAACACGGCGCAGGCGAGCAGGACCAGGCTTGCCTTGCGGCGCATTCCGGCCTCCCTCCCGGACGGGCGCTGCTACGGGTGCGCGGGCACCGTCGTCAGCAGCGGCTTGGGGGACGTCCGGCCCGTCGGCGCACCCATGGCGGTGATCGCGAGGACCAGGGCGAGCGCGAGGGCGAGACCGGTCGCGGCGGCGATCAGGGCGCGCATGCGGGGCCTCCCGGCGGACGGTTCCTGATGGGTCGTCAGGTTCGGCACCGTAGCAACGCGCGCGTGAGATGAGAACACGTCGCGCACACAGACAAGGGCGCCCCCTCCGCCATGACGGAAGAGGCGCCCTGCCGCCCGGGGTCGGGTCCGTGCCGTCAGGACGTCGCGGACGGGCTCGGCGAGGGGCTGGCCGAGGCGTCGGCCGCGGCGACCTTCAGCTCGACGGTGAGGGTCGCGCCGCCGGTGGTGGTGATCCGGAGCAGGAAGGTGCCGGTGACGTCGTCCGCGTACAGCTTCGGCAGCGTCAGCAGGCCCTTGTCGTCCGTCTGGAGGCCGGTGAGGGTGCGTACGGCCTTCCCGTCGGCGTCCTTGAAGTAGGGGCCCTTGTCGTTCTCGGTGGCGTCGTCGGCCGACTTGATCAGTGTGGCGGTGGCCGCGACCTTGTCGGCGACGGTGCCCTTGTACGTCGCCTTCACCTGGACCTGGTCGGCGAACTCGCCGCCCGGGGTGCAGGTCAGCGGGGTGTCGCTGGTGCGGGCGAGGGTGTCGGCGGCGCGGGCGGTGACGGTGGCCGTGTAGTCGACCCCCTTGACCTGGCGGCCGACGACAGCGGTGGTGATCTTGAAGTCGCCGGTCTTCTCGCCCGCCTCGAGCGCCGGTGCGAGCGCCACGCCCTTGGCGTCGGTGGCGATCGTGGCCACGGTCTCGCCGCCGGCGAACGTGGCGTCGGTGTCGCCGGTGATGGTGAACCGGATCCGGACCTTGCCGACGGCCGCCCCGGCCTTGGTCTCGGCGCGGGTGCTGATCCGCTGGGCGAACGCGTCACCGGCCATCGCGGTGAGCTTCGCGGTGCCGGTGCTCGCGTCCTCCAGGTGGTCCACGGTGTCGGAGGGGGTGGGCGGCTTCGGCGGCTTCGGCGGCTTTGGCGGCTTCGGGTCGTGGTGCCCCTTGCCGCCGCCGGGCTTGTCCGGGTCCGGCTTGGTCTTCGGCGGGTCGGAGGGCTTCGTGGTGTGCTTCGAGCCGTCGTCGCTGCGGCGGGAGGGCACGCCGCCGGTGCCGTCGGGCACGGAGTGGGAGCCCTTGCGGTAGTACTCCAGCCAGTTCAGGACCAGGTTCAGGTAGTCCTGCGAGTTGTTGTAGCTGAGGATCGCGCTGTGCAGGCCGGCGTCGCTGGACAGGTCCCAGTCGTTGCGGCACAGGTAGTGGCCCGCGGCGAGCGCGGCGTCGTAGACGTTGTTGGGGTCCGCCTTGCCGTCGCCGTTGCCGTCGCGGCCGGCCCAGGCCCAGGTGGACGGGATGAACTGCATCGGGCCGACGGCCTGGTCGTAGGCGCTGTTGCCGTCGTACTTGCCGTGGTCGGTGTCCTTGATGAGCGCGAAGCCGTTGCCGTCGAGCTGCGGGCCGAGGATCGGGCTCAGCGTGGTGCCGTCGGCGTCGACGCGGCCGCCGCGGGCGTGGCCCGACTCGACCTTGCCGATGGCGGCCAGGAGTTGCCAGGGCAGGTTGCAGCCCGGCTTGGAGGTGCGCAGCTCGGCCTCGGCCTTCTTGTAGGCGTCGAGGACGGTCGCGGGGATACCGGCCTCGGCCGGGTCCCGGGAGACGGGCGTGCCGATGGTGGGCGACGGGCTGGGGTTGGGGCTGTTGAGCGGCGGCAGGTCCGTGTAGTACGGCGAGTTGCCGGTGGCGTTGCCGTCGGTGGCCACGTCCGGTACCGGGGCGCTGGCGCCGGCCGCGGACTGTCTGCCGTGGTCCTCGCCGGTGGCTCCCGGAGCCTGGGACGCGGACAGAGCCGCGACCGCCGCCGCGGCCACGGCGGTGGTCGCCGCTCCCTTGCGCAGCCGCCTGCCGATGTGCGCCGCCATAGAGTGAACCCCTCCCGTGGACGCCTGTGCGTCCGTCTCCGTCCGTGTGCCTCGCTCTGGTCTGACGGTTGACCCGGTGCTCTGGTTGCCCCCTGTTCCCGCCTTTCCATCCGCGCGACGTACGTTCGAACGTGCACCCGGCACTGCGACCCAGGTGACCCTACGACACCTTCCTTTGAGCAGGCACCGGTTCGCGCCCGGTTTTCACCGGTTGGCCAACTTCCGTTGGTGTGACGGGCGTCGAACGGTACTCACGCATACTGGACGCGCATGATCACCGGTTCCGGTGCCACGGCCGACGACCGCTCCAGGGGGCTCTGTTGCCGTTCACGCTCAGCCATGCGGCGGCCGTGCTGCCCGCCATCCGCCGGAACGGCGGCGGCCGGGGCCGGCTGGTGCCCTCGGTGCTCGTCGCGGGCTCCTTCGCGCCCGACATGACCTACTACGCCGCGAGCGTCCTGCCGGGCGGCATGGAGTTCGGGGCGGTGACGCACTCCTTCGCCGGTGTGGTCGGCGTCGACGTGCCCATCTCCTGGGCGCTGGTGGGGCTGTGGCTGCTGGTCCGGGAGCCGCTGGTGGCCCTGCTGCCCCGGGGCCGGCAGGGGCGGCCGGCCGCTCTGCTGCGCTGCGGTGCGCCACACGCGCGCGTGCGGGCCGTCTCGGTGCTGTGGTGGTACGTCTCCGCGGTGCTCGGCGCGCTGACGCACGTCGTGTGGGACGCGTTCACGCATCACGACCGGTGGGGGTCCCGGCTGGTTCCGGCCCTCGGCCGGGGTCTGGCGGGCATGCCGCTCTACTCGTGGCTGCAGTACGGCACGTCCGCGGTGGCCGCCGTGGTGATCGCCGTGTTCCTGGTACGTGCGCTGCGGCGGGCGCCGGCCGGCGAGCCGGTGGCGGTGCCCGCGCTGTCCGTACGGGACCGTCGGTGGGCCGCCGCAGTGCTCGGCGGCTGCGCCCTGGCGGGAGCGGTGCAGCGGGCGACGCGGTGGTGGGAGTACTGGGGTGCGCACGAGAAGCCCTGGGACCTGGTGCCCACCCTGTGCTTCGGTGTGGGCGCCGGGCTGGTCCTCGGGGTGCTGGTGTACGCGGTGGGGGTCAGGGTGTGGCGCCCTGCCCCGGTTCCGGGCAGTCCCGCAGCGGCGGTCGGTGCCCGGCGGGACCGGCCGGCCGCTCGATGACGGGGGCCACGAACACGGTGAGGGTGCGCCGGGGCCTGGCTCTCGGGATCAGGGTGAGCAGCAGCGCGAGGTAGCCGCGGGCGAGATCGGGCCAGGCGCGCCAGTCGGGGGCGCGGCGGGTGCGGGCGGCCACTCGGCGCCGGAGGTCCACCGCGGCCCTGCGTACGGTCGTGGCCAGGTCGGCGGGGATGCGGGCGGTGCTTGCGTCGGCCGCGAGGGCCGGGACCGGCGAGGCGGGCGTGGCCCGGTCCGGGGCGGTGTCCGCTGGGGCCGGGGTGCCGCCCTGCGCCTCGGGCGTCCGGCGGTGGAGCATGCGTATACCCATGCTCGCAGTGTTGCGGTTACGGGGCCCGGGGGGCGTTTTGGCGGGGGCCACGTGAGTGAAACGCCCTCCGGGGTCCGGCCGGGATTGGTGCGGGTGGGTGGGGTGGCCGTGCAGGGCACGGTTGGTTCGGCACCACCGAAGTGCGCCGACGGGATGCGGCGGGTGCGGCGGAGAAGTGACTGGCGCCCTGTGCAGAAGGAGCGACCGTCGGACGGCGGAGGGGCGTTGTCCAGCCCTTGGCTGAAAACGCCCCTCCGCTGAGTCGCCGAAGGCTAGTGCGCCGCCGACTCCCAGTCCGGGCCCACGCCCACCGAGACGTCGAGCGGGGCCCTCAGGTGGACCGCGTTCGCCATCTCGTGGCGGACGATCTCCTCGGTGGCCTTGCGCTCGCCGGGGGCGATCTCCAGCACGATTTCGTCGTGGACCTGGAGGAGCATGCGGGACTTGAGGTCCGCCTCGCGCAGGGCCCGGTCGACGTTGAGCATGGCGATCTTGACGATGTCGGCCGCCGTGCCCTGGATCGGCGCGTTCAGGGCCATGCGCTCGGCCGCCTCGCGGCGCTGGCGGTTGTCGCTGTTGAGGTCGGGGAGGTAGCGGCGGCGCCCGAAGAGCGTCGCGGTGTAGCCCGTCGCCCGCGCCTCGTCGACCGCCCGGCGCAGATAGTCCCGGACACCGCCGAAGCGCTCGAAGTAGGTGTCCATCAGGGCGCGTGCCTCGGCCGCCTCGATGTTCAGCTGCTGGGAGAGACCGAAGGCGGAGAGACCGTACGCCAGGCCGTAGGACATGGCCTTGATCTTGCGGCGCATCTCCGCGTCCACCGCGTCCCGCTCGACCGAGAAGACCTGGGAGGCGACCGTGGTGTGCAGGTCCTCACCGGAGGTGAACGCCTCGATCAGGCCCTCGTCCTCGGAGAGGTGGGCCATCACGCGCAGCTCGATCTGGCTGTAGTCGGCGGTCATCAGGGACTCGAAGCCCTCGCCGACCACGAAGCCGCGGCGGATCGCCCGGCCCTCGTCGGTGCGGACCGGGATGTTCTGCAGGTTCGGGTCCGTGGAGGACAGCCGGCCGGTCGCGGCCACCGTCTGGTTGAAGGTGGTGTGGATACGGCCGTCGCCGGCGACGGTCTTGATCAGGCCCTCGACCGTGACGCGCAGCTTCGCCTGCTCGCGGTGCCGGAGCATGATCACCGGCAGTTCGTTGTCGGTCTGGGTGGCGAGCCAGGCGAGGGCGTCGGCGTCGGTGGTGTAGCCGGTCTTGGTCTTCTTCGTCCTGGGCAGGGCCAGCTCCCCGAAGAGGACTTCCTGGAGCTGCTTGGGGGAGCCCAGGTTGAACTCGTGGCCGGCGGCCGCGTGGGCCTCCTTCACGGCCTGCTGCACGGCACCCGCGAACATCTGCTCCATCGCCTCGAGGTGCGCGCGGTCGGCGGCGATGCCGTGGCGCTCCATGCGGGCGAGCAGGGCGGAGGTGGGCAGCTCCATGTCCCGCAGGAGGTCGGCGGCACCGACCTCCTGGAGGCGTGCCTCGAAGGCCTCGCCCAGGTCGAGGACGGCGCGGGCCTGGATCATCAGCGCCTCGGCCTCGGCGCCGTCGTCCGCGCCGAAGGCCAGCTGGCCGTCGGCCGTGGCGGCGGGGGCCAGCTCGCGGTGCAGGTACTCCAGGGACAGCGCGTCCAGGTCGAAGGAGCGACGGCCCGGCTTGACCAGGTAGGCGGCGAGGGCCGTGTCCATGGCGACGCCCTCGACGCTCCAGCCGTGCTCGGCGAAGACGCGCATCGCGCCCTTGGCACTGTGGAACACCTTCGGACGGCCGGTGTCGGCCAGCCAGGACGCGAACGCGTTCTCGTCGGTCTCGTCCAGCTCGGCGGGGTCGAACCAGGCGGCCGCTCCCCCGGCCGCCGCCAGGGCGACCTCGGCGACCGAGCCGGTGCCCAGGGCCCAGGTGTCGACCGTGGCGACGCCGAGGGTCCCGGTGCCGTGCTCGGCCAGCCAGGGGGCGAGCTCGCCGGTGCCGAGGATCTTGCCGTCCAGTTCCACACCGTCCGTCGCGACCGGGGTGGTCTCGGCCTCCTCGGTGCCCGGGTCGACGGCGAAGAGACGCTCGCGCAGGGAGGGGTTGCGGATCTCCAGGGTGTCCAGGACCATCGCGACGGTCTTGCGGTCGTACGGGCCCCGCTCCAGGTCGGTGACCGTCCTCGGCAGCTCGACCTGGCGCTCCAGCTCGGTGAGGCGGCGGTTGAGCTTGACCGCCTCCAAGTGGTCGCGGAGGTTCTGCCCGGCCTTGCCCTTGACCTCGTCGACGCGCTCGACCAGCTCCGCGAACGAGCCGAACTGGTTGATCCACTTCGCGGCGGTCTTCTCCCCGACTCCGGGGATGCCGGGGAGGTTGTCGGACGGGTCGCCGCGCAGGGCCGCGAAGTCGGGGTACTGGGCGGGCGTCAATCCGTACTTCTCGAAAACCTTCTCCGGGGTGAAGCGGGTCAGCTCCGAGACGCCCTTCGTCGGGTACAGCACGGTCGTGTTCTCGGTGACCAGCTGGAAGGAGTCGCGGTCGCCGGTGACGATCAGCACCTCGAAACCCGCGGCCTCGGCCTGGGTGGCGAGGGTGGCGATGATGTCGTCGGCCTCGAAGCCCTCGACGGCGAAGCGCGGCGCGTGCATGGCGTCGAGCAGCTCGCCGATCAGCTCGACCTGGCCCTTGAACTCGTCGGGCGTCTTGGAGCGGTTCGCCTTGTACTCGGTGAACTGCTCGGAGCGCCAGGTCTTGCGGGAGACGTCGAAGGCCACCGCGAAGTGCGTGGGGGCCTCGTCACGCAGGGTGTTGGCCAGCATCGACGCGAAGCCGTAGATCGCGTTCGTCGGCTGGCCCGTCGCGGTCGTGAAGTTCTCCGCGGGCAGCGCGAAGAACGCGCGGTAGGCCAGCGAGTGCCCGTCCATGAGCATCAGCCGCGGACGGGTGCCGCCGGGGTTCTTGTCGGTCTTCTTCGATGCTGTCTCTGCCACGCCCCCGATCCTGCCACGCCCCACTGACACTCCGGGCCGCGGCGGGTTCGGCACCCCACGGGCCGGAAGCCCGCGAATCCCGGCCGGAACCCCGCAGACCCCGGCACAGGCACTGCTCCCGTCGCCCGGCAGGACCGGGGCTCACCGCTGTCGGTGCCCCGTGGGAGGATCGGAGGCGTACTTCTCACACGCAGTCGAAGGGGACCGTGCGATGGCGACCAAGCCGCCCAAGGGTGATCCGGTTCAGGACGCGCCGCAGGTCGCGGAGCCGAAGCACGCGGCGGCGGGGCTGCCCGCCATCGGGCACACCCTGCGCATCGCCCAGCAGCAGATGGGCGTGAAGCGCACCGCGCTGACCCTGCTGCGGGTGAACCAGAAGGACGGCTTCGACTGCCCCGGCTGCGCCTGGCCGGAGCCGGACCACCGGCACAAGGCGGAGTTCTGCGAGAACGGCGCGAAGGCGGTGGCCGAGGAGGCCACCCTGCGCCGGGTCACCCCGGAGTTCTTCGCCGCGCACTCGGTGGCCGACCTGTCCACCAGGAGCGGGTACTGGCTGGGGCAGCAGGGGCGGCTCACGCATCCCATGCATCTCCCCGAGGGCGGAGATCACTACGAGCCGGTCAGCTGGGAGCGTGCCTTCGACATCATCGCGGAGGAGATCTCCGCCCTCGGCTCGCCCGACGAGGCCGTCTTCTACACGTCGGGGCGGACCAGCAACGAGGCCGCGTTCCTGTACCAGCTCTTCGCGCGCGAGCTGGGCACGAACAACCTGCCCGACTGCTCGAACATGTGCCACGAGTCGTCCGGCTCGGCGCTCTCCGAGACGATCGGCATCGGCAAGGGCAGCGTCCTGCTGGAGGACATCTACAAGGCCGACCTGATCGTCGTCGCCGGGCAGAACCCCGGGACGAACCACCCGCGCATGCTCTCCGCGCTGGAGAAGGCCAAGGCGAACGGCGCGAGGATCATCAGCGTCAACCCGCTGCCCGAGGCCGGCCTGGAGCGGTTCAAGAACCCGCAGACCCCGCAGGGCATGCTCAAGGGCGCCGCCCTCACCGATCTGTTCCTGCAGATCCGTATCGGCGGCGACCAGGCCCTGTTCCGTCTCCTCAACAAGCTGATCCTGGCTGAGCACGACCGCGCCCCCGGCTCGGGCGCGGTCGACGAGGAGTTCGTCCGCGAACACACGCACGGGTACGAGGAGTTCGCCGAGGCCGCGCGTGCCGCCGACTGGGACGAGACGCTCAAGGCGACCGGCCTGTCCCGGGAGGAGATCGAGCAGGCCCTCGGCATGGTGCTCGCCTCCGAGCGGACCATCGTCTGCTGGGCGATGGGCCTCACCCAGCACAAGCACGCCGTCCCGACCATCCGCGAAGTGGTCAACTTCCTGCTCCTGCGCGGCAACATCGGCCGCCCGGGCGCGGGAGTGTGCCCGGTGCGCGGCCACTCCAACGTGCAGGGTGACCGCACGATGGGCATCTTCGAGCGGCCCGCCCCGGCGTTCCTGGACGCGCTGGAGAAGGAGTTCGGGTTCGCGCCCCCGCGCGAGCACGGTTTCGACGTCGTACGGGCCATCCGCGCGCTGCGGGACGGCGAGGCGAAGGTGTTCTTCGCCATGGGCGGCAACTTCGTCTCCGCCTCTCCCGACACGGACGTCACCGAGGCGGCCATGCGGCGCGCGCGGCTGACCGTGCACGTGTCGACCAAGCTCAACCGCTCGCACGTCGTCACGGGCGCGCGTGCCCTCATCCTGCCGACACTCGGCCGTACGGAACGCGATCTGCAGGTCGGCCCGAACGGGAGACGCACAGAGCAGTTCGTCACCGTCGAGGACTCCATGGGCATGGTGCACGCCTCGCGCGGGCGGCTCGCGCCGGCGAGCACGCAGCTGCTGTCCGAGCCGGCGATCGTCTGCCGGCTGGCGCGCCGGGTGCTCGGCGCGGACAGCAAGGTGCCGTGGGAGGAGTTCGAGCAGGACTACGCGACGATCCGCGACCGCATCGCGCGCGTGATCCCCGGTTTCGAGGACTTCAACGCGCGCGTGGCCCGCCCTGGTGGCTTCACGCTGCCGCACGCGCCGCGCGACGAGCGCCGCTTCCCGACGGCGACCGGCAAGGCGAACTTCACGGCGGCGCCGGTGGAGTACCCGGAGCTGCCCGACGGCCGCCTGCTGCTGCAGACGCTGCGCTCGCACGACCAGTACAACACCACGATCTACGGCCTGGACGACCGCTACCGGGGCATCACCAACGGCCGCCGGGTGGTGCTGGTGAACCCGGAGGACGCGCGGGCCCTGGGGGTCACCGACGGGTCGTACGTGGACCTGGTGAGCGAGTGGAAGGACGGCGTGGAGCGGCGGGCGCCCGGCTTCCGTGTCGTGCACTATCCGACGACGCGGGGCTGCGCGGCGGCGTACTACCCGGAGACCAACGTGCTCGTGCCACTGGACGCCACCGCCGACACCAGCAACACCCCGGCCAGCAAGTCCGTCGTGGTCCGCCTGGAGAGCACGCTGGAGGGCCGCCCGGAGGCCCGGCCGGAAGCCCGTCTGGAACAATCGGCGACCGACTGAGCGTTTGCTCAGCCAAGAGACAGGTGTACGACGAACGGAGCCGGGCCCATGGGTGAGCAGCAGCAGGTGAAATTCCCGCAGGAGGTCATCGACGAGTACGCCGCGCTCGGCGTCGACCTGCCCGCGCTGTTCTCGGCGGGTCACCTCGGGACGCGGATGGGCGTGCAGATCCTGGAGGCGTCGGCGGAGCGGGTCGTCGGCACGATGCCGGTGGAGGGCAACACCCAGCCGTACGGGCTGCTGCACGGAGGCGCGTCCGCGGTGCTGGCGGAGACCCTGGGCTCGGTCGGCTCCATGCTGCACGGCGGCAGCTCGAAGATCGCGGTCGGCGTGGACCTGAACTGCACGCACCACCGCGGGGTCCGTTCCGGACTGGTGACCGGTGTGGCCACGCCGACGCACCGGGGGCGGTCGACGGCGACGTACGAGATCGTGATCAGTGACGAGGAGGGCCGCCGGGTGTGCAGCGCCCGGCTGACCTGCCTGCTCCGGGACGTGCGGACCGGCGACGAGGCGCACGTCCGGCGCGCCGGCGACTGACAGCGTCCCCGCCGCCCCGTTGCCCCCTCGCCGTCCCTCCCCTTAGCTTCGGCACATGGGACGGCATGGGGGCCCCCGGCCGGGGGTGAGGTTCCTGGCGCTCTCGCTGGCGCTGCTGTGGACGAGCGGCTGCGGCGGGACGGACGGCGCCGGGCCGGGCACGGGCGGATCCAGCGGCCCCGGGCACCCTGCCCACGGCTCGGCCACCGCCTACGCGTCGCAGACCTCCGACGCGAAGCTGTGCGCGAGGATCGTCGCGCACTGGTCGCGGAAGGTGCTCGACAGCGGAACCTACGGCGACTACCAGTCCATGGGGCTGTCCAACGGGCAGTACGGGATCCTGCGCGACGTCGTGGACGCGGCGCGGGCGGCCGAGCGGCGCCAAGGAGCCGCGGCCGCCGAAGAGTTGATCGTCCGTCAGGCCCGCAGAGCCTGCGCCGAGCGGTACCGGCACGGAACCCCGAGCGGAGGTCCGTGGCAATGAGCGGCATCGGCCCCCTGGAGCCCGGCGAGGGCACGCAGGCGTGGGACACCGCGCCGCAAGCGCCCCGCGACCGAAGGCGTGCACTGTTCTCGTCCCTGAACGCCCGCCACCGCCGGGCCGTCCTGGCCCTCGCCGCCGTCGCGCTCCTGCTCGCGGGCGGCGGCTATCTCTACGCGACCCGCCCGCAGCAACCGCCACCGCCCCAAGTGCCGTACCCCGCGCAGGTGGTGACGATGTCGTACCTGCGCGAGCGGACCGCCCCGCCCGGCACGCCGGCCCGCAGCTTCAGCTTCGAGGTGCTGTTGCGCGTGGAGTCGGGACCGCCGGTCACCGTGACCCGGGTCACCCAGCCGTACGCCGGCCTCTCGGTGGCAGCGGCGCCGCATGTCCCCTTCCGGGCAAAGGCAGGCGCTCCCCGCAAGATCACCATAATCATGCAAGTGACGGAATGCGGAAAGGTCCCGAAGGACGCCGGGATGCCTTTCCTGGAAGTAACTCTACGTAATACGCGCGCAATGCAGATTCAGAGTTTCATCCTCGGCCCCCACTACGCACAGCACCTCTCGCACGCCCTGAAAGTCGCCTGCAGCAACAGTGGTGTGTAATCACCAAAACCCTTGAGACACCTGAACGGATCATGGTGAGTTCCTGCGGGTTCTCACAATACGGACAGGGCGAATCGGCCTGAATTCCGGCGTACCCCCCACCGTGTACCGCTCTGCATTACCTCGTGTCATAACAAGAGCGTCACAGCATTGGTCAGACCCTCCTCCACGTTCCCCACACACGCCTAGAGTCACGGCCAGTCACCGCGCAGTCGGATTCTCACTTCGGCCAGGCGCGAGCGGCTCGACCGTTTCCACGGGGATGCGGTCGTCGATCGGAAAGGACTGATCGTGCGTCAACGTTCGCTCATCGCCATCACCGCCGCCCTGGCGGCGGGTGCACTCACCCTCACCGCCTGCGGCTCGCGCGACAGCGGCGACAAGGGTTCGGACTCCGGCAACGGCGGCGGCACCACCGTCACCATCGGCGTCGACGCCCCGCTGACCGGCGACCTGTCCGCGCTCGGCCTGGGCATCCGGAACTCGGTGGACCTGGCGGCCAAGACGGCCAACAAGAAGAACTACGTCAAGGGCATCACCTTCAAGGTCGAGGCGCGCGACGACCAGGCGCAGCCCTCCTCGGGCCAGACGAACGCCACCGGGTTCGTCGGCGAGAAGGACGTCCTCGGCGTCGTCGGTCCGCTGAACTCCTCCGTCGCCCAGTCGATGCAGAAGGTCTTCGACGACGCCAAGCTGGTCGAGGTCTCCCCGGCCAACACCAGCCCGGACCTGACCCAGGGTCCCGACTGGCGGAAGTCGAAGTCGCGCCAGTACAAGTCGTACTTCCGCACCGCGACCACGGACGCCATCCAGGGCCCGTTCGCCGCCCAGTACGTCTACAACAAGGCCAAGAAGACCAAGGCCTTCGTCATCGACGACAAGAAGACGTACGGCGCCGGCCTCGCCGGGACGTTCACCGACGAGTTCAAGAAGCTCGGCGGCAAGATCGTCGGCACCGAGCACATCAACCCCGACACCAAGGACTTCTCCGCGGTCGCCACCAAGGTGAAGAACTCCGGTGCCCAGGTGGTCTACTACGGTGGCGAGTACCCGCAGGCCGGTCCGCTCAGCAAGCAGATCAAGGCCGCCGGTGCCAAGATCCCGCTGGTCGGCGGTGACGGCATCTACGCCGACGACTTCATCAAGCTGGCCGGCGCCTCCGGCAAGGGCGACCTGGCCACCTCGGTCGGCGCGCCGGTCGAGACGCTCGACTCCGCCAAGGAGTTCGTCGCCAACTACAAGGCGGCGGGCTACAAGGAGGCGTACGCGGCGTACGGCGGCTACTCCTACGACTCGGCCTGGTCGATCATCGAGGCCGTGAAGAAGGTCGTCGACGACAACGGCGGCAAGCTGCCGTCCGACGCTCGCGCGAAGATCACCGCCGCGATGCAGAACGTCTCCTTCGACGGTGTGACCGGCAAGGTCTCCTTCGACGAGTACGGTGACGCGACCAACAAGCAGCTCACCGTCTACTCCGTCACGGGCAGTGCCTGGAAGGCCGTGGAGTCCGGCACCTACAACGGCAGCTGACCCACACCCGCACCAGCCGAGCCGCGCGGGGCGCTGTTCCATGGCGCCCCGCGCGGACTCGCATCCGGCCACATCCGTCGAACTTTCCGAACGCTCGGAGGACATGCGGTGAACGAACTGCCGCAGCAGCTGGTCAACGGCCTGCTACTTGGATCCATGTACGGGCTGGTCGCCATCGGCTACACGATGGTCTATGGCATCGTCCAGCTCATCAACTTCGCCCACGGCGAGATATTCATGACCGGTGCGTTCGGCGCGCTCACGGTCTACGCCTACATCCTTCCCGACGGCACCTCGATGTGGGTGGCCCTGCCGCTGATGCTCATCGGCGCCATCCTCGTCGCCGTCACGGTCGCCGTCGGAGCGGAACGGTTCGCCTACCGCCCTCTGCGCAGCGCACCCCGCCTCGCTCCCCTCATCACCGCCATCGGTCTCTCCCTCGCCCTCCAGCAGGCGGTGTGGGCCTGGTACCCGGGCGCCAAGTCCGCCCGCACCTTCCCGAGCATCCCGGGCGGCCCCTTCGAGATCGGCAACGTCACGATCCAGACCGGTGACATCTTCCTGGTCTGCGCGGCGCCGCTCAGCATGGCGTTCCTCGCCTACTTCGTGATGCGCACCCGTACCGGGCGCGGCATGCAGGCCACCGCCCAGGACCCGGACACCGCGAAGCTGATGGGCATCAACACCGACCGCATCATCGTGGTCGCGTTCGCCCTCGGTGCCACCTTCGCCGCCGTCGGATCCGTGGCCTACGGCCTCAAGTACGGCCAGATCGACTTCCGCATGGGCTTCATCCTCGGCCTGAAGGCCTTCACGGCGGCCGTCCTCGGCGGTATCGGCAACATCTACGGTGCCATGCTCGGCGGCCTCGTCCTCGGCGTCGCCGAGGCCCTTTCCACCGCCTACATCGCCGACATCCCCGGCATGGACAAGTTCGGCAGCCAGTCCTGGGCAGACGTCTGGGCGTTCGTACTCCTCATCCTCGTTCTGCTGTTCAGGCCCCAGGGTCTGCTCGGCGAACGCGTCGCGGACAGGGCGTGACACCGATGACCACACAGACCACCGCATCCGAGACCCCGAGCGCTCCCGCGGCCGCCCCGTCCGGCCTGATCGGCCTGCCCGCCCCGCTCGGCCGGGCCCTCGCCACCGGCGGCGGCGCCCTGACGATCCTCTCCACCTTCCTCGCCTGGACCTGGACCGCCGCGTTCCCCGGCGACCTCACCGTCTACGGCTACCCGGGCGGCCTTCAGGTCCTCGTCCTGATCGGCGGCATCCTCACCACCGTCTTCGGTCTCGCCTCCTACGGCGTCAAGGGCCTGAAGTGGCTGACTCCGGGCAGCGCCGACAGCGCGCTGAAGATGTCCGCGCTCGGCGCCTTCGCCACCGCCTGGTACACGGTCATCGCCATCAGCGCCAAGCTGGGCGGCCTGGTGAACCTGGAGGCCGGCGGCTTCATCGTGGCCGTCGCCACACTGGCGGCCCTGGTCGGCGCGCTGGCCCTGCCGTTCGAGCGCCCGGCCCCGGACCTCGCCGACCCGGACGACAGCGGCCTGGAGCGGTTCCGCCACCAGTCCCGGCAGAACTGGAACAACTTCAAGGCGGCCTTCGCAGCCAAGCCCCCGGCGCCGGCCGTCAAGCTGCCCGCCTACGCCGAGATCCTCGTCATCATCGCGGCGATGGCGGTCGGTCTGATCGTCTTCACCTACGGCATCGGCACCGAGTACGACCAGCTGTTCATCGGCTTCCTCATCACCGCCGGCTTCGGCTTCGGCGCCCTCGCCAAGGCCGGGATCGTGGCCCGGGTCTCGGCGATCACCGCGCGCCACCGCAACATCACCATGACCGGTGCCTTCGCCGCCGCGGCCGCCTTTCCGTTCACCCAGTCCGACGACCAGTACGCGACGATCGGCGTCTACATCCTGATCTTCGCCACCGTCGCGCTCGGCCTGAACATCGTCGTCGGCCTCGCCGGCCTCCTCGACCTCGGTTACGTCGCCTTCCTCGGTGTCGGCGCCTACACCGCGGCTCTGGTCTCCGGTTCGCCGTCCTCGCCGCTGCACGTCAGCTGGCCGTTCTGGGCCTCGGCGCTGTGCGGCGCGGCCGTCGCGATGGTCTTCGGTGTGCTGATCGGTGCCCCGACCCTGCGCCTGCGCGGCGACTACCTCGCCATCGTGACGCTCGGCTTCGGTGAGATCTTCCGCATCACCGTCCTCAACATGGACGGCACCTCGGGCCCGGACGTCACCAACGGCTCCAACGGCATCTCCTCGATCCCGAACCTGAACATCCTCGGCTTCGACTTCGGCCAGGAGCACCAGTTCCTCGGCGCCACCGTCGGCCGGTTCGCGAACTACTTCCTGCTGATGCTGCTCATCACGCTCATCGTGGTCGTGGTGTTCCGGCGCAGCAGCGACTCCCGCATCGGCCGCGCCTGGATCGCCATCCGCGAGGACGAGACCGCCGCGCTCGCCATGGGCATCAACGGCTTCCGGGTCAAGCTCATCGCGTTCGCCCTGGGCGCCTGCATGGCCGGCCTCGCCGGCTCCGTCCAGGCCCACGTCACGTACACGGTGACCCCTGAGCAGTACCAGTTCGCGCATGTCGTGCCGCCCAACTCGGCCTTCCTGCTGGCCGCGGTGGTCCTCGGCGGCATGGGCACCATCTCCGGTCCGCTGGTCGGTGCCGCGCTGCTGTACCTGATCCCGGCCAAGCTCCAGTTCCTGGGCGACTACCAGCTCTTCGCCTTCGGCGTCGCGCTCGTAATCCTGATGCGCTTCCGCCCCGAGGGCCTCATCCCCAACCGGCGCCGCCAGCTCGAATTCCACGAAGAGGCAGAAGCGCCCGCCGTCCTCAGCAAGGCAGGGGCGTGACCACCATGACCACCGACACCACCACCCAGGACGCCGCACCCGGCGCTTCCGCACCCGGCGAGGTCGTGCTCGACGCCCGCGGCGTGACCATGCGCTTCGGCGGTCTGACGGCCGTACGCAATGTCGACTTCACCGTCAACAGCGGCGAGATCGTCGGTCTGATCGGCCCCAACGGCGCCGGCAAGACCACGTTCTTCAACTGCCTCACCGGCCTGTACGTCCCCACCGAGGGCGAGGTCCGCTACAAGGGCCAGGTCCTGCCGCCGAAGTCCTTCAAGGTCACGGCGGCGGGCATCGCCCGCACCTTCCAGAACATCCGTCTGTTCGCCAACATGACGGTCCTGGAGAACGTGCTGGTCGGCCGCCACACCCGCACCAAGGAGGGCCTGTGGTCCGCGCTGCTGCGCGGCCCCGGCTTCCACAAGGCCGAGGCGGCCTCCCGCGCCCGTGCCATGGAACTCCTGGAGTTCGTGGGCCTGGAGGCGAAGGCCGAGCACCTCGCCCGCAACCTCCCCTACGGCGAGCAGCGCAAGCTGGAGATCGCCCGGGCGCTGGCCAGCGAGCCCGGCCTGCTGCTCCTGGACGAGCCGACCGCCGGTATGAACCCGCAGGAGACCCGGGCCACCGAGGAACTGGTCTTCGCCATCCGGGACAAGGGCATCGCCGTGCTCGTCATCGAGCACGACATGCGCTTCATCTTCAACCTCTGCGACCGCGTCGCCGTCCTGGTGCAGGGCCAGAAGCTGGTCGAGGGCGACAGCGCGACCGTGCAGGGCGACGAGCGGGTCGTCGCCGCGTACCTCGGCGAACCCTTCGAGAACGCTCCCGGCGACGAGGAGGTCGCCGAGGTCGAGGCGGCCGAGGCGCACGCCGAGGCCACGACGGACGCCGCGCCCGGCAAGGAGAACGACCGATGACCGCACTGCTCGAAGTAGAGGACCTGCGGGTCGCCTACGGCAAGATCGAGGCCGTCAAGGGCATCTCCTTCAAGGTCGACGCCGGCCAGGTGGTCACCCTCATCGGCACCAACGGCGCCGGCAAGACCACCACCCTGCGCACGCTCTCCGGCCTGCTCAAGCCGGTCGGCGGGCAGATCAGGTTCAACGGCAAGTCGCTGAAGAAGATCCCGGCCCACCAGGTGGTCTCGCTGGGGCTCGCCCACTCCCCCGAGGGGCGGCACATCTTCCCCCGCATGACCATCGAGGACAATCTGCGTCTCGGTGCGTTCCTGCGGAGCGACAAGCCGGGCATCGAGAAGGACATCCAGCGCGCCTACGACCTCTTCCCCATCCTCGGGGAGCGCAGGAAGCAGGCCGCCGGCACCCTCTCCGGCGGTGAGCAGCAGATGCTGGCGATGGGCCGCGCCCTGATGTCCCAGCCGAAGCTGCTGATGCTGGACGAGCCGTCCATGGGTCTGTCGCCGATCATGATGCAGAAGATCATGGCGACGATCGCCGAGCTGAAGTCCCAGGGCACGACAATCCTGCTGGTCGAGCAGAACGCCCAGGCGGCGCTCTCGCTCGCCGACCAGGGCCATGTCATGGAGGTCGGCAACATCGTCCTGTCCGGCACGGGCCAGGACCTGCTGCACGACGAGTCGGTCCGCAAGGCGTACCTCGGCGAGGACTGACCGCCGGGGCTGACGAAGAGGCCCGCGCCCCCTTCTCCGGGGCGCGGGCCTCTTCGTTCAAGTGCGGCGTCAGGCCTTCTTCGCGGCCTTCTTCTCCTCGTTGTCCGCGATGACCGCCTCGGCGACCTGCTGCATCGACATCCGGCGGTCCATGGAGGTCTTCTGGATCCAGCGGAAGGCGGCGGGCTCGGTCAGCCCGTACTCGGTCTGCAGGATGGACTTGGCACGGTCGACCAGCTTGCGGGTCTCCAGGCGCAGGGTGAGGTCCGCGACCTCCTGCTCCAGCTGCTTCAGCTCGGTGAAGCGGGAGACGGCCATCTCGATGGCCGGTACGACGTCGCTCTTGCTGAACGGCTTCACCAGGTAGGCCATGGCACCGGCGTCCCGGGCGCGCTCGACGAGGTCGCGCTGGGAGAACGCGGTGAGCATGAGGACCGGGGCGATGGACTCCTCGGCGATCTTCTCGGCCGCGGAGATGCCGTCCAGCTTGGGCATCTTCACATCGAGGATCACCAGGTCCGGCCGGTGCTCGCGGGCCAGCTCCACGGCCTGCTCCCCGTCCCCGGCCTCGCCGACGACGGTGTACCCCTCCTCCTCCAGCATCTCTTTCAGGTCGAGCCGGATCAGCGCCTCGTCCTCGGCGATGACGACACGGGTCGTCAGCGGAGGCACGTGCGACTTGTCGTCGTCGGGCACGTCTACGGGCTGGGGCGACTCGGCGGTCACGGGGGCTCCTCGTTCAGGGCAGGGGTACTGCTGACAAGAGCCTACCTAGCTACGGTATGGTGGACGCGCGGAGGGTCGGGGGAAACCTTGGATTCTGCGAGCCCCGGTAGCCCAATTGGCAGCAGGCAACGGATTCAAAACCCGTACAGTGTCGGTTCGAGTCCGACCCGGGGCACTTTTCCTTGGATTCCAAGGTCACTGAATTGGCGGGCCCCTCTCGGTGAGGGGCCCTTTTCCATGCCCCGGTCCATCCCTGGTCCGCTATTTGGGACTGTCGTCCTCGCCGATGTGGTGCACCCGGACCATGTTGGTCGAGCCGGAGACACCGGGCGGGGAACCCGCCGTGATGACCACGACGTCACCCTTCCGGCAGCGGCCGTACCTCAGGAGCAGTTCGTCCACCTGGTCGACCATGGCGTCCGTGGAGTCGACGTGCGGGCCGAGGAAGGTCTCCACGCCCCAGGTGAGGCTGAGCTGGGAGCGGGTGGCCGGCTCCGGGGTGAAGGCCAGCAGCGGGATGGGCGAGCGGTAGCGGGACAGCCGGCGGGCCGTGTCTCCCGACTGGGTGAACGCCACCAGGAACTTCGCCCCGAGGAAGTCGCCCATCTCGGCCGCGGCCCGGGCGACGGCACCGCCCTGGGTGCGGGGCTTGTTCCGCTCGGTCAGCGGTGGCAGGCCCTTGGCGAGCAGGTCCTCCTCGGCGGCCTCGACGATCTTCGCCATCGTCCGCACGGTCTCGATCGGGTACTTGCCGACGCTGGTCTCGCCGGACAGCATCACCGCGTCCGTGCCGTCGATGACCGCGTTGGCCACGTCCGAGGCCTCGGCGCGGGTCGGGCGGGCGTTGTCGATCATCGAGTCCAGCATCTGGGTGGCCACGATGACCGGCTTGGCGTTGCGCTTGGCGAGCTTGATGGCGCGCTTCTGCACGATCGGGACCTGCTCCAGCGGCATCTCCACGCCCAGGTCGCCGCGCGCGACCATGATGCCGTCGAAGGCGGCGACGATGTCGTCGATGCTGTCGACCGCCTGCGGCTTCTCCACCTTGGCGATCACCGGGAGGCGGCGGCCCTCCTCGTCCATGATGCGGTGGACGTCCGCGGCGTCCTTGCCGCTGCGGACGAAGGAGAGGGCGATGACGTCGAAGCCGGTGCGCAGCGCCCAGCGCAGGTCGTCCTCGTCCTTCTTGGAGAGGGCGGGCACGGAGACGGCGACGCCGGGAAGGTTCAGGCCCTTGTGGTCGGAGACGACGCCGCCCTCGATCACCCGGGTGTGGACCCGGGGGCCGTCGACGGCGGTGACCTCCAGGCAGACCTTTCCGTCGTCCACGAGGACGCGCTCACCCGGGGTGACATCGGCGGCGAGGCCGGCGTAGGTGGTGCCGCAGGCGTGGCGGTCGCCCTCGACGCCCTCCTCCACGGTGATGGTGAAGGAGTCGCCGCGTTCAAGGAGTACGGGTCCTTCACCGAAGCGCCCGAGCCGGATCTTCGGACCTTGAAGGTCGGCGAGGATTCCGACGCTGCGACCGGTTTCGTCGGCCGCCTTCCGTACGTGCCGGTAACGCTCCTCGTGTTCGGCATGGCCGCCGTGGCTGAGGTTGAAGCGGGCGACGTCCATTCCGGCCTCGACCAGTGCCTTGATCTGGTCGTACGAGTCGGTGGCGGGACCCAGGGTACAGACGATCTTTGCTCGGCGCATGATTCGAGCCTAGGCCTTACCCGCCGGTAGAGAATCCGGCCTACATGACCACTCAACAACCTTTGAGTAAAGGGCTATTGACAAGTGTTGAATTGCGCAGCAGCCCGCTCCTATGAGCGATTCTTTTCGGTCACAGCTTCTCCGTGTCCGGAATTCACAGCCGCGGCGGCACCAGTGTGAATTGGGCGCTGACCTGGGCGGTGACACGCAGTCGCGAGGGTTCCAGATCGAGGGGTTCGGCGGGCTCGGCCGCTTCGGCCATGCCCGCGCGGCGAACACCCCGCCCGAAGGCGGCCCCGCCGGGCCGCGGCCGCTCGGCGCCGGTGTCGGCCAGTTCGACCAGAGCGGCGATCGAGGTGCCGAGGGCCTCGGCGTACTCCCGGGCCCGCTGGAGCGCCTCGCCGACCGCCCGCCGCCGGGCCTCGGCGTGCACCGGCGAGCCGGGACGCAGGGACCACCAGGGGCCGTCGACCCGGGTCAGCTCCAAGTCGGCGAGGCGGGTGGTCAGTTCACCGAGGACGGTGAAGTCCGAGAACTCGGCACCGAGGTGCACCCGGCCCTGGTAGCTGCGCACCCGCTCGCCCCGGCCGCGCTCGGTCAGCTCCGGGGTGATGGAGAAGGCGCCGGTGGACAGTTCCTCCACCGCGTCCCCGTAGGACTTCACGAGGTCCAGGACGGCGGCGTTGCGCCGGGTGAGGTCGTCCAGGGTGGAGCGCCGGTCGCGGCCGCGGGCGGTCACGGTCACGCCGATGCGGGCGATCTCGGGCTCGACGTCGAGTTCGGCCTCGCCGCGGACCACGAGGAGGGGGGCGTCGGGGGTGCCGTACGGGACGGTCGACGGAGAGGTCATACGTCCCACTCTGTCACGCACCTCCCGCTTCGGCGGCCGGAGTTCACGCATGAGGTCACCAGATCGCAACCTCTTGGACCTGTTGCCGTCCGTCATGCCCAGGTCAGAATCTACGCGCGTTGTTGACCATTCGCCGAGGAGACCGAGAGATGCCGTTGAACCGCCGGAAGTTCCTGAAGAAGTCCGCCGCGACGGGTGCGGGAGTCGCGATCGCCGGTGCGGCGGCGGCTCCGGCGGCCGAGGCGGCCGAGCAGCAGACGCCCGGGAAGCACGTGAAGCGCCACTCGCTCACCGTCATGGGCACCACCGACCTGCACGGCCACGTCTTCAACTGGGACTACTTCAAGAACGCGGAGTACACCGACAAGGCGGGCAACGCCCAGGGCCTGGCCCGGATCTCGACGCTGGTCGACCAGATCCGCGCGGAGAAGGGGCACTGCAACACCCTGCTGCTGGACGCCGGCGACACGATCCAGGGCACCCCGCTGGCGTACTACTACGCCAAGGTCGACCCGATCACCGCCAAGGGCGGTCCGGTGCACCCGATGGCGCAGGCGATGAACGCGATCGGGTACGACGCCGCGGCGCTCGGCAACCACGAGTTCAACTACGGCATCGAGACCCTGCGCAAGTTCGAGGACCAGCTGGACTTCCCGCTGCTCGGCGCCAACGCGGTCGACGCGAAGACACTGCGGCCCGCCTTCCCGCCCTACTTCGTCAAGACGTTCCACGTGCCCGGCGCCCGTCCGGTCAAGGTCGCCGTGCTCGGTCTGACCAACCCCGGCATCGCGATCTGGGACAAGGCGTACGTGCAGGGCAAGCTGGCGTTCCCGGGCCTGGAGGAGCAGGCCGCGAAGTGGGTGCCGAAGCTGAAGGCGCTGGGCGCCGACGTCGTCGTGGTCTCGGCGCACTCCGGGTCCTCCGGTACCTCGTCCTACGGTGACCAGCTGCCGTACGTCGAGAACGCGGCCGCCAACGTGGCCAAGCAGGTCCCGGACATCGACGCGATCCTCGTCGGACACGCGCACGTGGAGATCCCGGAGCTGAAGGTCACCAACGACAGGACCGGGAAGACGGTCGTGCTGTCCGAGCCGCTGGCCTACGCGGAGCGGCTGTCCGTGTTCGACATCGAGCTGGTCTTCGACAAGGGCCGGTGGACTGTCGAGTCCGTCTCCTCGAAGGTGCTCAACTCCAACTCGGTCGCCGACGACCCGAAGATCACCAAGCTGCTCAGCGACGAGCACGCGAAGGTCGTCACGTACGTCAACCAGGTCGTCGGCAGCGCGACCGCGACCCTGACGACGGTCGAGGCCCGCTACAAGGACGCCCCGATCATCGACCTGATCACCAAGGTCCAGGAGGACGTGGTCAAGGCCGCGCTGGCGGGCACCGAGTACGCCTCGCTGCCGGTCATCGCGCAGGCCTCGCCGTTCTCCCGCACCTCCGAGATCCCGGCCGGCGACGTGACCATCCGGGACCTGTCGAGCCTGTACGTGTACGACAACACGCTGGTCGCCAAGCTGCTGACGGGCGCGCAGGTGCGGGCGTACCTGGAGTACTCGGCGGCGTACTACGTGCAGACGGCCGCCGACGCCGCCGTCGACGTGGAGAAGCTGACCAACGAGGGCGGCCGTCCCGACTACAACTACGACTACGTCTCGGGCCTGTCCTACGACATCGACATCGCGCAGCCGGCCGGTTCGCGGATCAAGAACCTCACCTTCAACGGTGCCGCGCTGGACGACGCCCAGCAGTTCGTGTTCGCGGTGAACAACTACCGCGCCAACGGCGGCGGTGCCTTCCCGCACGTCGCGTCGGCCAAGGAGCTGTGGTCGGAGTCGACGGAGATCCGCACCCGGATCGCGGAGTGGGTCACCGCGAAGGGCGTCCTGGACCCGAAGGACTTCGCGTCCGTGGACTGGAAGCTCACGCGGGACGGCACGCCCGTCTTCTAGTGCCGCATCAGGCAACGTGCGCCCTGTTCACCACCTCGCGGAGGCGTTCGTCGGCTGCGTGCTCGCTCCACCGGATGATGTAGCGGCGGATCATGCTGCCCTGCTCTTTGTGGCCGGCGTGGTCTGTGCGGCGCGGGCTGGTGCGGGGACGGCTGGAGTGGTCGGCCATGCCGGCCTCGCCGGACGCCCGGTAGCGGTGGGGCACGAGGGCCCTTCTGTCGTCCGGCGTAGATGTCGCGATCCACACCGAGCCAGAGGGCGCCGTTTCAGGATCTCTCAGCCGAGACCTGCCGTCACCAGCCTCCGTGCCTACCTTTCGTCCACCAGCGGGGTCAGCCGCGTCGCCTGCCTGGTCTGCGGCACCCGGGACTGCGGCTCCTCCAGTCCGTACGTGGTGAAGGCCGTTCGGGTGGGCAGCGGGTACGGCTCCTTCCCGGTGAGGGAGTTGAGGATGGTGGCGCTGCGCCAGGCGGCGAGCCCGAGGTCGGGGGTGCCGACGCCGTGGGCGTGGAGTCCGGCGTTCTGGACGTACACCGCCCCCGTGACCGAGGGGTCGAGGACCAGCCGGAACTCCTCCTCGATACGCGGGCGTTCGCTGCTGTCGCGGCGCATGTAGGGGTCGAGTCCGGCGAGGACGCGGCCCAGTGGACGCTCGCGGTAGCCGGTGGCGAGGACGACGGCGTCCGTGGCGAGCCGGGAACGGCTGCCCTGCTGGAGGTGCTCCAGGTGGAGTTCGACCTTGGCGGTGGCGACACGGCCGGCGGTGCGGACGCGGACCCCGGGAGTGAGGACGGCATCGGGCCAGCCTCCGTCCAGGGTGCGCCGGTACAGCTCGTCGTGGATGTCGGCGAGGGTGCCGGCGTCGATGCCCTTGTGCAGCTGCCACTGGCCGGCGACCAGCCGGTCGCGGACCGGTTCGGCAAGGGCGTGGAAGTAGCGGGTGTAGTCGGGGGTGAAGTGCTCCAGACCGAGCTTGGAGTACTCCATCGGCGCGAACGCCTCGCTCTGGCCGATCCAGTGCAGCTTCTCGCGTCCGGCGGGGCGGTGGCGCAGCAGGTCGAGGAAGACCTCGGCACCGGACTGTCCGGAGCCGACGACGGTGACGTGCTCGGCGGCGAGCACGGCCGCGCGGTGGTCGAGGTAGTCGGCGGCGTGGACGACCGGGACGCCGGGCGCCTCGACGAGGGACTGGAGGGGGGCGGGCACGTAGGGGGCGGTGCCGACGCCCAGGACGACGTTACGGGTGTAGGTGCGGCCCAGAGCCCGGGGCTCGCCGTCGGCGTCGAGCTGGGTGAAGTCGACCTCGAACACATCGCGTTCGGGATTCCAGCGGACGGTGTCGACCTGGTGGCAGAAGCGCAGCCCGGGGAGATTCTCGGAGACCCAGCGGCAGTAGGCGTCGTACTCGGCACGCTGGATCTGGAAGCGCTCGGCGAAGTAGAAGGGGAAGAGCCGCTCGCGGGTCCTGAGGTAGTTGAGGAAGCTCCAGGGGCTGGTGGGATCGGCGAGGGTCACCAGGTCGGCGAGGAACGGCACCTGGATGGTGGCGCCCTCGATGAGGAGGCCGGGGTGCCAGGCGAAGGCGGGGCGCAGTTCGTAGAAGACGGCGTCGAGTTCGGCGAGCGGGTGGGCGAGGGCGGCGAGGGAGAGGTTGCAGGGGCCGATGCCGATGCCGACCAGGTCGCGGGGGGACTCGGGCTCGTGGCGTGGGGGGATGGTCATCTGGGGGTCGTTCCTTCTACGAGTTTGAGCAGCTGGGCCAGTTCGTCCGGCCGGGTGTGAGGGTTCAGGAAGGTGGCCTTGAGCCAGAGGCGGTCGTCGAGCCGGGCGCGGCCGAGGACGGCCCGGCCCTCGTGCAGCAGCCTGCGGCGTACGGCGGCGACGGTGTCGTCGTCCGCGTCGGCGGGCCGGAACAGGACCGTGCTGATGACGGGCCGGTCGTACAGCTCGAAGCCGGAGTGGCCCTGGACCAGCGCGGCGAACTCGCGTGCGCGGGCGCAGACCTGGTCGACCAGGGCGCCGAGTCCGCTGCGGCCCAGCGTCTTCAGGGTGACGGCGATCTTGAGGATGTCCGGGCGGCGGGTGGTGCGCAGGGAGCGGCCGAGCAGATCGGGGAGTCCGGCCTCGGTGTCGTCGTCGGCGTTCAGGTAGTCGGCGCGCTGGTGCAGGGCGGCGAGGTCGCGGGGCCGGGCCACCGCGAGGAGGCCTGCGGCGGCCGGCTGCCAGCCGAGTTTGTGCAGGTCCAGGGTGACCGTGTGGGCGGCTTCGAGTCCGGCGAGCTTGTCCCGGTGCCGGTCGCTGAAGGCGAGGCCGCCGCCGTAGGCGGCGTCGATGTGCAGGCGGGCACCGTGGGCGGTGCACAGGCCGGCGATCTCGGGCAGCGGGTCGATGAGCCCGGCGTCGGTGGTGCCCGCGGTGGCGGCGACCAGCAGCGGGCCGGAGAGCGCGGTCAGCGCCGCGTCGAGGGCGGCCGGGTCGAGGATGCCGCCCGGGGCGGGGACGACGACCGGCTCGGGCAGGCCGAGCAGCCAGGCGGCACGGGGCAGCGAGTGGTGGGCGTTGGCGCCGCAGACCAGCTGGACGCTGCCGCCGCGGGCCTCGCGGGCGAGCAGCAGGGCGAGCTGGTTGGACTCGGTGCCGCCGGTGGTGACCAGGGCGTCGGCGAGGCCGATCTCCTGGGCCAGGGCGCGGGTGAGCTCGGCCTCCAGCACGGAGGCGGCCGGCGCCTGGTCCCAGGAGTCCAGGGACGGGTTGAGGACGCCGGCGGCAAGGTCGGCGGCGGTGGCGACGGCGAGCGGCGGGCAATGCAGATGGGCCGCGCACAGCGGGTCGGCGGGGTCGGCGGCGCCCTCGGCGAGGGCATGCACGAGGGCGCGCAGCGCGTCGGGGTCGCCGTCGTCGGGCAGGACGTCCCCGAGGGCGTCGGCGATCCGTGCGGCGACGGCCTCGGGCCCGCCGGCCGGCAGCGGTCCGCCGCGGGCCCTGGCACCGCTCGCGAGCGCGTCTATGACGGTGTCCAGGAGCGGCCGCAGGGCTCCGGGGCCGTCGGGTCCTGAGGCGAGGGGCGGCATGCTCATGGGCTCTCCTCCGGGGCGCGGGGACATGAGGGTGACCATGGGGGCTTCCGGCTGGTGCAGGGGCCTCTGTACGGCGTCTTCCAGTTTGTACGGGAAGAGTCCCACGCGTCCGGAAAGCCCAACGATCGGAACCCGAAAGTGGGTACTGCCGTACGGGGAAAACGCGTTGGAGTGTGGTGACCTGCGGCTGACGTCGGTCGGGTGGTTGACGCGTGGATGATCGACGTGCCCGGTGAGCGGGTGGTGGTGCGTGGGCCCGGTCTGGCGGACGAGGTGACACTGCCGACGCTGTTCGCGGAGTGCGAGGACTGGTTCGTGCCGGCGACGGGACTGCCGTCGGGGCCGGGGGACGTGCAGAGCCCGTTCTACTCGCTGCCGGAGGGCGCGAGCCCCGGCGACAAGGTGCTCCTGGTGCTGGAGCGGGGCGGCGTGGTCGCGGGACTGGTGGACGGGCCGTACGGGACCATCCCGAGCCAGGCGCGGTGGCGGTGGGCCGGTTCCCGCCGGCGCCCTGGGCGCGGGCCGCGGCCTCGGCCGTGCGTCGGCCTTGGTCCGGCGTGCGGCCGTTGCGATGCGCGGCCGGCGGCGCGTGGCCGAAGCGGCGCGTGGCCGAAGCGGCGCGTGGCCGAAGCGGCGCGTGGCTGGTACGCCGTGAGGCCGGTTCGGCACGTGGCCGAACCGGCCGACGGGTCGGTCCGACGGGCCGGTCCGACGGATGGGCGTCGGGATCGGCCGTGGGGTGTGCTCTCGGGCCTACTCGCCCCGCACCCGCAACGCCCGGGCCAGGTCGTCCAGTTCGTCGACCAGTTTGCGGCGGAGAGCCACGACCGGGTCGGCCTCGTTCAGGCAGGCCTCGCCGAGGGCGAGGTTCTCCGCGTCGACGGCGTGGTGCGGGAAGGCCCAGCGGCCGGCGGCGACGGCGATGGCGGGGCCGCGGCGGGCGGCGAGGGCCACCGCGTCCTCGTAGTAGCGCGGCACGTACTCGCGTACCAGATCGGCCTGTTCGGGCTGCCAGAAGCCCCGCGCGGTGGCCGTGAACAGGTAGTTGGAGAGGTCGTCCGTGACGAACATCGCCTCCCAGGCCGCACGCTTGGCCTCGGGGTCGGGCAGGGCGGCGTGGCAGGTGGCGGCGCCCTCCTGGCCGGCGGCGGACGGGTCGCGCTCCAGCTCGGCGGCGATGGCGGCCTCGTCGGTGGCGCCGAGCACGGCGAGCCGGCCAAGGATGCGCCAGCGCAGCTCGGGGTCGAGTTCCGGCCCGCCGGGCACCGTACCGTCGGCGAGCCAGGCGGCGATGGTGTCGGGGTGGGCGGCGACGTCGATGAAGTGCCGTACGGCGACCAGGCGCAGGCCGGGGTTGTCGCCGTCCTCGGTGCGGCGCAGCAGGTCGCGGCAGAGGGAGCTGAGGGTGGCGAGGGCGGCCGGGCGGTCCTCGGGGCGCAGGAAGCGGTCGGCGACGTGGGTGGAGGCGAAGGCGAGGACGCCCTGGACGAGGGCGAGGTCGGTCTCCAGCGGGAGGTGGGCGCGGGCCGTCTCCAGGTAGGCCTGGGGCGGGAGTTCGCCGTCGCGGACGGCGTCCCTGAGGGCGTTCCACACCACCGCGCGGGTGAGCGGCTCGGGCAGCCCGGACAGGCCCGCGCGGACCACCTCGAAGGAGTCGGCGTCGAAGCGGACCTTGGCGTAGGTCAGGTCGCCGTCGTTGAGCAGGAGCAGCGCGGGACGCTTGCCGATGGGCTGCGGGGCGGTCTGCGGGACGTCGAGGCCGATGCGCTCGCGCAGGGTGAGGCGGCCCTCGTCGCCGAGGTCTCGGTCGTAGAGGCCGACGGTGACGCGGTGCGGGCGGCTGCCCGCGTGGTCGACGGTCAGGGCGCAGGTGCCGTCGGCGGACTCGATCGCCGGGGTGAGCGTGTCGACTCCGGTGGTGCGCAGCCAGGCGTCGGCCCAGGCGTGCACGTCGCGTTCGGTGGCCGCGGCGAGGGAGTCGATGAAGTCGGCGAGGGTGGCGTTGGCGAACCGGTGCCGCTTGAAATGGATGTTGATGCCGGCGAGGAAGTCTTTCTCACCGAGCCAGGCCACCAGCTGGCGCAGCGCGGAGGCGCCCTTGGCGTAGGAGATGCCGTCGAAGTTGAGCAGGGCGGCGGCGGTGTCGTCGACCGCCTCGGGGGCGACCGGGTGGGTGGAGGGGCGCTGGTCGGCGTCGTAGCCCCAGGCCTTGCGGGCGACCCCGAAGTCGGTCCAGGTGTCGGTGAAGCGGGTGGCCTCGGCGGTGGTCTGGTAACCCATGTACTCGGCGAAGGACTCGTTCAGCCAGATGTCGTCCCACCACTTGAGGGTGACGAGGTCGCCGAACCACATGTGGGCCATCTCGTGGGCGATGACCATGGCGCGGGTCTGCCGCTCGGTGTCGGTGACGGCCGAGCGGAAGACGAACTCGTCGCGGAAGGTGACCAGGCCGGGGTTCTCCATGGCGCCGGCGTTGAACTCGGGGACGAACGCCTGGTCGTAGGAGTCGAAGGGGTAGGGCTCCTCGAACTTCTCGTGGTAGCGGTCGAAGCACGCGCGGGTGACCTCGAAGATCTCCTCGGCGTCGGCCTCGAGGTGGGGCGCGAGGGAGCGGCGGCAGTGGATTCCGAAGGGCAGGCCACGGTGCTCGGTACGCACCGAGTGCCAGGGGCCGGCTGCGACGGCGACGAGGTAGGTGGAGATCAGCGGGGTCGGGGCGGCCCGCCAGCGGCCCTCGCCGAGGTGCTCGGTGATGCCGTTGGCGAGGACGTTCCACCCGTCGGGCGCGGTGACGGTGAGCTCGAAGACGGCCTTCAGGTCGGGCTGGTCGAAGGCGGCGAAGACCCCCTGGACGTCGTCCAGGAACAGCTGGGTGTAGACGTACGTCTCGCCGTCGGTGGGGTCCGTGAAGCGGTGCATGCCCTCGCCGGTGCGGGAGTAGCGCATGACCGCGTCGACCCGCAGCTCGTGCTCGCCGGCGGTGAGGTTCTTCAGCGGCAGCCGTTCGTCCTGGAAGGACTCCGGGTCGAGGGGCTGTCCGTCCAGCGTGACGGCGCGCAGCTCGACGGGCTTCAGCTCGACGAACGTGTCCCCGTCGGTCCGCGCGCTGAACCTGATCACGGTACGGGAGTCGAAGGTCTCGTCCCCCGTGGTGAGGTCGAGCTCGATCGAGTAGCGGTGGACGTCGAGGAACTGTGCTCGGAGCTGCGCTTCGTCGCGCGTGATGACGGACATGCACGCCATGCTGCCTGATGCCGTCGACAGCGCACAGGGGTGGATCGGTACACGGCATATGTCCGGTCCCGAGCCCCCTGCCCCGTGTGCCCCGTGGCGGGGATCAGGCGGGCTGCCCGTTCGCGGTGTCCTCGGCGATGGACTCGTGGTGCCGGATCACCTCGGCGATGATGAAGTTCAGGAACTTCTCCGCGAACGCCGGATCGAGCCTGGCGTCCTCGGCGAGGCTGCGCAGCCGCTCGATCTGCCGGGCTTCACGGGCCGGGTCGGCGGGCGGCAGCTGGTGCACCGCCTTGAGCCGGCCGACCTGCTGGGTGCACTTGAAGCGCTCGGCGAGCATGTGGACGACGGCCGCGTCGATGTTGTCGATGCTCTCGCGCAGCCGCTCCAGCTCCTGGCGGACCGCGGGGTCGACGTCACCACTACCGGTGTTCCTGATGGTCATGGACGTCAACCCTAAGGGGCGCGGCGACTCCCGTTCACCGGCTGATCAGCATGCGATCAGCCGCCGATCGTCGGAGGATCGTCCGGATCCGGGATCCGGTCGCTCCAGCCGCCGGGGACGCTGCGGCCCTGCTGGGCGCGGAAGCGGACGGGGGCGATGCCGACCCGGCGGGAGAACAGGCGGGAGAAGTAGGCGGGGTCGTCGTAGCCGACGCGGCGGGCCACGGCCGCGACGGGCAGCTCGGTGGCGGCGAGGAGTTCCTTGGCGCGGCCCAGACGGATGCCGAGGAGGTAGTCCTTGGGGCTGCATCCGGCGGCGCGGCGGACGGCGCTGCGCAGCTCGGCGGGGGTCATGCCGTGCCGGGCGGCGTGGTCGGCGACGTTCATCGGCCTGCAGGCGTCGCGGGCCAGGGCCTGCAGCACCTGGTCGCCGTCGGGGGCGAGGTCGGCGCGGGCGCGGCGCAGGGCGACGAGGAGTTCGTGGACGGCGGCGCCGGTCTCGACCTCCAGCAGGGGGTTGCCGCGGCGGGCGGCGCGGGCGATGCGGGCGACGACCGCGCGGGGGCCGGTGGCGTCCGAGAGCGGGACGACGGGCCGGTCGGGCTCGATGTAGCCGAGTTCGGTGTAGGTCGCGGTGGCGGGCCCGGCGAAGTCGACGAAGCCTTCGTCCCAGCCGGTGTCCGGGTCGGGCCCGTAGTGGTGCGGCACTCCGGGGGTGAGCCACAGCAGCGCGGGCGCGGTGACGGTCGTACGGCGGCCGTCGGCACCCTGGTACCAGCCGCCGCCCGTGCTGATCACGACGGCCACGTGGTGGTCGAGGGTGCGGGGGCCGACCGTGGGCAGTGTGCCGTACTGGAGGCCGACACCGAGGCAGACCAGGCCGAGGCGGTGGTGGGCGGGGCCGGGGCTGAAGAACCGCATCCAGGTCTGGTACATCGGCGCTCCTCCCGGCGTCGGCGACGGCGGACTTTTGTCCAAGCAGCGCCGATCTTCGTCCATGGCGTCGGTCGCCGCCAGGGCCGAGGCTGGGGTGCATGAGCGAGTTCACGGTGGGGGAGTCCGACTTCCTGCTGGACGGGCGGCCGGTACGGCTGCTGTCCGGGGCCCTGCACTACTTCCGGGTGCACGAGGCGCAGTGGCGGCACCGGCTGGAGATGCTGCGGGCGATGGGCCTGAACTGCGTGGAGACGTACGTCCCGTGGAACCTGCACCAGCCGGGCCCGGGACGCTTCCGGGACGTGCAGGCGGTCGGCCGGTTCCTGGACGCGGTCCGCGAGGCCGGCCTGTGGGCGATCGTGCGGCCGGGTCCGTACATCTGCGCCGAGTGGGAGAACGGCGGGCTTCCGCACTGGGTGACGGGCGAGCCGGGTACCCGCGCGCGTACCCGTGACGAGCGCTTCCTGTTCCACGTGCGGAACTGGTTCCGCCATCTGCTGCACGAGATCGTGCCCCGGCAGATCGACCGCCGCGGCCCGGTGATCATGGTGCAGGTCGAGAACGAGTACGGCAGTTACGGCTCGGACGCCGACTACCTCGAACAGCTCGCCGAACTGCTGCGGGTCGAGGGCGTCACGGTCCCGCTGTTCACCTCCGACGGCCCCGAGGACCACATGCTCACCGGCGGCTCACTGCCCGGTGTGCTCGCCACGGTGAACTTCGGATCCCACGCGCGCGTGGCCTTCGAGACGCTGCGCCGCCACCGCCCCGAGGGCCCGCTGATGTGCATGGAGT
The DNA here is from genome assembly GCF_053597295.1 of Streptomyces sp. NPDC001450. NCBI lineage: Bacteria > Bacillati > Actinomycetota > Actinomycetes > Kitasatosporales > Streptomycetaceae > Streptomyces > Streptomyces sp. NPDC001450. Next base: position 64,849 of record NZ_JBSFHY010000011.1, read on the forward strand.
TCTGGTGCGGCTGGTTCGACCACTGGGGCGGCGCACACGTCGTGCGGGACCCCGGGGAGGCGGCCGAGGCCCTGCGGGAGATCCTGGAGTGCGGTGCCTCGGTGAACCTGTACATGGCGCACGGCGGCACGAGTTTCGGGGGTTGGGCGGGCGCCAACCGGGGCGGCGGCGAGCTGCACGAGGGCCCGCTGGAGCCGGACGTGACCTCGTACGACTACGACGCACCGGTCGACGAGTACGGGCGCCCCACGGAGAAGTTCTGGTGCCTCCGCGAGGCGCTCGCCGAGTACCACCCCGATCCCCTGCCCGAACTACCGCCCCCGCCTGCTCGGTTGGCTTCTCCGACGAAGGTGGCACTCACCGGATGGGCACCCATGAGTGACGTCCTGGAGGCACTCGGCGGCGAGGAGACCGTCACCCCCGTACCACCGTCCTTCGACGAGCTGGGCGTCGCCCGGGGCCTGGTGCGCTACGAGGTGAGCGTGCCGGGACCGCGGCAGCCGTACCCGCTGACGGTACGCGGGCTCAGGGATCTCGCGGTGGTGTACGTCGACGGCGAGCGGGCCGGGGTGCTCACCGAGGAGGAACCCCGGCTGAAGGAACCCGTCGCGGGCCCCGCGCGTGTGGAGCTGTGGGTGGAGTCCTTGGGGAGGGTGAACTACGGGCCGCGCTCCGGCGAGGCCAAGGGCATCACCGGGGGCGTCCTGCACGAGCGGCAGTATCTGCACGGGGTACGCGCGCGCGGGCTCGATCTGGACGCCTTCGACGACGGCCTGGAGGCGGTGCCCTTCGGCACGGTGTCCGGGGACGGCGCCCCGGGGCTGTACCGGGGCACCGTCACGGTCCGCGGGGCCGGTGACGCCCGGCTCGAACTGCCCGGCTGGACGCGGGGTTTCGTCTGGATCAACGGCTTCGGCCTGGGCCGCTACTGGTCCGTGGGACCGCAGCGGTCCCTGTACGTCCCCGGGCCGGTGCTGCGGGAGGGCGAGAACGAGGTATGGGTGCTGGAGCTGCAGGAGGCGGGGTCGGGTCCGTGCGCACCGCGGCTGCTGCCGGTCTGAGCCCCTCGTCCGGCGGCCGCGGCCTGTTCGAGGGCGGTCAGGCCGCCCACCGGCGAGAATCGGCTCACGCCCGCATAGAGTGGAAGGCAGTTCTGGGCGCCTTTGGGGGTCGGACGTGGCGAACGGCGGACCGGTCGAGCACGGCTACCCGCACCTGGAGACGGTGCGGGCCGCGATCACTGCACTGTACAAGCGGCTGTCGTACGACACCGTGCAGACCTTCTCGACCAGCGTGGCCCCCGCCGACGTGGCCTTCAGCGACACGGACGACCTGCATCTGGGCGCGCAGCGCGTGGCCCGCGAGATCGTACGGCACTTCCGGCTGCCCGATGCCCGGATGATCGTCGGCTTCCGGGAGATGACCCACGCGGCCAACGTCGAACTGGCGGCGGGCCCCGAGTACTTCGTCGAGCTGAACGACCGCTTCCGCACCCACCGCAGGGACATCGGCGCGGCCCTCGCCCACGAGGTGACCCACGTCTACCTGCACCGCCTCGACCTCGCCTTCCCCACCACGGCGGAGAACGAGATCCTCACGGACACGGCGGCGACCTACCTGGGCGCGGGGTGGCTGCTGCTGGACGCCTACCGCGAGGACGGTGCCTCCTCCCAGAAGCTCGGCTACCTCACCCCCGAGGAGTTCGGTTACGTTCTCGCCAAACGGGCCCGGCTGTTCGGCGAGGATCCCTCCGTGTGGTTCACCAGCCCGCAGGCGTACACGGCCTACGCCAAGGGCATGCAGCGGGCCCGGCGGGACGAGCAGCAGCCGCCGCTGACCGGGGCCGGCTGGGCCGGCCGCCGCCGCTACGCCCACGACCGGCGCCACGGCGCCCCGCCCGGAGCGCCCTACGCCTTCAGCCCCGACCCCGCCGGCCACCTCCGCGTCTCCTTCCCCTGCCCCACCTGCCACCAGCAGATCAGGGTGCCGGTCCGGGGGCGGGTACGGGCGCGGTGCGGGTTGTGCAAGACGGTGCTGGAGTGCGACACCTAGGTCACGGCGCCTCGCTGGGGGCTTCGCCTCCAGACCCCCGTTTTCCCCGCCACCCACCCGACGCGGTCGGCTGACAAGCGAGGGCCCGGGTCGCACTCGCGCTTCTCGGCCTCCCCTACCCCTGAGCCCCGTACACCGCCCCCGGCACCTCCGCCTCCGCCAGCAGCTTCGACGCAGCCTCCCCCGCCTCGGCCGGCGTCCAGCGCGCCCCCTTGTCCGTGCCGGGGCCCGGGCGCCAGCCCTCCATGACGGTGATCCGGCCGCCCTCCGCCTCGAACACCCGGCCGGTCACCCCGGCGCACGCGGCGGAGCCGAGCCAGACGACCAGTGGGGAGACGTTCTCGGGGGCCATGGCGTCGAAGCCGGCGGCCGGGGCAGCCATGGTCTCGGCGAAGGTACGTTCCGTCATGCGGGTGCGGGCCGCCGGGGCGATGGCGTTGGCCTGGACGCCGTAGCGGGCCAGTTCGGCCGCCGCGACGAGGGTCAGGCCGATGATCCCGGCCTTGGCGGCGCTGTAGTTCCCCTGCCCGACCGAGCCCAGCAGCCCGGCCCCGCTGCCGGTGTTGACGATCCGGGCGACCGGGGTGCGGCCGGCCTTGGCCTCGGTGCGCCAGTGCGCGGCGGCGTGTTTGAGGGGGAGGAAGTGCCCCTTGAGGTGGACGCGGATCACTGCGTCCCAGTCCTCCTCGTCGAGGTTGACGAGCATGCGGTCGCGCAGGAAGCCGGCGTTGTTGACGAGGGTGTCGAGGCGGCCGTACGTCTCGACGGCGGTCCGGATCAGGGCGGCGGCCCCCTCCGTGGTCGCGATGTCGCCGCCGTGCGCGACCGCCTCGCCGCCCGCCTCCCGGATCTCGGCGACGACGGCCGCCGCCGGGCTGTCGGGTCCGGGCACCCCGTCCAGCCCGACGCCCAGGTCGTTGACGACGACCCGGGCGCCCTCGGCGGCGAAGGCGAGGGCGTGGGCGCGGCCGAGCCCCCGTCCGGCTCCGGTGACGACGACGACTCGCCCTGCGCAGATTCCGCTCATCCCAGGCCTCCTTGTCGGCGGTCTTCCTTGTCGGCGGTCGCGGCGTCCAGGAAGGCGGGCCGCTCCCCGCCCCCGTGCACCAGCAGACTCGCCCCGCTGATGTAGGCGGCCGCGTCGGAGGCGAGGAAGACGGCGGCCGCGCCGACGTCCGACGCGGTGGCCAGCCGGCCGAGCGGGACGGTGCGGGAGACCGCGGCGAGGCCGTCCGGGCCGCCGTAGTGCAGATGGGACTGCTCGGTGCGGACCATGCCGACGACCAGCGTGTTGACCCGGACCTCCGGCGCCCATTCCACGGCCATCGACGCGGCCAGGTTCGCCAGGCCCGCCTTGGCCGCGCCGTAGGCCGCCGAGCCGGGCGAGGGCCGGCCCCCGCTCACGCTGCCGACCATGACGACCGAGCCTCGGGTGCGCCGGAGCTGGTCGTAGGCGGCGAGGGAGGCGGTCAGCGGCGTGACGAGGTTCAGCTCGATGACCCGGGCGTGCCGCTCGGCATCCGCGTCGGCCAGCCGCCGGTACGGGGTGCCGCCCGCGTTGTTGACGAGGACGTCGAGCCGGGGCAGCGCGGCGAAGAAGGCACGGACGGCGGGCGGGTCACGCAGGTCGAGGGGCGCGAACTCCACACCGTCGAGGGACTGTTCGGGCGGACGCCGGGCGCAGGCCAGCACCTGGGCGCCGGCCAGGGCGAAGGCCTGCGCGATGCCCGCCCCGACGCCCCGGGTGCCGCCGGTGACGACGACGGTCCTGCCGCGCAGCGAGTTGTCCACAGGCCCTGCCGCGGAGTTTTCCACAGGCTCTCCCGCTCGTCTTCGCCGACTGCTAGCTTCGAAGCCTCACACCTAACAAATGTTTGGTGGAAAGGCGTTGAGTGCGAAGGTAGCTGATGCGTCCATGGGTGTCTCCATGTCGGTCCCGGAAAAGGGGATTTCCGTAGTCACCGTCGACTTCCCGCCGGTGAACGCGCTGCCGGTGCGCGGCTGGTTCGCCCTGGCCGAGGCCGTGCGCGCGGCGGGCCGTGACCCCGAGGTGCGGTGCGTGGTACTGGCCGCCGAGGGGCGCGGTTTCAACGCGGGCGTGGACATCAAGGAGATACAGGCACAGGGCCAGGAGGCGCTGATCGGCGCCAACCAGGGCTGCGCGGAGGCCTTCTCGGCGGTGTACGAGTGCGAGACACCCGTGATAGCGGCGGTGCACGGGTTCTGTCTGGGCGGCGGGATAGGCCTGGTGGGGAACGCGGACGCGATCGTGGCGAGCGACGACGCCTCCTTCGGACTGCCGGAGCTGGACCGGGGCGCGCTTGGTGCCGCCACGCATCTGGCCCGGCTGGTCCCGCAGCATCTGATGCGCGCGCTGTACTTCACCGCGCGCACGGCGAGCGCCGCCGAGCTGCACGCGCACGGCTCGGTGTGGCGGGTGGTGCCCCGGGCGCAGCTGCGGGCGGCGGCGCTGGAGCTGGCCCGCGAGATCGCCGCCAAGGACGGACGGCTGCTGCGCATGGCCAAGGCCGCCATCAACGGGATCGATCCCGTCGACGTGCGGCGCAGTTACCGCTTCGAACAGGGCTTCACGTTCGAGGCCAACCTCAGCGGACTGGCCGACCGGGTCCGCGACACGTTCGGGAAGGAGGGTGCTTAGGTGGGCGACAAGACGATGACCGCCGACGAGGTGGTCTCCCGGCTGTCCAGCGGGATGACCCTGGGCATCGGCGGCTGGGGTTCACGGCGCAAGCCGATGGCGCTGGTCAGGGCCCTGCTGAGAGCCGGGATCGGGGACCTCACGGTCATCTCGTACGGCGGCCCGGACATCGGCATGCTGGCCGCGGCCGGCCGGATCCGCAAGCTGGTCACGGCCTTCGTCACCCTCGACTCCATCCCGCTCGAACCGCACTACCGGGCGGCCCGGGAGCGCGGGGACTTCGAGCTGACGGAGGTCGACGAGGGGATGTTCATGTGGGGGCTGCGCGCGGCAGCCGGCCGGCTGCCGTTCCTGCCGGTGCGGGCGGGCCTCGGCTCGGACGTCATGCGGGTCAACCCGGATCTGAGGACGGTCACTTCGCCGTACGAGGACGGGGAGACGTTCGTGGCGATGCCCGCCTTGCGGATGGACGCGGCCCTGGTGCACGTCAACCGCGCCGACCGGCTGGGCAACGGGCAGTACCTGGGGCCGGACCCGTACTTCGACGACCTGTTCTGCGAGGCGGCGGACGCGGCCTACGTCTCCTGCGAACGGATCGTCGACACGGCCGAGTTGACGAAGGAGGCGGCCCCGCAGTCGCTGCTTCTCAAGCGGCTCGCGGTGACGGGTGTGGTCGAGGCACCGAACGGCGCACACTTCACCTCCTGCGCGCCGGACTACGACCGGGACGAGGAGTACCAGCGGGAGTACGCGTCCACGCCCTGGCCGGAGTTCGCCGAGCGGTTCCTGTCCGGGGACGAGGAGACGTACCGGTCGGCGGTGCGGGAGTGGCGGAAGGAGCGGGAAGGATGAAGGTCACCTGCGCCCCTCTTCCCCCGCCCACCCGCGCCGAGTACTGCGTGATCGCCTGCGCCGAGGCCTGGCGGGGCGGCGGGGAGATCCTGGCCAGTCCGATGGGCCTGATCCCGTCGCTGGGCGCGCGGCTGGCCCGGCTCACCTTCGCGCCGGACCTGCTGCTCACCGACGGGGAGGCGCTGCTGGTGCGCCCGGACGGCACGCCCGAGGGCTGGCTGCCCTACCGGCAGCATCTGGCGCTGGTGGCGGGCGGACGCCGGCACGTGATGATGGGTGCGAGCCAGATCGACCGGTACGGCAACCAGAACATCTCCTGCATCGGCGACTGGACCCGGCCCCGGCGGCAGCTGCTCGGGGTGCGCGGCGCACCGCTCAACACGCTGAACAATCCCACGAGTTACTGGATCCCGAGGCACTCCGGGCGGGTGTTCGTGGAGCGGGCGGACATGGTGTGCGGGGTGGGGTACGACCGGGCGGCGGAGCTGGGGAGCACGGCCCGCTTCCACCGCATCCCCCGGGTCGTCTCCGACCTCGGCGTCTTCGACTTCGCCACCCCCGACCGCTCCATGCGGCTGGCCTCGCTGCATCCGGGGGTGAGCGTGGAGCAGGTGCGGGAGGCGACGGGCTTCACGCTCGCCGTGCCCGACGAGGTGCCGTACACCCGGGACCCCGGCGAGGAGGAGCTGCGGCTGATCCGTGAGGTGCTGGATCCGGCGGGGGCCCGCGCGCGTGAGGTGCCCGAGGGGGCGAGGGGGTGATGGAGACCGCGCTGACCCGGCTGGTCGGGGTCCGGCATCCGATCGTGCAGACCGGGATGGGCTGGGTGGCCGGCCCCCGGCTGGTCTCGGCGGCGGCGAACGCGGGGGCGCTCGGCATCCTGGCCTCCGCGACGATGACCGTCGACCAGCTGCGGGCGGCGATACGGGAGGTCCGGTCGCGGACCGGGGCGCCGTTCGGGGTGAACCTGCGGGCGGACGCGGCCGATGCGGCCGACCGGGTGCAGATCATGCTGGACGAGGACGTCCGGGTGGCCTCCTTCGCCCTGGCCCCCTCCCCCGAGCTGATCATCCGGCTCAAGGAGGCCGGTGTGGTGGTCATCCCGTCCGTCGGGGCGCGGCGGCACGCCGAGAAGGTGGCCGCGTGGGGTGCGGACGCGGTGATCGTGCAGGGCGGCGAGGGCGGCGGGCACACCGGCGAGGTGGCGACGACCGTGCTGCTGCCGCAGGTGGTGGACGCGGTGCGGATACCGGTCGTGGCGGCGGGCGGCTTCTTCGACGGGCGGGGCCTGGTCGCGGCGCTGGCCTACGGGGCGGCCGGGGTGGCCATGGGCACGCGGTTCCTGCTCACCTCGGACTCGACGGTGCCGGACGCGGTGAAGGCGCGGTATCTGGCGGCGACGGTCCGGGATGTGACGGTCACCCGGGCGGTGGACGGGCTGCCGCACCGGATGCTGCGCACGGACCTGGTCGACACGCTGGAGCGGTCCGGCCGCATACGGGCCCTGGCGCACGCGGTGCGGCGGGCCTCGGGCTTCCGGCGGCTGTCGGGGCTCACCTGGCGGCAGTTGGTCCGGGACGGCCTGGCCCTCAAGCACGGCAAGGAGCTGTCCTGGAGTCAGGTGCTGCTGGCCGCGAACACGCCGATGCTGCTGAAGTCGGCGATGGTGGACGGCCGGACGGACCTCGGGGTGATGGCGTCCGGGCAGGTCGCCGGGGTGATCGACGACCTGCCGTCGTGCGCGGAACTGGTGGAGCGGATCGTGAAGGAGGCGGAGGAGGTGCTGACGGGACTGGAGGGACTCAGAGGCGTTCGATGACCGTCACGTTCGCCTGACCGCCCCCCTCGCACATCGACACCATCCCCAACGGCCCCCTCGCACTGCTCGGCCCCAGGGGGCTTCCCAGGCTTCGCGAGCCTGCGCCGGACTCCGTCCACCGAAGTGGGCGGCTGCCCTTGTCGTCACTCCGGTCACACGCGTTCGATGACCGTCACGTTCGCCTGACCGCCCCCCTCGCACATCGACACCATCCCCAACGGCCCCCTCGCACTGCTCGGCCCCAGGGGGCCTCCCAGACTTCGCGAGCCTGCGCCGGACTCCGTCCACCGAAGTGGGCGGCTGCCCTTGTCGTCACTCCGGTCACACGCGTTCGATGACCGTCACGTTCGCCTGAC
>NZ_JBSFHY010000011.1:72683-232678 GCF_053597295.1 Streptomyces sp. NPDC001450
GACCGCCCCCCTCGCACATCGTCTGGAGGCCGAACCGGCCGCCGGTGCGCTCCAGTTCGTGCAGCAGCGTCGTCATCAGCCGGACGCCGGTGGCGCCGAGGGGGTGGCCCAGGGCGATGGCACCGCCGTTGACGTTGACCTTCTCCGGGTCGGCGCCGGTCTCCTTGAGCCAGGCGAGCACGACGGGGGCGAAGGCCTCGTTGATCTCCACGAGGTCGATGGCGTCGATGGTCAGGCCGGTCTTCTTCAGGGCGTGCGCGGTGGCCGGGATGGGCGCGGAGAGCATGCGGATGGGGTCCTCGCCGCGTACGGAGAGGTGGTGGACGCGGGCCCGCGGGCGCAGCCCGTGTTCCCGTACCGCCCGCTCGGAGGCGAGCAGCATGGCCGCGGCTCCGTCGGAGACCTGGGAGGAGCAGGCCGCGGTGATGGTGCCGCCGTCGAGGACGGGCTTGAGCGTGGCCATCTTGTCCAGGGAGGTGTCCCGGCGCGGGCCCTCGTCGACGGTGACCTCGCCGTAGGGAACGGTCTCGCGCTCGAAGCGGCCGGTGTCGATGGCCCAGACGGCCCGCCGGTGCGAGCGCAGGGCGAACTCCTCCTGGTCCGCGCGGCTGATGCCCCATTTGGCGGCGATCATCTCGGCGCCGGCGAACTGGTTGACGGGCTGGTCGCCGTAGCGGGCGCGCCAGCCGGTGCTGCCGAGGAAGGGGCCGTCGGTCAGGCCGAGGGGGTCGGCGGCCTGCCGGGAGGCGAAGGCGATGGGGATCTGGGACATGTTCTGCACCCCGCCCGCGACCACCAGGTCCTGGGTACCGGAGAGCACGGCCTGCGCGGCGAAGTGCACGGCCTGCTGGGAGGAGCCGCACTGCCGGTCGACGGTGACGCCCGGCACCTCCTCGGGCAGACCTGCGGCCAGCCAGCAGGTGCGGGCGATGTCCCCGGCCTGCGGTCCGACCGCGTCCAGGCAGCCGAAGACGACGTCCTCCACGCGGGCCGGGTCGATCCCGGCCCGCTCCACGAGCGCCTTCAGCACATGTGCGCCCAGGTCGGCCGGGTGGACCCCGCTGAGCCCTCCCCCGCGCCGCCCGACGGGCGTGCGGACCGCTTCGACTATGTAGGCCTCGGCCATGGCGACTCCCTCACAGGAAAGGGGGGTGTTGATCGTGATGTCATTCGCGTACGGCGATCCCGTCCAGCACCATCGACAGGTACTGGCGGGCGATCTCCTCCGGGCTGTGCTGTCCGCCGGGCCGGTACCAGGACGCGGCGACCCACACCGTGTCCCGGACGAACCGGTAAGTGAGCCGGACGTCCAGGTCGGCGCGGAAGACGCGCTCGGCGACCCCGCGTTCCAGCGTGGACAGCCATGCCTTCTCGAACCGGCGCTGCGAGTCGGCGAGGAAGGCGAAGCGGTCCTGCGCGACGAGCTGCTTGCTCTCCTTCTGGTAGATCGCGACGGCGGCGCGGTGCCGGTCGATCTCCCGGAAGGACTCGGTGACCAGGGCCTCCAGGGTCTCGCGGGGCCCGAGCCCGGAGGCCAGGACGGTGTCGTAGCCGTCCCACAGCTCGTCCAGGAAGGTCCGCAGGATCTCCTCCAGCATCGACTCCTTGGAGTCGAAGTGGTAGTAGAGGCTGCCCGCGAGCATGCCGGCGTGGTCGGCGATGGTGCGGACGGTGGTGGCGTTGTAGCCCTGCTCGGCGAAGACCTCGGCGGCGGTGCCGAGGAGTTCGTGGCGGCGCGCCTGGGCGGCGGCGGCCGTGGGCTTCTTCGGGGCGGTCACCTGGGGCTTCTTCTTGGTCGGCACGAACCCATTGTGGTCTGCCGTTCGTCAGGGATGCTGGCTGCTGACGGCGACGACCTCGCCGGTCAGGTACGAGGAGTAGCCGGAGGCCAGGAACACGATCACGTTGGCCACCTCCCAGGGCTCGGCGTAGCGCCCGAAGGCCTCCCGTGCGGTCAGTTCCTGGAGCAGTTCGGCGGAGGTGACCTTCACCAGGTGCGGATGCATGGCGAGGCTGGGCGCCACCGCGTTGACCCGCACCCCGTAGGCGGCCGCCTCGATCGCCGCGCACCGGGTCAGCGCCATCACGCCGGCCTTGGCGGCGGCGTAGTGGGCCTGGCCGGCCTGGGCGCGCCAGCCGACGACGGAGGCGTTGTTGACGATCACCCCGCCGTCGGTGTCCCGCATGGCGCGCAGGGCCGCCCGGGTGCAGCGGAAGGTGCCGTTCAGTGTGACGTCGAGGACGCGGGACCACTGCTCGTCGGTCATGTCGACGAGGTTCGAAGTGCCGCCCAGCCCCGCGTTGTTGACCACGATGTCGAGCTTTCCGTGTTCCCGTACGGCCGCCTCGAAGAGTGCGCCCACCTGGGTCTCGTCGGTGACGTCGCAGGACACCGCGGCCACCGCGCCCGGGAACTCCCGGCCCAACTGGGCCTCGTGCTCCTTCAGGCGGCGCGTGTGCGCGTCGCTGATCAGCACCCGGGCACCCTCCTCCAGGAAGCGACGCGCGGTGGCCCCGCCGATCCCCGCGCCGGCCGCCGCGGTGATGACGGCGGTGCGCCCCTTCAGCAGCCCGTGCCCGGGCACGTACGCCGGACTCTCGACGCCTGTCATAGGGCCACGCTAACCTACCAAACACTTGTTAGGGAAGGACGGTGACGGCGACCGTGGACCTGACCCACGCTCCGGCCGACGAGGAGTTCCGCGCCGAGGCCCGCGCCTGGCTGGCGGCACACGTGCCCCGCACCCCGCTCCCCTCCCTGGAGACCGCGGAGGGCTTTGCGGCGCACCGCGCCTGGGAGGCCGAACTGGCCGCGGACCACTGGTCGGTGGTGTCCTGGCCCAAGGCGTACGGCGGGCGGGGCGCGGGGCTGATGCGCTGGCTGGTGTTCGAGGAGGAGTACTGGGCGGCGGGCGCGCCGGGCCGCGTAGGCCAGAACGGCATCAGCCTGCTCGCGCCGACCCTGTTCGACCACGGCACGGAGGAGCAACGCGCGCGCGTGCTGCCGCCGATGGCCTGCGCCGAGGTGGTCTGGGCGCAGGCCTGGTCAGAGCCGGAGGCGGGATCCGACCTGGCCTCGCTCACCTCAAGGGCGGTGCGGACGGACGGCGGCTGGCTGCTGAGCGGCCAGAAGACCTGGTCCTCACGGGCGGCCTTCGCCGACCGGGCCTTCGGCCTGTTCCGCAGCGACCCCGAGGCCCCGAAGCCGCACCAGGGGCTCACGTATCTGATGTTCGACCTGCGGGCCCCCGGCGTCGCCGTCCGCCCGATCGGCCGCCTCGACGGGAAGCCGGCCTTCGCGGAGCTGTTCCTGGACGAGGTGTTCGTGCCGGACGAGGACGTGATCGGCGAGCCCGGCCAGGGCTGGCGGATCGCGATGTCCACGGCGGGCAACGAACGCGGCCTCACCCTGCGATCCCCCGGCCGCTTCCTCGCCTCCGCCGCCCGGCTGCTGGAGCTGTGGAGGGCGCAGGGCCGCCCGGAGCAGGCGCGCGCCCGGGTGGCGGACGCGATGATCGGCGCCCGTGCCTACCAGCTGTTCACCTACTCGGCCGCCGCCCGCTTCCTGGAGGGCGCCGCGCTCGGGCCGGAGTCCAGCATGAACAAGGTGTTCTGGTCCGAGTACGACCTGGCGCTGCACGAGACGGCGCTCGATCTCCTGGGCGCGGAGGGCGAGTCGGCGGACACGGGCTGGGCGGAGGGGTACGTCTTCTCGCTGGCCGGGCCCATCTACGCGGGGACCAACGAGATCCAGCGCGACATCGTCGCCGAGCGCCTGCTCGGCCTGCCGAAGGGACGCCGCTGATGCGCTTCCTCCTCGACACCGAGCAGCGTGCCTTCGCCGAGTCGCTGCACGCGATGCTGACGGCGGCGGACACCCCGGCGGTGGTCCGGGACTGGAGCCGCGGCGACCATGCGGGCGGCCGCGCGCTGTGGCGTCGTATCGCCGAGGCAGGGGTCTTCGGTCTCGTCGTGTCCGAGGAGCACGGGGGACTGGGGCCGCACCCGGTGGAACTGGCCGTCGCCTTCGTGGAGCTGGGCAGGCACGCGGTGCCCGGGCCGCTGGTGGAGACGGTCGCGGCGGCCGTACTGCTCGGTGCGGACGGGTCCGCCAAACGGTTCCTGCCCGGGCTCGCGGCGGGCGAGATCATCGCGACCGTGGCGACGCCCACCGGGTACGCCCTCGACGGTGACGCGGCCGGCCTCCACCTCGTCCCGGCCCCCGGGGGACTGCGCCTGTCCCCGGGTCCCGGCCCGGTCCGCCCCTCTCTCGACCCCGCCCGCCGGCTGACCCCGCTGGCCCCCGGCGGCGAACTCCTGTCCCCCGACCCGCCGGACGCCCACGCCCTCACCTGGGCGCGCCTGGCCACCGCCGCCCAGGCCCTCGGCGTGGGACTCGCCCTGCTCGACCGGACGGTCGCCCACGTCCGAGCGCGCACGCAGTTCGGTGTCCCCATCGGCTCGTTCCAGGCGGTCAAGCACCGCCTCGCCGACGCGAAGATCGCCCTGGAGTTCGCCCGGCCGCTGCTCTTCGGAGCGGCGATGTCCCTGTGCCCCGCGGACGCGGCCGCCGCCAAGCTGAAGGCCTGCGAGGCGGCCTACGCCACCGCCCGCACGGCACTCCAGCTGCACGGAGCGATCGGGTACACGGCGGAGTACGACCTGTCCCTGTGGCTGACCAAGGCCCGCGCCCTGCGCACCGCGTGGGGCACGCCCGACGAGTGCAGGGACGCGGTGCTCGAGGCCGCCGGCTGAGCGGTCGGGGCCGGCGGGCGCACGGCTCAGGCAGGCCGCGCGATGCCCGCGGCACGTGCGGCCGCGAGCCACTGGGGGAACTCGGCGACGAGACGGTCGTACAGCTCGGCGTCGGAGACGTTCCGGGGATCCTGGCCCGCGTGGAAGAAGCCGGCGTTGTCCACCGGCCGCTTGCCGGGGACCGCCAGCTCGTCCAGTTTGCGCAGGAACTCGAACTGGCGGCTGCCCGGGTCGCCGAAGCCGACGAACTGCCAGAACAGCGGCAGCTTCGCCGCCTTGCACAGATAGCGTTCCGCGGCGAGCTTGTTGATCGGGCCGCCGTCGGTCTGGAAGACGACCAGCGCGGGGTCGGTGGCGCCGCTGTCCAGGTAGTGGTCGATGACGGCGTCCATCGCCAGGTGGTAGCTGGTCTTGCCCATGTGCCCGAGCCCGGCGGCGATCCGCTCGATGCGGCCCTCGTGGCCGTCGAGGGCGATGTCGGTGACCGCGTCGACGTCCGTGGAGAAGAACACCACGGGCACCCGTCCGTCGTCGTCCAGGTGCGCGGACAGGCCCAGCACCCGGTCGGCGAGCGCCTGCACGCTGCCGTCCTTGTAGTACGGCTTCATCGAGCCCGAGTAGTCGACCACCAGGTACACGGCGGCCCGCAGCCCGTCCAGGCCGTGTTTGCGCAGGCAGACGCCGGCCGAGCGGTACGGCTCGACGAGCGCGGGCGCGGTCTCCTCCACCTTGCGCAGGCTGATCGCGGCCATGGTTCCCCACTTGGCTGTGCAGGAGGCCGAGCCTAAGGGATCAGACGCCCCGGCTGTCGCTCCCGTCACATCAGTTCGCTATTTTGTTCGCCGCCGTCCCCACCGGCTCACCCTGTCCCGAACTTTCCTCAGAGGAGCCGGCCGTGACCGCCGAGTCCGCCGTCACCACCTGCTTTCGCCACCCCAAGGTGGAGTCCCACGTCCGCTGCACGCGCTGCGACCGCCACATCTGCCCGTCCTGCATGCGGGAGGCCGCCGTCGGTCATCAGTGCGTGGACTGCGTGAAGGAGGGCGCTCGCTCGGTCCGGCAGGCGCGCACGGCGTTCGGCGGCAGGATCAGCGCGGTGCCGCTGGTGACGTACGTGCTGATCGGGCTCAACGTGCTCGCCTATCTGGCCGAGTTGGCGCGTCCCTCGGTCGAGGACCGGTTCGACATGCTGGGCACCGTGCCGGCGGGCTACTACCCGGAGGGCGTCGCCCACGGCGAGTGGTACCGACTGCTGACCGGGGCGTTCCTGCACCTGACGCCCGCCGAGGGCACGTTCGGCATCGCGCACATCCTGATGAACATGCTCGCGCTGTGGAACGTCGGCCGGGTGGTCGAGGCCCAGCTGGGCCGGGTCCGTTATCTCGCCCTGTACCTGCTGTCGGCGCTCGGCGGCTCGGTCCTGGTGCTGCTGCTCGCCCCCGAGACCCCCACGGTCGGCGCCTCCGGGGCCATCTTCGGGCTGGGCGCCGCGTACTACGTCATGGGGCGTCGCCTCGGCTACGACATGCGCGCGGTGAACCAGTACATGGGCGGTCTGCTGCTGTGGCTGGTGATCTCCGCGTGGGTGACCTCCTGGCAGGGCCACCTCGGCGGGCTGCTGGCGGGCGGGGCGGTGACGCTGGCTTACGCGTACGCGCCCCGGGACAACCGCCGCGTCCTGATCCAGGCGGGCGCGTGCGTGGCCCTGCTGGCGCTGCTGCTGGTCCTCGCCTGGGTCAAGGCCGGGGATCTCACGGGAGGCGCGGCCGCATGAGGCGAGCGGGAATCCTGCTGAGGCCGTCGCCGACGCCCCGCCGGGCCTGGCCGCGCCCGCCAAGAAGGAGCTGGCACAGCGGATCGTGGCCGGCTCCGAGAACTCCACGCTCCACTGGCGGCAGTTGCACGCTCCGCTGAAGTGGCGGGTGTACGGGGAGCCGTACCGGATTCCGTAGCGCGTCACGGACGTCAGCCGGCCCACTTCCGGCGCAGCACCTCCTCCGCGGGTTTGCCGTGCGGGGTGTACGCCAGGCGTGCCGGGGTCTCTCCGCTGTCCGGCCAGTCGTCCCACATCCACCAGCAGACACCGGCCCACCACGGACGGCCCTCGAAGGAGTCGAGGAGTGCCCGGTAGGCGGCGGCCTGTTCGGCGTCGGCCGGGCGGGTGCTGACGGTCCAGGAGTACGGGGCGGTGGTGGAGCCGCGCTGGCTGACGTACCCGGCCTCGGTGAACAGGATCCGGCGGTGCCGGCGCGCCGAGTAGGCGGCGAGCTTCTGCCGGATCGGGGCCCAGGCGCGGTTCAGCAGGGCGGGATCGGTGGTGGGCTTCTCGGCGAGGGGCCAGTAGGCGTCGATGCCGATGAGGTCGAGGTCCTTCCAGAAGTGGACGTGCTCGTACTCGTCGTAGTTGGCAGCGTAGGTCAGCGGGCCGTCGTAGTGGTCGCGGACCGCCTTGATCACCTTTGTCCAGGCGGCGGTGTCGCCGGAGACCCCGGCGAGTTCGGTGCCGACCGCGAGCTGTTCGGCTCCGGTGCCGGCGGCGATGTCCGCGTAGTGGGTGATGAAGCGGCGGTAGGCGGCGAACCAGGCGGCCCGGTCGCGGGGGCGGATCTCGGCGCGGTCCTCGTCGCCGGGCAGGTCCACGTGCGGTTTGATCATCACCTTGAGGCCGGCCGCGTGGGCGCGCTCGACGATCCTGCGCAGGCTCGCGTCGCTTGCGGTCTCCTCCGTGGCGTGCGGGCCGGAGTCGGTGACCCGCTTCTGGTACCAGGTCGGGGTGAAGGTGACCCAGCGTGCCCCGGTGGCCTTGATACCGCGCAGATAGCGGGGTGCGGCCGGGCTGTCGTAGTCGGTGCGGTACCACGAGGGCAGGGTGATGCCGCGCATGGCGGTCGTCCCGGTCTCCGGGCGGGAGGCGTGCGTGCTGCCGTGGCCGGACCCCTGGCCCTGCCCGGTGGACACGCATCCGCCGGCGGCGAGGAGGACCGCCGCCATGACGGCGACGGTCCTCCTCCTGGGGGCGGGCGCCGTCACAGCGCCGCCGGGCTGACGAAGGTGTAGCCGAGTGCCCTGATGCCGTCGATCGTGTCCTTCAACGGCTGCACCGGGTAGTACGGGTGGTAGAAGAAGCTCGCCACTCCGTCCCGTACGGCCAGGTTGGCCTTCGCCGAGGCGATGAGGTCGGCGGGCAGGCGCGCCGGGTGGTTGTTGTACGCCTCCGGCTCGTAGTTGCCGATGTTCTCGGGCAGCACCTTGGTGCCGTACACGTCCTTCACGACGTACGGGAAGAACTGGCCGATGAACCGGTTCGGGTCGGACTGGGCCCCGCTCAGCGTCCCGGCGAAGTAGAGCGAACGCTCAAGGCGTGCCGAGAAGTTGGAGCTGAAGACCTTGTAGTCGGCCGCGGAGCCCGCGTAGTGCGGGGTCGTCCACAGCGTCGGCTTGGGCAGGCCCGCCAGGGCGAACTGGGCGAGCGCGCTGGTGACGCGGGTCTGCGCCCAGAGGCTGGAGTCCTCGGCGACCGGGCCGTCGTAGACGACGTTGTTCGCGGCGTCGACGTGCGCGCGGTAGAACTCGAAGTCGTCGCCGGTGACGCCGTTGTAGGGGTTGGCGACGTTGCCGTACTGGTGGGTGTAGCCGTGGTCCATCAGGACCGCGCCCCTGGCCAGCATGTACTTCAGCGCGCTGACCACCTGCGGGCGCTGGGCGAGCGTGATCGTCTGCGGGACGCCGGCGTTGTAGGTGCCGTTGGGGTCCGTGTAGACGGGGATCACGTTGATGCCGTACGGGATGTTCTGCGAGTACAGGTAGTCGGCCATCGCCCGCAGTTCGGCGGGATCCGAGTCGGGGCTGATGTCCTCCAGGCGCACCATCGCCCGGTGCCGCTCGGCGGTGGCCGGGGCGAGGGCGTCGAAGAGCAGGTCCTCGAAGGCGATGACGCGGTCGGTCTCGGAGACGTACGCGAACGGGATCTCACCGATGTAGGTGAGGTTGGACGAGCGGACCGCCCAGCCGAAGGTGTGCCCGTTCGAGCTGTCCAGTCCCTCCGCGAGCCGGGTGACGGCCGGATACCCGGGCCCCGTCAGGACGTTGGGGCGCAGCACGCCGCCGTCCTGCCCGGCCGGAATGGTGCGGGTCAGTGTCTGGCCGCGGTACGTCACCTCCGTGACGTTGCCGATCGAACCGCCGTCCTCGTAGTACGACGTCGTCGGGTCCCAGCCGTACTTCTGCGTGAACTGGGCTACGCCCGCCGCCCCCGCCATGTTCCAGATGTTGGCGCCCATCCAGATCACCGGCTTGGTGCTCGCCGACGCGTCGGCGTAGAACGCGGCCGGGACGGCGTCCGGGATGGTGCCGCCGTAGTACGTCGAGCCGATGTAGATCACGGCCGAGTAAGAGTCGATCATTCCGGCGGTGTACTGCTGGACCGGCTTGGCCGTCACCGTGCCGAAGTGGCCGGCGAGGTTGGCCGTGGCCATCGCGTACAGCTCGCCCAGCTGCCCGTAGGGGCCCGCCGTGTCGTAGAGGACGAGTGTGGTCGCAGTGGCGTCCGCGGCCGCGTCGGCAGGGGCGAGCAGGGCCTTCTGCCTGGTCGCGGTGGTCGCCGTGGCCGCGGTGCGGACCGGGACGGCGGCCACGCGGGTGGTCGGGGTGGTCTTCGGGTGCGGCCGGGTGCGCCGCGTCTGGTCGGCCTTGAGCTGGGCCCTCGCCCAGCCCCTGAGGTCGACCCGGTTCAGTCCGGACCTGGTGCCGGCGGCCTCGCCCCTGCGGTGCTGCCCCCCGGCGGCCTGGGCGTTGGTGGCCATGAACGTGCCGCTCAGCAGAGCGGCGACGAGTAGTAGGACGATGGAAATGCGGCTGCGTGCCCGCTTCCGAGGCGGGATCACTCGTCTCACGATCTTCCCCCCACTTTGCCAAATGATTGACAAAGCATTTGGCGTCAGGAAGGCACAGATTCTTCTGGCCACTGCGAGGGCTGTCAAATGTCCTTCTCGGTCCCGGAAGGTCTGCTAAGTTCGCCTCGCGCGTTGGGGACGCGCACCGAATATGGGGGGACCATGTACGGACGACCCGCCCTGGGCGCACTGCTGCCCTTGGCAGGAGCGATGGCCGCACCGGAAGCAATACCCGGACTACCTTTGGCCAAAGCACTACAAGCGATAGCCGGGGCTGGATTCCTGATCTACTGCCTGACGGCGTGCCTGATACTGCTGGCCCGGATACACCTGCGACGCCGGGGCCAGGGGATGCGGGCCCATGCCGGGGGCAGCCGTGATCATTGAGCTGCTCCTTTGGTCGAGCATCACTCTGATCGTGATGGCCGGCTGCTACAACACCAGTCTTTTCCTGCTCTCTCGACGCAGAATTCGGCGTTCCAGAACAGACCGGAGAGAACGTTTCTACGTATTCCTGCTGGCGTGTCTGAACGAGGAGAAAGTTCTCACGGAAAGCCTTGCGCGCATCACTTCGTTGCCCGCCAGGAATTTCATGGCCCTGGTCATAGACGACGGCTCCGACGATCGCACGAGTGAAATCGCACTTGCCGCCGAGCCGAACCTGGTCCGGCTGCACCGGCGCACTCCACCGAACGCACGCCGGGGCAAGGGCGCCGCCCTCAACGACGGGGTGCGGCACCTCAGGGAGTCCGGCCTGCTCGCCGGGCACGACCCGGCGGACGTCGTGTTGTGCGTGGTCGACGCGGACGGGCGGCTCGATCCGCACGTCGTGCAGTCCGTCGACCCGTACTTCGACGACCCGCGCACGGGCGCGGTTCAGGTCTGCGTCCGGATGTACAACCGGGACCAGGGGCTGCTCGCCCGCATGCAGGACATGGAGTTCGTCGTGTACGGCGACGTGTTCCAGAGCGCGCGGCGCTTCATCGGCAGCGTGGGCATGGGCGGCAACGGGCAGTTCATGCGGCTGTCGGCGCTCGACACGCTGGATGGTGCCGGCCCGTGGAGCGACAGCCTCACCGAGGACCTCGACCTCGGGGTGCGGCTGATCGCCAAGGGCTGGACCAACATGCACTGCACAACCGCCGCGGTGTCCCAGCAGGCCGTGCTCAGCCTGCGGCGCCTGGTCCGGCAGCGGTCCCGCTGGTTCCAGGGTCATCTGCAGTCCGCCGGTCTCGTCCCGCTCATCCTCAGGGACGTGCCGACCCGGCCGGCGTTGGACATGCTCTACCACCTGTCGAGCCCGGTCCTGATCCTGCTCACCTCGCTGCTGCCGATCTCCTTCCTGGTCGCCCTGGGTGCCACCGTCATGGCCTCCGTCCAGGTGGGACACGCGCTCGTGTCGCCGATGTGGCTGCTCGGACCGTATGTGCTCTCGTTCACGGCCGCCTACACGTACGGTTTCGTCTACTTCAAGCGTGAGCGGGAGCTCGGGCTGGTGCGCTGTGTGCTCCTCGCCCATGTCTTCGTCTTCTACGGCTACATCTGGTTCTTCGCCGGCTGGTGGGGGTTCTGGCGGATGCTCACCGGCAAGCAGACCTGGCTGAAGACCGCGCGCACCTGAGGGCGGCCGTCCCTCTCTCGCGGCTCTCCCGCCGCGCCTCTCTCATCTCTTCTCTCATCGCGTCTCTCATCTCCGCACCGCTCACACCCTTGCGTGGTCCTGCGACGACCACGCATGCCCTAGGGGGGCCTTCCATGTCCACACCTCCGTCGACCCTGCCCGTACGCGCCATGCTCGTGCTGGGCACCCGGCCGGAAGCGATCAAGCTGGCGCCGGTGGCACGGGCCATGGCCGACAGCGAGCAGTTCGAGCCGGTCGTCGTCACCACCGGCCAGCACCGCGAGATGCTCCACCAGATGCTCGGCCTGCTCTGCGTCGACGTACGGATCGCGCTCGACGTGATGCGCAGCCGGCAGCAGTTGTCCGAACTGACCGCCCGCCTGGTCGGCGAACTCGGCGAGGCCATGCGGGAGCGACGGCCGGACCTGGTCGTGGTGCAGGGGGACACCACGACCGCGCTGGCCGGCGCCCTGGCCGCCTTCTACGAGAAGATCCCGGTCGCCCACGTCGAGGCGGGGCTGCGCACCGGAGTCATCGACAACCCGTTCCCGGAGGAGCTCAACCGCAGCCTCATCGGACGCATGGCCCGCTGGCACTTCGCCCCGACCCCGCGCGCGGCACGGCATCTGACCGACGAGGGTGTCCCGGCGGAGCAGGTGTTCACCACCGGCAACACCGTCATCGACAACCTGCTGTGGGTGCTGGCCGAGGGCACCGGCACCTCCGCGTTCCGCACCGGCGCCCGGCGGGTCCTGGTGACCCTGCACCGCCGGGAGAACCAGGGCGAGCGGATGCGCGGCATGGGCCGTGCGCTCACCCGGCTCGCCGGACGCGGGGACGTGGAGATCGTGCTGCCGCTGCACAAGAGCCCCGCCGTACGGGACGCGCTGCTGCCCGAACTCGACGGCCACGCCGGCATCTCGCTCGTCGAACCGCTCGACTACCTGGACTTCGCGGCCACGCTGGCCGAGTGCGACCTGGTGCTCACCGACTCCGGCGGCATCCAGGAGGAGGCTCCGAGCCTGAGCAAGCCCGCGCTGGTGCTGCGCACGACCACCGAGCGCCCGGAGGCGGTCGAGGCCGGCGCGGCCCGGCTGATCGGCACGGACCCGGACGCCATCGTGACCTGGGCCGAGCGGCTGCTGGACGATCCGGTGGAGTACCGGCGGATGGCGACCGCGGGCAACCCGTTCGGGGACGGACAGGCGGCCGGGCGCGTACTCGCCCAACTGGCCGAGGACTTCGCCGCCGAAGTTCCGGTCGGCCTCACCGCGTCCGGGCCATACTCTGCGGCATGACGTCATCACTCCTGCGCCCCCGCCGCCGGATCCCGCCGATCCCGCAGGGGCGCAGGGGTCGTCTGCTCACCACCCTGGCACTGGCGCTCACACTGACCGCGCTCCTGGCGGTCGCCCTGACCCAGTGCCGGGGCAACGCCGCACCGCCGCCCAAACCCTGGATCGACGGCACGATCCACGGCCGCTGGCTCTCGGTGTTCAACGGTCACGGCACCAACCTGGGCGACGACGACTCCCTGTCGCTCTCCCCCAGAGCCGCGGAGGACCCCGGCACCACACACGCGGGCCTCGTGGTGAGCACCGCCTCGTACACGGACGTGCGGTACGAGGCGCGGATGCGGACGGTGCGGCAGCTGCGCGATCCCGACCCGAACCCGTGGGAAGTCCCGTGGCTGGTCTGGGCGTACACCGATCCGGAGCACTTCTACTACATCACCCTCAAGCCGAACGGCTGGGAGCTGGGGAAGCGGGATCCGGCCTATCCGGGTGGCCAGCGCTTCCTGGCGACCGGGAGGACGGTGTACCCGGTGGGCGCCTGGTACACGGTCCGGGTGGAGCAGAACGGCGGGGACCTCACCGTCGAGGTGGGCGGAAAGCACCTGGTGACCTTCGTCGACACCGAACGGCCGTACACCAAGGGCAGGATGGGTGCCTACACCGAGGACGCGACCGTGAAGTTCCAGGGGATGAAGGCGAGTTCACGCTGAAAAGGCGGCGACGCCTGCCCACGTCCGGTCGGGGACTGTGGGGCAGGCGCCACCAGTGTTCCGTACGCCTTTGTACGGGACGTTCTTGTGCTGAACCGTCAGACCATCAGGGAGCGGTCCGTCGGGCGGATCGGGGCCGGCAGGTCGCTGACTCCGGTCAGGTGCCGGTCGACACCGCGGGCGGCCGAGCGGCCCTCCGCGATCGCCCACACGATGAGGGACTGGCCGCGGCCGGCGTCACCGGCGACGAACACACCCGGCACGTTGGTCTGGAAGTCGGCGTCGCGAGCGATGTTACCGCGCTCGTCGAGGTCCAGACCGAACTGCTCCACCAGGCCGTTCTCCCGGTCGGTGCCGGTGAAACCCATGGCGAGGGTGACCAGCTGGGCCGGGATCTTGCGCTCGGTGCCCGGCTTCGGGGTCAGCCTGCCGTCGACGAACTCGACCTCGGTCAGGTGCAGCCACTGCACGTTGCCGTCCTCGTCGCCCTCGAAGTGGGTCGTCGAGACGGAGTAGACCCGCTCGCCGCCCTCCTCGTGCGCCGAGGTGACCTTGTAGAGCATCGGGAAGGTCGGCCAGGGCTGGTTGGTCGGGTGCCGCTCGTCGTTCGGGCGGGGCATGATCTCCAGCTGAGTGACGGAGGCCGCGCCCTGGCGGTGGGCGGTGCCCACGCAGTCGGCGCCGGTGTCGCCACCGCCGATGACGACGACGTGCTTGCCCTCGGCCGAGATCGGCGCGGTGACGTAGTCGCCCTCCTGCACCTTGTTGGCCAGCGGCAGGAACTCCATCGCCTGGTGGATGCCCTTGAGCTCGCGGCCCGGCACCGGCAGGTCACGGGCGGTCGTGGCGCCGGCGGCGATCACGATCGCGTCGTACCGCTTCTTCAGGTCGGTCGCCTTGAGGTCGCGGCCGATCTCGATGCCGGTGCGGAAGCGGGTGCCTTCCGCGCGCATCTGCTCGATACGGCGGTTGATGTGCCGCTTCTCCATCTTGAACTCGGGGATGCCGTACCGGAGGAGGCCTCCGACGCGGTCCGCGCGCTCGTAGACGGCGACGGTGTGCCCGGCCCGGGTCAGCTGCTGGGCGGCGGCGAGGCCCGCCGGGCCCGAGCCGATGACCGCGACCGTCTTGCCGGACAGGCGCTCGGGCGCCTGCGGGGCGACGTCCCCGGTCTCCCACGCCTTGTCGATGATCGAGACCTCGACGTTCTTGATGGTGACCGGCGCCTGGTTGATGCCGAGCACGCACGCCGACTCGCAGGGGGCCGGGCAGAGGCGACCGGTGAACTCCGGGAAGTTGTTGGTCGCGTGCAGGCGCTCCGAGGCGGCCGCCCAGTCCTCGCGGTAGGCGTAGTCGTTCCACTCGGGGATCAGGTTCCCCAGCGGACAGCCGTTGTGGCAGAACGGGATGCCGCAGTCCATGCACCGGCTGGCCTGCTTGCTGATGATCGGCAGCAGGGAGCCGGGGACGTAGACCTCGTTCCAGTCCTTGACGCGCTCGGTGACGGGGCGGGTCTTGGCGACCTCACGGCCGTGGTTCAGGAAGCCCTTCGGGTCAGCCATTGATCGCCGCCTCCATCATCTTCTCGGTGATCTCGGTCTCGGAGAGACCGGCTCGCTCGGCGGCGTCCTTGGCGGCGAGCACTGCCTTGTACGTGCTGGGGATGATCTTGCTGAACCGCGCCACGGCCGTGTCCCAGTCGGCCAGCAGCTTCTCGGCGACCGTCGAGCCGCTCTCCTCGGCGTGGCGGCGCACCACGTCGTGCAGCCACTGCTTGTCCGTGTCGTCCAGCGCCTCGACGGCGTCGGCGTTGCCGACGTTGACGTTGTCGCGGTCGAGGTCGATGACGTACGCGATGCCGCCGGACATGCCCGCCGCGAAGTTGCGGCCGGTCGGGCCGAGGACCACCGCGCGACCGCCGGTCATGTACTCGCAGCCGTGGTCGCCCACGCCCTCGGAGACGACCAGCGCGCCGGAGTTGCGGACGCAGAACCGCTCACCGGTACGGCCGCGCAGGAACAGCTCGCCGCCGGTGGCGCCGTAGGCGATGGTGTTGCCCGCGATGGTCGAGTACTCGGCGAGGTGGTCGGCAGCGCGGTCCGGGCGGACGACGACGCGGCCGCCGGAGAGGCCCTTGCCGACGTAGTCGTTGGCGTCGCCCTCCAGGCGCAGCGTGATGCCGCGCGGCAGGAACGCGCCGAAGGACTGGCCGGCGGAGCCGGTGAAGGTGATGTCGATGGTGTCGTCGGGCAGGCCCGCGCCACCGAACTTCTTCGTCACCTCGTGGCCGAGCATGGTGCCGACCGTGCGGTTGATGTTGCGGATGGCGACCTGGGCGCGCACCGGCTGTGCCTCGGTGGCGTCCGAGGCGGCGAGCGCGTCCGCGGCCAGCTTGATCAGCTCGTTGTCCAGGGCCTTCTCCAGGCCGTGGTCCTGCTCGACGATCTGGTGACGCACCGCGCCCTCGGGCAGCGACGGGACGTGGAACAGCGGCTCCAGGTCCAGGCCCTGCGCCTTCCAGTGGTCGACGGCACGGGCGACGTCGAGCGCCTCGGCGTGGCCGACGGCCTCCTCGATGGAGCGGAAGCCCAGCTCGGCGAGGATCTCGCGGACCTCCTCGGCGATGAACTGGAAGAAGTTCACCACGTACTCGGCCTTGCCGTTGAAGCGGTCGCGCAGGACCGGGTTCTGGGTGGCGATGCCGACCGGGCAGGTGTCCAGGTGGCAGACGCGCATCATCACGCAGCCGGAGACGACGAGCGGAGCGGTCGCGAAACCGAACTCCTCGGCGCCGAGCAGCGCGGCGATGACCACGTCACGGCCGGTCTTCAGCTGGCCGTCCGTCTGGACCACGATCCGGTCGCGCAGGCCGTTGAGCAGCAGCGTCTGCTGCGTCTCGGCCAGGCCCAGCTCCCAGGGACCGCCCGCGTGCTTGAGCGAGGTCAGCGGGGAGGCACCCGTACCGCCGTCGTGACCCGAGATCAGGACCACGTCCGCGTGCGCCTTGGACACACCGGCCGCGACCGTGCCGACGCCGACCTCCGACACCAGCTTCACGTGGATACGTGCGGCCGGGTTGGCGTTCTTGAGGTCGTGGATCAGCTGGGCCAGGTCCTCGATGGAGTAGATGTCGTGGTGCGGCGGCGGGGAGATGAGGCCCACGCCCGGCGTCGAGTGACGCGTCTTGGCGACCCACGGGTAGACCTTGTGGCCGGGCAGCTGGCCGCCCTCGCCGGGCTTGGCGCCCTGGGCCATCTTGATCTGGATGTCGTCCGCGTTGACCAGGTACTCGGAGGTGACACCGAAGCGGCCGGAGGCGACCTGCTTGATGCTGGACCGGCGTGCCGGGTCGTACAGGCGCTCCGGGTCCTCGCCGCCCTCACCGGTGTTGGACTTGCCGCCCAGCTGGTTCATGGCGATGGCGAGGGTCTCGTGCGCCTCCTTGGAGATGGAGCCGTACGACATGGCGCCGGTCGAGAAGCGCTTGACGATCTCGCTCGCCGGCTCGACCTCGTCGATGGAGATCGGCTGGCGGCCGGACTTGAAGCCGAACAGGCCGCGCAGCGTCATCAGGCGCTCGGACTGCTCGTTCACCCGCTCGGTGTACTTCTTGAAGATGTCGTAGCGGCCGGAGCGCGTGGAGTGCTGCAGGCGGAAGACCGTCTCCGGGTCGAACAAGTGCGGCTCGCCCTCGCGGCGCCACTGGTACTCGCCGCCGATCTCCAGCGCGCGGTGCGCCGGGGCGATGCCGGAGGCCGGGTAGGCCTTGGCGTGGCGGGCGGCGACCTCCTTGGCGATGACGTCGATGCCCACGCCGCCGATCTTGCTGGCGGTGCCGTTGAAGTACTTCTCGACGAAGGTGTCCTCCAGGCCGACGGCCTCGAAGACCTGGGCGCCGCGGTAGGAGGCGACGGTCGAGATGCCCATCTTGGACATGACCTTCAGGACGCCCTTGCCGAGGGCGTAGATCAGGTTGCGGATGGCCTTCTCGGGCTCTATGTCCGACAGGAAGGTGCCCGCGCGGACGAGGTCCTCGACGGACTCCATCGCCAGGTACGGGTTCACGGCCGCGGCGCCGAAGCCGATCAGCAGCGCGACGTGGTGGACCTCGCGGACGTCGCCGGCCTCGACCAGCAGGCCCACGTGGGTGCGCTGCTTGGTGCGGATGAGGTGGTGGTGGACGGCCGCGGTGAGCAGCAGCGACGGGATCGGCGCGTGCTCGGCGTCCGAGTGCCGGTCCGAGAGGACGATCAGCCGGGCGCCGTTCTCGATGGCCGCGTCGGCCTCGGCGCAGATCTCCTCGATGCGCGCGGCAAGGGCGTCACCGCCGCCGGAGACCCGGTACAGGCCGGAGAGGGTCGCGGCCTTGAAGCCGGGCATGTCGCCGTCGGCGTTGATGTGGATGAGCTTGGCCAGCTCGTCGTTGTCGATGACCGGGAAGGGCAGCACGACGGAGCGGCAGGAGGCCGCGGTCGGGTCGAGCAGGTTGCCCTGCGGGCCCAGCGAGCTGCGCAGGGAGGTGACCAGCTCCTCGCGGATCGCGTCCAACGGCGGGTTGGTGACCTGCGCGAACAGCTGGGTGAAGTAGTCGAAGAGCAGCCGCGGGCGCTCGGAGAGAGCGGCGATCGGCGAGTCGGTGCCCATCGAGCCGATCGGCTCGGCGCCGGCCTTGGCCATCGGCGCGAGGATGACGCGCAGCTCCTCCTCGGTGTAGCCGAAGGTCTGCTGGCGGCGGGTGACCGAGGCGTGGGTGTGGACGATGTGCTCGCGCTCGGGCAGGTCGCCCAGCTCGATCTCACCGGCCTCCAGCCACTCGGCGTACGGCTGCTCGGCGGCGAGGGACGCCTTGATCTCGTCGTCCTCGATGATGCGGTGCTCGACGGTGTCGACGAGGAACATCTTGCCGGGCTGCAGGCGGCCCTTGCGGACGACCTTGGCCGGGTCGATGTCGAGTACGCCGACCTCGGAGCCGAGGACGACGAGGCCGTCGTCGGTGACCCAGTAGCGGCCGGGGCGCAGACCGTTGCGGTCGAGCACGGCGCCGACCTGGGTGCCGTCGGTGAAGGTGACGCAGGCGGGGCCGTCCCAGGGCTCCATCATCGTGGAGTGGAAGCCGTAGAAGGCGCGCCGGGCCGGCTCCATGGAGTCGTGGTTCTCCCACGCCTCCGGGATCATCATCAGCACGGAGTGCGGGAGCGAGCGGCCGCCGAGGTGGAGCAGCTCGAGCACCTCGTCGAAGGAGGCCGAGTCGGAGGCGTCCGGCGTGCACACCGGGAAGATCCGCTCCAGGCCCTTGTCCCCGAAGAGGTCCGAGACCAGCTGGGACTCGCGGGCGCGCATCCAGTTGCGGTTGCCCTTGACGGTGTTGATCTCACCGTTGTGGGCGACGAAGCGGTAGGGGTGCGCGAGCGGCCACGACGGGAAGGTGTTCGTGGAGAAGCGCGAGTGGACGAGCGCGACGGCCGAGGCGAAGCGGCGGTCGGACAGGTCCGGGAAGAAGGGCTCCAGCTGGCCGGTGGTCAGCATGCCCTTGTAGACGATCGTGCGGGCGGAGAGGGACGGGAAGTAGACACCGACCTCCCGCTCGGCGCGCTTGCGCAGCACGAAGGCCTTGCGGTCCAGCGCGATGCCCTCGCTGGTGCCGTCGGCGACGAAGACCTGCCGGAAGACCGGCATGGTGGACCGGGCGGTGGCGCCCAGCAGTTCCGGTGCGACGGGGACCTCGCGCCAGCCGAGGACGGTCAGGCCCTCGTCGGCTGCGATCGTCTCGATCCGCGAGACGGCGTCCTCGGTCCCTTCGCCCGGCAGGAAGGCGATGCCTACGGCATACGAGCCCGCCACGGGAAGGTCGAATCCGGCCACGTCACGGAAGAAGGCGTCGGGCACCTGGGAGAGGATGCCGGCGCCGTCGCCGGAGTCGGGCTCGGAGCCGGTGGCGCCGCGGTGCTCGAGATTGCGCAGAACGGTGAGCGCCTGCTCGACCAGCGCGTGGCTCGCCTCTCCGGTGAGGGTCGCCACGAATCCGACGCCACAGGCGTCGTGCTCGTTGCGGGGGTCGTACATACCCTGCGCAGCAGGGCGAGCATCCATGAAGGACCAGTTCTGGCCATTCGCGGAATGCTGGGACGGCTGGCGCGGCGTACGCATCGGCTCTCCCGTCGTCGTCATGTGGCATGTGGCAGGTGCCGAGGGACGACGTTGGCCCTCTGCGGATGTGGCGAAATTTCGTGCAGGTTACATGATGGAGCGGTTCTCGGGAACCGGATACTCCGTTCCAACATGCGGACGCCGCCCGGGTTTACGGCAGGTGCCGCGGGGTCACGGCAGCGCCGCACACGAGCGGCGGGAAGTATGTGGGGGACCGAGCGGGACAAGATCGATCAGATCGGCGTCCGACGGCCCGAAGGAGGCGGGGGGAGCGTCGTCGCCCCTCCCGCAAGTGCACCGCAGGCGTCATTGCCCACAGCGCTTACGGCTCATGCCCGGTGGTTAAGCATTCGAAACCAGCAAGTAACGGCTACTTATGCGGCCCATCGCATAGGTAGCGGTCGCACTATCCTACGGCCGTTCCGAACAGGCTGCCCAGGGCGTACGTCACACCGGCCGCCGCGCCGCCCAGCGCGAGCTGCCTGAGGCCGCTGTACCACCAGGTCCGCGCGGTCACCCTGGCCACCACGGCGCCGCAGCCGAAGAGCCCGGCGAGCGCGAGGAGGAGGGCCGGCCAGAGGGCGGTGGCACCCAGCAGGTACGGCAGGACGGGCAGCAGGGCGCCGAGCGCGAACGACCCGAAGGACGACACGGCCGCGACCAGCGGCGACGGCAGGTCACCGGGGTCGATGCCCAGCTCCTCGCGCGCGTGGATCTCCAGGGCCTGCTCGGGATCCTCGGACAGCTGCCGGGCGACCTCACGGGCCAGTTCGGGCTCGACCCCGCGGGCCACGTAGAGCGCCGCCAGCTCGTCCTCCTCGTCCTGCGGGTGCTTGCGCAGCTCACGCCGCTCGACGTCGAGTTCGGCCTCGACGAGTTCGCGCTGCGAGGCGACGGAGGTGTACTCGCCGGCCGCCATGGAGAAGGCGCCGGCGGCGAGGCCCGCGAGCCCGGTGATGACGATCGTCTGGTGACCGACGGAACCGCCGGCCACACCGGTCAGCAGAGCGAGGTTGGAGACCAGGCCGTCCATGGCACCGAAGACGGCGGGACGCAGCCAACCGCCGTTCACGTCCCGGTGCGTGTGGTTGTCGCGGTGCGCCTCGTGCAGCGCCGCCTCGGTTTCGATGATGGCCATGCGGGCCCCCCAGGAAGATTAGCCAAAGCTAACTTTGGATGCGTTCTACTTTTCGACAATACGGAACGTACGCCGATAATTTCATCGCCGCCAGCAAGGAAAGGCTGGGCTAACCTGCGGTTTTACCGTCGATCGCTCATCCGTGCTGACTATTGCTCAGATGCCGACTGGGTGACACGGCGCCCGCCGAGGCTCATCCGCACCCCTCCCGTGGGAGACATCCGCAAAGGTCCCCGTGACCCCCTGAGGTCCCGACGCGGCCCCGCTGTGGCCCCGTCGTGGTCCCGTGAAGGAGAGGCCGCCCATGGCATCGATCGCCTGCACTCCCCCGGCCCCGGCGCCCGGGGACGCCACCGGACTCCACGAGCGGGCCCGCGGCGCACTGCTCGGCCTGGCCGTCGGAGACGCGCTGGGGGCGCCCGCCGAGAACCTGAAGCCCTCCGAGATCCGCGCCCGCTGGGGCCGCATCACGGGATACGTCGCCGAGGAGCCGTGCGGCACGGACGACACCGAGTACGCGATCTTCTCGGGCCTGCTGCTGGCCCGGCACGGCTCGGCACTCACCCCCGCCCATGTCGAGGCCGCCTGGCACGAGTGGATCGCCGACCGGGCCGAGGGCCCCTTCCGCGGCGCGGGCTTCAGCGAGCGGGGCACGCTGGAGAACCTCCGCCGCGGCCTCGCGGCACCCATCTCCGCCCAGCACCGGCACGCCTGGAGCGACGGCCTGGCGATGCGGGCGGCACCCTTCGGCGTCTTCGCGGCGGGCCGCCCCGCCGAAGCGGCCCGTCTGGTGGCGATCGACGGCCTGGTCAGCCACGAGGGCGAGGGCATCTACGGCGGCCAGGCGGTCGCGGCGGGAGTGGCGGCGGCGATGGCGGGCGCCTCGCCCGCGGTGGTGATCGCCTCGGCGCTCGCCGTCGTCCCCGAGGACTCCTGGACGGCCCGCTCGCTGCGGCGTGCGGTGACCGTGGCCCACCGCGGCGAACGCGCGGTCCGCTCCGCGGTGGTCATCGGCGGCTACCCCTGGACCGACCTGGCCCCCGAGGCCGTCGCCCTCGCCTTCGGCGCGTACGCGGCGGCGGACGGCGACTTCCGGGAGGCGGTCCTCACCGCGGTCAACATGGGCCGCGACGCGGACACCACGGCGGCGGTGGCGGGTGCCCTGTCAGGCGCCACCCAGGGCGTCTCGGCGATCCCCCCGGAGTGGGCATCGGCCATCGGACCGGTCCGGGGCCGCTGTCTGCCCTCCATGGCCGGCCATCACGTCCTGGACGTGGCGGAGCTGCTGGTACCGGAGGAGGGCGGGAAGTGGGGGGCGGGGGTGGTACGGCCGGACTTCTCGCCGGAGGGCGTTCGGGAGCTCGAGCCGGCCATTTCTCAGCCGGCCGAGCCCCCCACACCCCTGCCGGCCACTTCTCAGCCGACCGAGTCGGGATGGGGGTCCCCCCGCGCGAGCGCAGCCGAGCGTGGCGGAGGGTGGGCAAAGGTCCGGGGGTCCAGGGCGCGGAGCCCCCTGGTCGGTGCGGACAGCGAGGGCCAGCCGTGACGCGCCGCATCGAAGGGCTCCTGCTGGGCCTGGCCGCAGGCGATGCCGCCGGCTGGCCCGCCGCCCGGCACCGAGCCGCCAGGATGCCCGAGTGGACCCGTCGCCTGACCCGCGAACTGGACACCTTCGCCGAGCAGAACGCCACCACCACCCTGCCCGTGCCGATCGCGCTCAACCAGCCACCGGAACCCCTCCGCCTCGGCCCCTCCGACGACGCCGAGTGGGCGGTGTTCGCCGCGGAGGCGGTCCTGCGGGCCGGTGACGACGACGTGCTCGGCGACCTCAGCCGGGAACGCCGTATGCGCGCCGCCATCGACCTCACCTGGACCGCCGTCGCCGCCGAGGTCGCCGCGGCGGCGGACCGCGCCCCCGAGATCGAGTCCGCCGTCCTGCCCCTGCGCGCCCGTATCTCCGTCCGCGCCGGCCTCGGCAACCTCGCCGCCGGCCTGCGCCCGCCCGCCACCGGCCACGACAACCCGCACTACTTCGACGACGCCGCCTGCGTCCGCGCCTGCGTCCTCGCCGTGGCCCACCCCGGCGACCCCCAACGCGCCGCCGACCTCGCTGAGTTCGACGCCCGCTACACCCAGGACGGCGACGGCGTGCACGGCGCCCGCGCGATGGCGGCGGCCCTCGCGCTCGCCCTCACCGGAGCGGACCCGGACGCCTGTGTGACGGCCGCGCTCGCCGAACTCCCCGCGGCGACGGAGATCGGCCGCAACACCCGCCACGCCCTCGCCCTGGCCGAGGACGGCGCGTCGGCGTTCGCCCTCATCCCCCTCCTCGAACACCAGATCGTCGACCACGTCTACAGCTACGGCATCGCCGCCGCAGAGACCGTCCCCGTGGCCCTGGCCCTCGCCACGGCCGCCCGGGGGCGTCTCGCCGAGGCCGTCCCCGCCGCCGCCTGCCTGTCCCGGGTCGCCGACTCCGCCCCCGCCCTCGCGGGCGCGCTCACCGGCGCCCTCGGCGGCGGCGCGGCCGTCCCGGCCAGCTGGCGCGACGCCTGCCGTACCCTGTCCGGCTGCGCCCTGCCCCGCCTCACCGGCACCGACCTGGTGGAACTCGCCGGACTCCTGGAAGCCGCACAACGGGCCCGACCAGGAGGATGATTCGGGGCATGACGCCCATAGGAGAAGAAAACCGCGGGCCCGGTCTGGACGAGCGGATCACCGGAGCCCTGGTCGGAGCCGCCGTCGGCGACGCGCTCGGCGGCCCCGTCGAGGGCTACTCCCCCGACCAGATCACCGACCGCCACGGCGGCCGGGTCCACGGCATCGTCGGTCCCTGGCACGGCGACGCCTGGCGCACGGCCCGCCCCATCGCCCCGTACCACAAGGGCGACGGCCACGTCACCGACGACACGTTGATGACCCACGCGCTGGTCAGGGTCTACGCCCGCGTCCGCGACCACCTCGACGCGTACGCCGTCTCCGACCACCTGGTCCCGGACCTGATGACGAACCCGCGCTGGATCCCGGAACTGGAGGCCGAGGCGCTGCCGCTCCACCGCGTCTTCCTCGCCGAGAAGTGGCTGGTGGCGCGGCTGGCCTACGGCCACGTGGACCCCCGGGAAGCGGGCGTCGGCAACATCGTCAACTGCGGTGCGGCGATGTACATGGCCCCCGTCGGCCTGGTCAACGCGGCCGACCCGGCCGGGGCGTACGCCGAGGCGCTGGACATCGCCGGAGCGCACCAGTCGTCGTACGGCCGTGAGGCCGCCGGAGTCTTCGCCGCGGCGGTCGCCGCCGCCACCGCACCGGGCGCGACCCCGGACTCGGTGGTGACCGCCTGTCTGTCCCTGGCGAAGGACGGCACGCGCACGGCGATCGAGAAGGTCTGCGAAGTGGCCCGCGACCACGGCGACTTCGAGTCGGCCCTGGTCCCCCTCCGGGAGGCGGTGGCCCCGTACGACACGGTCGGCCCCGACTACCGCGCCCCCTCGCTCGGCGCCCGTCGGCCCTCCCGGCTGCATTCCATCGAGGAACTCCCCGTCGCCCTCGGCATGTTGCTGGTCTCCGGCGGCGACTACCGGCAGGCGGTCCTGGGCGCGGTCAACTACGGCCGCGACTGCGACTCGACCGCCACGATGGCCGGCGCGCTCGCGGGCGCTCTGGGCTCCCCGGTCCCGGAGGACTGGGCGAAGACGGTGGCGGAGGCGAGCCGCCTGGACCTGTGGGAGCCGGCCCGCACCCTGGCCGCGGTCACCCGCGAGGTCTTCGCGCGGGACGTGCGCCGCCGGCGTGCACACGAGCAGGCCTTCGCGGCGCTCGGAGGCACGGCATGCTCCGCCTGACCTGGGTCCAGCCGGAGGACCTCCTGGGCCACGAACTCCGCCAGGCCCGCCTGGACGGCCGGGAACCGTCGAGGATCGAGGCACGGTGGCGGGCGGCGGGAGGCCTGGAGCCTCCGGAGCGCGCGGGAGCCTCACCGCAACCGGCATCGCGATACCTTCGGCTGCTGGCGGAAGACCTGCTGGACGAACTCGCCGACCTCCCCAGCAAGTTGACCGACGACGAGCCGACGGACCTGGCCCGCCTCAAGGCACTGTGCCCGGACTGGCCCGAGCCTTCCGGAGGCCCCACCCCCACCCTCACCCCCCTCGCCCTCGAAGCATCCTGGCTGGGCCGGGCCATCGGCTGTCTCCTCGGCAAACCCGTCGAGAAGCTGCCCCTGGACGGCATCCGCGCCCTCGCCCGGTCCGCCGGCAACTGGCCCCTGTCCACCTGGTTCACCGCGAAGGGCGTCCCCGAAGACCTGCTCGCCCAGTACCCCTGGAACCGCCGCTCCGCCGCGACCTCCCTCGCCGAGAACATCGACGGCATGCCCGAGGACGACGACCTCAACTACCCCCTCCTCAACCTCCTCCTGCTCCAACGCCACGGAAGGACCTTCACCACCACCGACGTGGCACGGCTCTGGCTCGACGAACTCCCACCCGGGCGCACCTTCACCGCCGAACGCATCGCCTTCCGCAACCTCCTCACCGGCACCGAACCCCCGCACACCGCCCGCCACCGCAACCCGTTCCGCGAATGGATCGGCGCCCTGATCCGCGCCGACGTGCACGGCTGGACCAACCCGGGCGACCCCGCGGCCGCCGCCGAACAGGCCCACCGCGACGCTCGCCTCACCCACACCGCCAACGGCGTCTACGCGGCGATGTTCACGGCCGCCACCCTCGCGGCAGCGGCCACCGGCACCCACGACATCCACGCCTGCCTGCACACCGGCCGCACAGTGGTCCCACCCCGCTCCCGCCTGGCGCACGCGATCGACCACGCCCTGCGAACGGCCAGGAAACACAGGGACTTCGACGACGTCGTGGACGAACTCCACGCCGCCTACTCCGCGACCCACCACTGGGTCCACGCCATCCCCAACACCGCCCTGGTCGTCGCCGCCCTCACCCACGCGGACGGCGACTTCACCGGCTCCGTCTGCCGTGCCGTGTCCGGCGGCTGGGACACCGACTCCAACGGAGCGACCGCCGGCAGCGTCGCCGGTCTCCTCGCCGGCGCCCCGAGCGCGCTCCCCGAGCGCTGGCGGGCCCCGCTGAAGAACCGGCTCGCCACCACCGTCGCCGACTTCGACGGCACCGGCTTCGACACCCTCGCCCACCTCACGCACCTGGAGGCGACCCGACCATGACCCACATCGCCGTCCTCGGCAGCACCAACATGGACCTCGTCACCTACGTCGCCAAGGCTCCGCAGCGCGGCGAGACCGTGACGGGACGGGAGTTCCGTACGATCCCCGGCGGCAAGGGCGCCAACCAGGCGATCGCCGCGGCCCGCGCCGGAGCCACGGTCTCGATGATCGGCGCGGTCGGCAACGACGCCTTCGGGGTGCGCCTGCGCGACACCCTCGAACACTCCGGTGTGGACACCGACTTCCTGCGCACGGTCGAGGGCCCGTCCGGCACCGCGCACATCGTGGTGGACGACGAGGGCGGCAACTCCATCGTCGTCATCCCCGGCGCGAACGGCACCGTCGACCACCTCGCACCCGGCGACGAGGGCGTGCTCGCCTCCGTCGACGCCCTGCTGCTCCAGCTGGAGATCCCGCTGGCCGCGGTCGTCGCCGGCGCGCAGGCGGCCCGCCGGCACGGCGTCCGCACGATCCTCACTCCGGCCCCCGCCCAACCACTGCCGCCCGAACTCCTCGCCGCGACCGACCTGTTGGTCCCCAACGAGTACGAGGCCGTCACCCTCACCGGCCGCACCGACCCACGGGAGGCGGCCGCCGCCCTGCTCGACCTGGTGCCGGAGGTCGTCGTCACCCTGGGCGCGACCGGCAGCCTCTATCTGGCCCGGGGCGCCGAACCCCTCGTGGTGCCCGCGCCCAGGGTGAAGGCCGTGGACTCCACCGGGGCGGGCGACACCTTCGTCGGCGCGCTCGCGGTGGCCCTCGCCGAGGAGAAGCCGGTGCGGGAGGCCCTGTCCTGGGCGGCCGCCGCCGCAGCCTTGTCCGTGCAGCGGGAGGGGGCGTCGGCGTCGATGCCGTACCGCCCGGAGATCGACGCGCAGTGCACGGCATGAGCATGAGTACGACCACGACCACGACTGCGAGTACGACCACGGCCACGACGGCGAGTACGGCCCCGCGCATCCAGCCCCTCGACGATCTGCGGGTCCTCGATCTGGCCACCCTCTTCGCCGGCCCCATGGCCGCGACCCTGCTCGGCGACTTCGGCGCCGAGGTGATCAAGGTGGAGCACCCCGGCCGCCCCGACCCGTCCCGGGGACACGGCCCGGCGAAGGACGGCGTCGGACTGTGGTGGAAGGTGCTCGGCCGCAACAAGCGCACCATCACCCTCGACCTGTCCAAGCCCGGCGGCCGCGCGACCCTGCTCCGGCTCGCCGCCACCGCCGACGTGGTGATCGAGAACTTCCGCCCCGGCACCCTGGAGAAGTGGGACCTGGGCTGGGCGGAGCTGTCCGCCGCCAACCCGCGGCTGATCCTCACCCGGGTCACGGCCTTCGGCCAGTTCGGCCCGTACGCGCACCGGCCCGGCTTCGGCACCCTCGCCGAGGCGCTGAGCGGCTTCGCGGCCCTCACCGGCGAACCGGACGCACCGCCGACGCTCCCGCCGTTCGGGCTCGCGGACTCGGTCGCGGGCCTCGCCACGGCGTACTCCGTGCTGACGGCCCTGGCCGCGAGGGACCGGACCGGCGAGGGGCAGGTCGTGGACATGGCGATCATCGAACCGATCCTCGCCGTCCTCGGCCCCCAGACCACCTGGTACGACCAGCTCGGCTACGTCCAGGAACGCACCGGCAACCGGTCCGCGAACAACGCCCCGCGCAACACCTACCGCACCGCCGACGGCGGCTGGGTCGCCGTCTCCACCTCCGCTCAGTCGGTGGCGGAGCGGGTGCTGCGGCTGGTTGGCCGCCCGGAGCTGATCGAGGAGCCGTGGTTCGCCACGGGCACCGACCGGGCCGCGCACGCCGACGTCCTGGACGAGGCGGTGGGCTCCTGGATCGCGGCCCGCACCCGCGCCGAGGTGCTCGCGGCCTTCGAGAAGGCGGACGCGGCGGTGGCCCCGGTCCAGGACGCCCGGGACGTCCTGGCCGACCCCCAGTACCAGGCCCTGGACACGGTCACCACCGTGGCCGACCCGGAGCTGGGCCCGCTGCGCATGCAGAACGTGCTCTTCCGGCTGTCCGCCACGCCCGGCGCGATCCGCTGGGCCGGGCGCCCACACGGCGCCGACACGGAGGCGGTGCTCACCGAGCTGGGCCTGGCCCCGGCCGAGCTGCGCGCCCTGCGCGAGGAGGGCGCCCTGTGACGCCGTTCCCGCTGACCTGGCTCTACGTCCCCGGCGACCGCCCGCACGTCGTGGCCAAGGCGCTGGCCGCGGGCGCCGACGTGGTGGTCATCGACCTGGAGGACGCGGTCGCCCCCGACCGCAAGAACTACGCCCGCGCGGCCACGACCGAGCGCCTGTGCGAGCCCCAGCCCGTCCCGGTCCACGTCCGGGTCAACGCCCTCGACGGCCCCTGGGCGGCCGCCGACCTGACGGCGCTGGCCACCCTGCCGGGCCTGTCCGGGCTACGACTCCCGAAGGTGACGTCCCCGGGCCAGATCCGGCAGGTCGCCGTGGCCACTCCGGTCCCCCTGTACGCCCTCCTGGAGTCGGCCCTCGGCATCGAGCACGCGTACGCCATCGCCACCGCCCATCCGTCCCTGCGGGGCGTCTCGCTCGGGGAGGCCGACCTCCGGGCCGACCTGGGCGTACGGGTCGACGCGGGCCTCGACTGGCCCCGCTCCCGGGTGGTCGTCGCCGCGCGCGCGGCGGGCCTGGCACCGCCGCCCCAGTCCGTCCACCCCGACATCCGCGACCTGGACGGCCTGGCCACCTCGTGCGCCCGGGGCCGCACCCTCGGCTTCCTGGGCCGGGCGGCGATCCACCCACGGCAGCTGCCGGTGATCGAGCGGGCGTATCTCCCGACGTCCGCGGAGATCGAGGCAGCGGAAACGATCGTCAAGGCAGCGGCGACGAACGAGGGTGCCCAGGCCCTGCCCGACGGCCGCTTCGTCGACGCGGCGGTGGTGGCGGCAGCACAGCGAACCCTGTCGTTGGGACGGAGGCGCTGAACTTTTTTCCACACGCACTGAGGGCGCCCAGAGGATTCCGGGCGCCCTCAGTGTCGTACAACCGGCCGTCAGCTCTTCTTCGTCGCCGACTCGGCCTCGTCCTTCGGTGAGTCCTGCGGCTCCGGCTCCGGCTCCGAGGTGTCCTGCTGCTCGGACTGCGGGGAGTCGGCGGAGTCGTCCTGGGACTCGGGCTCGCTCTCCCCGCCGGGTACCTCGGCAACCGCCGCCGGCTCTACCACCGCTTCCCGGCCCGGCCGCTTCTTCGCCGACACCACGATGTACGTCACCGCCAGCAGGAACACGATGATCGCGGTCCAGTCGTTGAGGCGGAGGCCCAGGATGTGGTGGGCGTCGTCGACGCGCATGTACTCGATCCAGCCGCGGCCCACGCAGTACGCGGCGACGTACAGGGCGAAGGCCCGGCCGTGGCCCAGCTGGAAGCGGCGGTCGGCCCAGATGACCAGGAGGGCGACGCCGACGCACCAAAGGGACTCGTAGAGGAAGGTCGGATGGTAGTAGCCCGGCACCCGGCCGCCCTCGGAGGAGGTGATGTGCAGCGCCCACGGAACATGCGTCTCGCGTCCGTACAGCTCCTGGTTGAACCAGTTGCCCCAGCGGCCGATGGCCTGCGCGAAGGCGATGCCGGGGGCGATGGCGTCGGCGTAGGCGGGCAGCGGGATGCCCCGGCGCCGGCAGCCGATCCAGGCGCCCACCGCGCCGAGGGCGATCGCGCCCCAGATGCCGAGGCCGCCCTCCCACACCTTGAAGGCGTCCACCCAGTCACGGCCCGGGCTGAAGTACAGCTCGTAGTCCGTGATCACGTGGTAGAGCCGGCCGCCGACGAGGCCGAAGGGAACGGCCCAGACCGCGATGTCGGCAACCGTGCCGGCTCGCCCGCCCCGGGCGATCCAGCGCTTGTTGCCGAGCCAGACGGCGACGAAGACGCCGATGATGATGCAGAAGGCGTAGCCGCGCAGCGGGATCGGACCGAGGTTCCAGACCCCGCGCGACGGGCTGGGAATGTAGGCAAGTTCCATGGCAAGGTCGACGCTACCGTGCCGGGCCGCGAGGACGGCAGGCAGCCCGGCTACGGGTCCATAACGGGCACGTGAGAAACACGCTTACCCGCGGTTCGCCTCCTCCACCATCTGCTTGAGCTTCGCCGGGGTCATCGTCTGGTCCGCGTAGATGTTCTTGCCGCCGAACAGGACGGTGGGCGTGCCGCTGAAGCCGCCGGCCTGGAAGGCCTTGTGGGACTTGTTCACCCAGCTGTCGTGGGTGCCGTCCTTGACGCACTTCTGGAACGCTGGGGTGTCGAGGCCGTTCACCTTGCCGGCCAGCTGGATCAGCTCGGCGTTGTCCGCCAAGGCGTCGTCGGTCTCCTTGGGCTGGTTCTCGTACAGCACGTCGTGGTAGTCGCGGAACTTTCCGGCGTCCTGGGCGCAGGCCGCGGCGTTGGCCGCGCGCAGGGAGCCGGTGCCGCCGAGGTTGCCGTCGATCAGCCGGACCAGGTGGTACTCGACTCTGAGCTTGCCCGCGTCGGTGAGCTCGTGGAGCGTGGGCCGGTACATCGTCTCGAAGGCCTGGCAGGCCGGGCAGCGGAAGTCCTCCCAGACCGTGAGCGTCGCCTTGGCGCCGTCCTTGCCGACCGGGATCGCGAGACTGTCCTTGCCCTGCGCGCCGGAGGGCGCCACGACCGGGCCCGCACTGGTGGTCTTCTGCTTGCCCGAGTTGGCGGCGATGACGCCGATCACCGCCGCGAGCCCCAGGACGCAGATGACGCTCGCGCCCACGATCAGCGCGCGCCGTCGCTTCTCCGCGGCCTTCTGCTTCTCGCGCTCGACCGCCAGCCGCTCCCGGGCGGTGCGCTTTCCGTCACGGTTCTTCTCGCTCACACCCCCAGAACGAACCGGGGAGGCGCAGCGCGCCTCCCCGGCCTGAGGTCCACTCGTTCGAGTGACCGAATCTTCCGTCGCGAACACCTACGGAAAGCTGTGCGAAAACTACGGACAGCTGCGAACGGCCGCGGCGGATGACGAACGGTTACGCCTGTCGGCGTACGCCCTTCGCCAGTTCGCCGGCGAGCCCGCGCACCGCCTCGATGCCGGAGGCGTGGTCCGGGGCGTCCAGCATCCGCTTCACGAACGCCGAGCCGACGATGACACCGTCGGCGAAGCCGGCGACCTCGGCGGCCTGGGCCGCGTTGGAGACGCCGAGACCCACGCACACCGGCAGCGTGCTGCCGGTGGCCCGGGTGCGCTCGACCAGGTCGTGGGCCTGGGCGCCGACCGACTCGCGGGTGCCGGTGACACCCATCAGCGAGGCCGCGTAGACGAAGCCGCTGCCCGCCGCGGTGATCTGGGCGAGCCGCTCGTCCTTGCTGCTGGGGGCGACGACGAAGACGGTGGCGAGGCCGTGCTTCTCCGCGTGCTCCCTCCACAGGCCCGACTCCTGGACCGGCAGGTCGGGCAGGATGCAGCCCGCGCCGCCCGCCTCGGCCAGCTCGGCGGTGAAGCGCTCGACGCCGTAGCGGTCGATGGGGTTCCAGTAGGTCATCACGAGTACCGGCTTCCCGGTCGCCTCGTGCGCCTCCCGGACCGTCCGCATGACGTCCGCGATCCTGACTCCGCCGCGCAGGGCGATGTCGTCGGCGGTCTGGATCACCGGACCGTCGAGGACCGGGTCGCTGTGCGGCAGACCGACCTCGACGACGTCGGCGCCGCCGTCGAAGACGGCCTTGATCGCCTCGATGCCGCCGTCCACGGTCGGGAAGCCCGCCGGGAGGTAGGCGATGAGGGCGGAGCGCCCCTCCGCCTTGGCGGCGGCGAGGGTGTCGTTCAGAAGCTGGATGTTGCCGCTCACTTGGCGTCCCCCTCGATCTCGGCCATGTCGGCTTCGTTGGCGGCCACCTCGGCGTCGGTGTCGTACAGGCCGAAGTAGCGCGCCGCGGTGTCCATGTCCTTGTCACCGCGGCCGGACAGGTTGACCACGATCAGCCCGTCCTTGCCCAGCTCCTTGCCGACCTCCAGGGCACCGGCGAGGGCGTGGGCACTCTCGATGGCCGGGATGATGCCCTCGGTCCGCGACAGCAGGCGCAGGGCCTGCATGGCGGCGTCGTCGGTGATCGCGCGGTACTCGCCGCGGCCGCTGTCGCGCAGGTAGGAGTGCTCCGGGCCGACGCCCGGGTAGTCGAGACCGGCCGAGATCGAGTACGGCTCGGTGATCTGGCCCTCGTCGTCCTGCAGGACGTAGGAGCGGGAGCCGTGCAGGATGCCGGGCTCGCCCGCGGTCAGGGTGGCCGCGTGCTCACCGGTCTCCACGCCGTGCCCGGCCGGCTCGCAGCCGATCAGGCGGACGCCCTCGTCGGGGATGAAGGCGTGGAAGAGGCCGATGGCGTTGGAGCCGCCGCCCACGCAGGCGACGGCGGCGTCGGGGAGACGGCCGGCGCGCTCCAGGAGCTGCCGCCGCGCCTCCACGCCGATCACCCGGTGGAAGTCGCGGACCATGGCCGGGAAGGGGTGCGGGCCGGCGACCGTACCGAACAGGTAGTGGGTGTGGTCGACGTTGGCGACCCAGTCCCGGAACGCCTCGTTGATGGCGTCCTTCAGCGTGCGGCTGCCGGACTTCACGGCGACGACCTCGGCGCCGAGCATGCGCATACGGGCCACGTTGAGGGCCTGGCGCTGGGTGTCGATCTCGCCCATGTAGATGGTGCAGTCGAGGCCGAAGAGGGCGCAGGCGGTGGCCGTGGCGACGCCGTGCTGGCCGGCGCCGGTCTCCGCGATGACGCGGGTCTTGCCCATGCGCCTGGTGAGCAGGGCCTGGCCGAGAACATTGTTGATCTTGTGGGAGCCGGTGTGGTTCAGGTCTTCCCGCTTGAGGAACACCCGGGCGCCACCGGCGTGTTCGGCGAACCTCGGCACCTCGGTGAGGGCGCTGGGGCGGCCGGTGTAGTTGACGAGCAGGTCGTCGAGTTCGCGGGCGAACTCGGGGTCGTGCTTCGCCTTCTCGTACTCGACGGCGACCTCGTCCACGGCGGCGACGAGGGCCTCCGGGATGAACTTGCCGCCGAACGCGCCGAAGTAGCCCTCGGTGCTGGGCACCTGACCGCTGGGGTCAGGGATGAAGAATTGGCTGGGCATGCGGAAACCTCACGGTGAGTGGTGTGTGAACAGCACTGATCGCCGTGGGGGCGGGGATTGTCAGTCGGCTGTGGGCCAGATGTGGCTGGTCGCGCCCGCGCGGCGGAGCCGCGTGTCCGGGCACTGCCCCGCGCCCCTGGAGGGGCGCTGCCATCGCATGCCGTTGACCTGCCCGGGCTCGTCACCGATGACGTACCGCACCCGTCGGCCGTGCACCCTGCGGGCGGGCGCACGGCAGCCACGCGGGCGGCAGCCGCGCGCGAGGCGGGCGTACCTGTCCGCGGCCGTGGCGGGTGTGGTCGGAGTCATCGCGGTCAGCCTAGCCGTCGATCAGCTCCGGCCGTGCCGCAGTGCGGGGTGCTCGCCCGCCGCGACCAGGTCGGAGACTGCCGTCTTCGGGTCCTTGCCGGTGACCAGGGACTCGCCCACCAGGACCGCGTCGGCGCCGGCGTTGGCGTACGCGATCAGGTCGTGCGGCCCGCGCACACCGGACTCGGCGACCTTGACGATGCTCTCGGGGATCTCCGGGGCCACCCGCTCGAAGGTGCCGCGGTCGACCTCCAGGGTCTTCAGGTTGCGCGCGTTGACGCCGATGATCCTGGCGCCCGCGGCCACGGCCCGCTCGACCTCCTCCTCGTCGTGCACCTCGACGAGCGGGGTGAGTCCGATGGAGACGGCACGCTCGATCAGCGACTCGAGAGCCGGCTGGTCCAGGGCGGCCACGATCAGCAGCACGAGGTCGGCGCCGTATGCGCGGGCCTCCCACAGCTGGTACGACGTGACGATGAAGTCCTTGCGCAGGACCGGGATGTCCACACGCGCGCGGACGGCCTCCAGGTCGGCCAGCGAGCCGCCGAAGCGGCGCTGTTCGGTGAGGACCGAGATGACGGCCGCACCGCCCGCCTCGTAGTCCGCCGCGAGCCCGGCCGGGTCGGCGATCGCGGCCAGCGCGCCCTTGGAGGGGCTGGAGCGCTTGACCTCGCAGATCACCTTGACGCCGTCGCCCTTGAGTGCGGCGACCCCGTCCTTGGCGGCGGGGGCCTTCGCCGCACGCTCCTTGAGCTCGTCGAGGCTGACGCGTGCCTGCCGC
Source organism: Streptomyces sp. NPDC001450 (assembly GCF_053597295.1). NCBI lineage: Bacteria > Bacillati > Actinomycetota > Actinomycetes > Kitasatosporales > Streptomycetaceae > Streptomyces > Streptomyces sp. NPDC001450. Next base: position 106,623 of record NZ_JBSFHY010000011.1, read on the forward strand.
TCCGCGAGGTCGGCACGGACTCCGTCGATGATCTCGTCGAGCACACTCACGCGAGCGGCCCCCTTTCAGACGGTTGTTCCTTCGGGTTCTGAAAACCCTTGGTCACTGCGATGGTATCCGCAGGTCCACGATGGCCCTGCATCCGATCTATACCGGTCCCACCACCTGGACATTCCGTGGACGGGTCCGAGAGCGGTCCGGGAGCGGTCTAGGGGTGCAGCCAGCCGCCGACCGGCAGGTTCCGGACCACGGTGAAGACCAGCAGCAACGCGCCGATGCTCCACATCTGCACCTGTCCGAGTTCGATCCGTAGCGGCCGGCCGCGCACCGCGCGGACCACCCAGACGGTCCACAGCACCGCGAAGCCGAGGTAGGCGGCCACGCCCACCGCGTTGTCGTGCAGGGCGGTGAACAGGTCGCCGTGGACGAAGGCGTGCGCGCTGCGCAGTCCGCCGCAGCCGGGGCAGTACAGGCCGGTGAGCCGGTACAAGGGGCACACCGGGTAGTGGCCGGGCTCGTTCGGGTCGACCGTGCCGACGTACGCGAAGGCCCCGCCGACGGCCGCGAGCAGGCCGGCCGGAAGGGCGAGCCGACCCCACAGGGCGGGCGACGGGCTGGTGCGCGGGGCGCTACGGCTGTCGGCGTTCACGCTAGGCATTCTGCCCCGCACGCCCCGCGCACGCGCGCGAGGGGCGGACTTGCGGCGCTGCCTCGACCGGCCCGCCGCGGTCGGCGGCGCACACGGCCGCGGCGCCCCGGTTGCGCGCCACGACGCGCGCGAGGAGCAACCCGACGGCGTTGCCCCCCACGAGCCCACACCCGGCAGTCGGCAACACACGCCGACCGCGCCCGCACGCCCCCACCACGCACGCCACGAGCAACCCCGGCAGCGCCACCTCGCACGGACCAGCAACCAGCCGGTAGGCCCCCCCGGCGCCCCGGACGCGCTCCACGACACGCGCAAGGAGCAACCCCGGCAGCGCCAACTCGCCCGAGCCCGTGAGCAGCGGTCGGCGACACACGCCGACCGCGCCCCGGTACGCGCGAGGGGCGGCCCGCACCCCTCTCGGGTCCGGGCCGCCCCTCGTGGGAAGCGGTGGTGCTCAGCTCTCGGCGCCGGCCGGCTCGCGGGTCGGGGCGGGGGCCGCGTGGACGAGGGCCTGCGCCTGCTTCGGCTGGCCGAGGCCCATGGCGCGCATGGCGGCGCCCACGACGCCACCGAGGACCACGATCGCCATGCCGGCCCAGAAGCCGACCGGCTGGGCCATCACCATGAAGGCGCCCGCGACGCAGAAACCGATGAAGGCGATGGTGACGCCGGTCCAGGCGGCCGGGGTGTGACCGTGGCTGCTGCCCGCCATGACTTGCTCCTCATTGCTGTATGTCCTAGTCCGAGCCGGACGCTCGTCGTCCATTGTCCCGTACGCGCACGCGTGCCGGACGCGCGGGTGGCGTCTGGTTCGCCACATCCGGCGACCGCCGGGGGATACCGCTCAGGCGCCGGTCGGGTCCTCGCCGCGGTCCAGGGCCTTCCAGATCTCCTCGGGACGCTCGGGGTCCACCGGGCGCGCCTTGCGCCGCGGGCGGTCGGCCCCGCGCTCGTAGCGGCCGGACATGGCGGGCCACAGGCTGCCGTAGCGCAGGGCGAGCAGCCCGGCGAGCAGGATCAGGAGGCCGCCGACGGCCGCGACGTACGGCCAGCCGGTGTGGCTGAGGGCGGCGACCGTGGCCGAGGTGTCGCCGGTGGTCTGCGCGGCCTTCTCGTCCAGCGCGGAACTGTCGGAGGCCCCGACGAGGGCGGCGGCGACGATGCCGGCGCCGGAGAGCGCGAGCACCGCGGCGACGGCGAGGCGGCCCGCCCTGCGGACGGCGAAGACGGCGACGAGCGCGGCGAGGCCCACTATGGCGAGGGCCGCGGGGACGCCCGTGACGTCGCTGCCCTTGGCGGTCAACGGGAACGCGCCGCCGGCCACCGTGGCGGTGCCCTCCGCCCAGCGCTGCCGGGTCGCGAGCAGCGCCACGGCCGCGCCGAGCGCACCGCACAGCAGGGCGAGGGCGAGGCTCCGGCGGCCTGACCGGGCGGGTCCGGCCGCTTCGGAGGGAGGGTGAGGTACGGCAGTCATGTACTCCACTATCGCGCCAGCTGCCAGGCGCCGAGACACCGGGGCGTGCACAACGAGCGCCACTGGCTGTGCCACGGCCTTTGCGTCCCGCTCCACACCAGTGGTGCGGGGGTGATCGGCTGCGCCCCCGCGCCTGCACCCCGCGCCTGCACGATCAACGTCCCGTACGAAGGACGATCACGAGCCGATCGTGCTGGTCAGCTGCCCAGCCGGTTCGCCGTGTGGACCGCCCGCAGTACCGCGGCGGCCTTGTTGCGGCACTCCTGGTCCTCGGCGACCGGGTCGGAGTCGGCGACGATGCCCGCGCCGGCCTGCACATAGGCCGTGCCGTCCCGGAGCAGGGCCGTGCGGATGGCGATGGCGGTGTCGGAGTCGCCGGCGAAGTCGAGGTAGCCGACGCAGCCGCCGTACAGGCCGCGCCGGGACGGCTCCAGTTCGTCGATGATCTGCATGGCGCGGGGCTTGGGGGCGCCGGACAGGGTGCCCGCCGGGAAGCACGCGGTCAGCACGTCGAAGGCCGTACGGCCCTGGGCGACCCGGCCGGTGACCGTGGACACGATGTGCATGACGTGCGAGTAGCGCTCGATGGACATGAAGTCCACGACTTCCACCGAGCCGGGCTCGCAGACCCGGCCGAGGTCGTTGCGGCCGAGGTCGACCAGCATCAGGTGCTCGGCGCGCTCCTTGGGGTCGGCGAGCAGCTCCTCGGCGAGGGTCTGGTCCTCCTGCGGGGTGGCGCCGCGGTGCCGGGTGCCGGCGATGGGGTGGACCATCGCGCGCCCGTCCTCGACCTTGACCAGCGCCTCGGGGGACGAGCCGACGACGTCGAACGCGCCTCCTTCCCCGTGGGGGAACCGGAACAGGTACATGTACGGCGACGGGTTGGTGGCCCGCAGGACCCGGTAGACGTCCAGCGCGCTCGCCGTGCACGGGGTCTCGAAGCGCTGGGAGGGCACGACCTGGAAGGCCTCGCCCGCGCGGATGCGCTCCTTGACGTCCTCCACGGCCGCCTGGAAGTCGGGGCCGCCCCACAGGGCGGTGTACTCGGGCAGTTCGGAGGGCGGCAGGACCGCCGGGGGCTGGGCGACCGCCCGCGACAGGTCGGCCTCCATGGCGTCGAGGCGGGCCACGGCGTCGGCGTAGGCCTCGTCCACCCCGGTGTCGAGGTCGTTGTGGTTGATCGCGTTGGCGATCAGCAGGACCGAGCCCTCCCAGTGGTCCATGACGGCGAGGTCGCTGGTGAGGAGCATGGTCAGCTCGGGCAGCTTCAGGTCGTCGCGCTCGCCGGGGCCGATCTTCTCCAGGCGGCGGACGATGTCGTAGCCGAGGTAGCCGACCATGCCGCCGGTGAAGGGCGGCATGCCCTCCTGGTGCGGGGTGTGCAGGGCCTGGAGGGTGGCGCGCAGGGCGACGAGCGGGTCGCCGGAGGTCGGGACGCCCACGGGCGGACTGCCGAGCCAGTGGGCCTCGCCGTCCCGCGTGGTGAGGGTCGCGGCGGAGCGTACGCCCACGAAGGAGTAGCGGGACCAGGAGCGGCCGTTCTCCGCGGACTCCAGCAGGAAGGTGCCGGGGCGTTCGGCGGCGAGCTTGCGGTAGAGCGCGACCGGGGTGTCGCCGTCGGCGAGGAGCTTGCGCGTGACCGGGATGACACGTCGGTCGGTGGCGAGCTTGCGGAAGGTCTCGAGGTCCATGGCGGCTGACCTTACTGATCCTGTGCCAGTACGCCGGAATCGGCGTCCTTGAGCAGCACGTCCTCGTCGAAGCAGGTGCGGGCGCCGGTGTGGCAGGCGGCGCCGACCTGGTCGACCTTGACCAGCACGGTGTCTGCGTCGCAGTCCAGGGCGACGGACTTGACCCACTGGAAGTGGCCGGAGGTGTCACCCTTGACCCAGTACTCCTGGCGGCTGCGCGACCAATAGGTGCAGCGGCCCGTGGTGAGAGTGCGGTGCAACGCCTCGTCGTCCATCCAGCCGAGCATCAGCACCTCACCGGTGTCGTACTGCTGGGCGATGGCCGGGAGGAGCCCGTCGGCGCTGCGCTTCAGGCGCGCGGCGATCTCGGGGTCCAGGCTGCTGGGCGGGGGCGTACTGGTCATGCGTGCCATTGTGCCGCGCGGCACGGACAGTGACGGCCCATGTCCACTGATTGAGCCCGGTGGCACGCAGCGCCTCGTGGAGAGGTGGTGGTCGGGTGACGGGTGGGCGGACCCTGTGCGTGGTCGTAGGCTGACTGCATGTCGACCTTCGCGCAGCGTGAACGGCTTCTGCTCGCCGACCTCTTGGAAACCACCGGGCCGGACGCCCCGACCCTCTGCGGGGGATGGCAGACCCGCGATCTCGCCGCGCACGTGGTGGTGCGGGAGCGGCGGCCGGACGCGGCCGGGGGCACGCTGATCAAGCAGCTCGCGCCGCGGCTGGAGAAGGTGATGGCCGAGTACGCCGCGAAGCCGTACGAGGAGCTGATCCAGCTGATCCGTACCGGCCCGCCGCGTTTCTCGCCCTTCCAGCTCAAGCAGATCGACGAGGCTGCCAACACCGTGGAGTTCTACGTCCACACGGAGGACGTGCGCCGCGCCCAGCCGGACTGGACGCCGCGCGAGCTCGACCCCGTCTTCCAGGAGTCGCTGTGGTCCCGTCTGGAGCGCACCGCCCGCCTGCTGGGCCGGGGTGTGCCGACGGGCCTGGTCCTGCGGCGTCCGGACGGCCAGACGGCCGTCGCCCACCGGGGCACGCCCGTGGTGACGGTGACCGGCGAGCCGGCGGAGCTGCTGATGTTCGCGTTCGGCCGGCAGAGCGCGGCGAAGGTCGAGCTGGACGGCGACGAGAACGCCATCGCGAAGCTGCACGAGTCCAAGCAGCTGGGCATCTGAGAGGCACGTCATGATCAAGGTCGCGATGACCGGTGTGTACGTGGACGACGTGCCGAAGGCGCACGCCTTCTACACGGACGTCCTCGGCTTCGAGACCCGTACCCACCTGGACCTGGGCGGCGGGACGCTGTTCGTCACGGTCGGCGCGCCGGGCGGGGCCCAGCACGATCTCCAGCTGCTGCTGGAGCCCGGCGACGGCCCCATCGCGGAGCCGTACCGCCGGGCCCTGTACGAGGCGGGGATCCCGTGCATCGTCTTCTCGGTGGACGACATCCAGGCGGAGTACAAGCGGCTGGTGAATCTCGGCGTGCGCTTCACCCACGAGCCGCAGGAGCAGGGACCGGTGATCGCGGCCGTGATCGACGACACGGTCGGCAACCTGGTCCAACTGACCCAGCCGAAGCCGGCCCACGGCTAGGGCCTGTCCGGCGGATCAGGCCGGCTCCAGCCGACGGCGCCTCATCGGCACCGGTGAGCGGAGCCATGGGGGTGCCCCCGCGCGACTCCGGCTCGATCCGCCGGAGGCCCTGGGTCTCAGTGGGGCAGTTCGGCCCGGCGCAGGTCCGGGACGTACAGGGCGACGAGTCCGCCGAGGCCGCAGACGACGGCGCTGACGACGTAGACCGGGCCGAGGCCCCAGGCGCCGATCGCGGCGGCCGCGAACGGCATGCTCAGCGGGGCGAGGCCGAGGCTGACCAGGCTGGAGACGGCCGTGACCCGGCCGAGGCAGGCGGGGTCGGCCTGGGTCTGGAGCAGGGCCCCGCACATGGCGCCGCTGAGCCCGGCGAGGAGTCCGACGAGCAGGGCCACCCCGACGGCCCCGGCGAGGCTCGGGACGTAGGCGAGGGCGCCGATCGCGACGGAGCCCGCGAGGATGGCGTACGCGGCGACCAGCCCGGCGCGCGGCAGCCGCCCCCGGACGGTGAGCAGCAGCGAGGCGGCGCCCGCGCCGACGCCGAACCCGGCGAGGATCCAGCCCATCCCACAGGCGCCCCAGCCGCGCCGGTCGGCGAGCAGGGTCAGGCCGACGTTGAACGGTCCGACGAAGCCGAAGTCGCCGAGGGCGATGGCCAGCATGAGCGGGGCGAGGACGCGGTGGCGGCGGATGTAGCGCAGGCCTTCCCGCAGATCCCGCCAGGCGGACGTCTCCCGAGGGCCCGCCCTGTCGTCCGCCGGCAGCTTCCGCACCCGTACGCAGACCAACAGCGGCACCGACACCGCGATGAGCACTCCGGCGAGGGTGAACGCGGTCGCCGCGCCGCCGAGCGCCACGCCGAGGCCGCCGAGCGGGGCGCCGACGACGTTCGCGAAGCGGATCGCGAGGCCCCTCATGCCCTGCACCCGGGCCAGCTGGTCGCGGCCGGTGATCCGTGCCGGGAGGGCGCCGACGGCGGGCATGAACACGGCGTCGACGGTGCCGAAGACCAGGGCCAGCAGGGTGAGCGGCCACAGCCCGGGGCTGGTCAGGAACAGCAGGGCGGCCACCGCGAGGACGGCGGCACAGCGCACGGCGTCGCTGCCGATGACGACACGGCGCGGGCCCAGCCGGTCGGCGAGCACTCCCCCGCCGAGCATCAGCACGGCCCGCGGCAGCGCGCTGACCGACATCACGACACCGGCCTGCGCCGGCGTCCCGGCCTGGACGGCGGCCCAGGACAGGGCGATGTAGTAGATGCTGTCGCCCAGCATCGAGGAGGTGTAGGCACCGAGCCAGCGCAGGACGTTGGGGTCGCGATGGGCGGCCCTTTCGAAGTGCCGCGCGGGTATGTCGGACAGGACGGTCACGGCGGTGCCCTCTCTCAGACGCGGAACGGGAAGCCGTACATGAACAGCGCGACGTGTTCGCGCCCCTCGGTCCCGCCTGCGGCTTCGGCGGCCCGGCCCTGCTCGTCGTACCGGCGCAGGAGCGCCTCCAACTCCCGCTTCAGTGAGGCGAGTTCCTCCGGGGTCAGCCGCATCCAGGACTCGCTGTCCACGGACGCGGTGTTCCACTCGGGGTTCCAGGTGGGGCGTTCGTCGAGATAGCGCCGGTAGCGGTCGGCACGCTGGTCGTGGAAGAGGCGGCTGGCCGCCAGGTGGGCCGCGGCCTTCCCCGGTTCGCCACGGAAGTCCTCGTCCCGGATGCTCAGCCCGTCGGACGCGGGCTGCCACCACCGCTCCCGTGCGTCCTCGCTCTGCGGCTCCGCCTCCTCGATCAGTCCGTGCTCGGCGAGCTTGCGCAGGTGGTAGCTGACCAGGGACACGGCTTCGTCCACGTGCTGGGCGAGCTGTGACGCCGTAGCCACCTGCTCGACGCACAGCAGCCGGTACAGGTTCGCCCTCAGCGGATGTGCGAGTGCCTTCAGCGTCCCCACATCGGTGATCCGCCGCGGCTCCTTGTCTGCCATGCCGTCAGGCTAGACAGGAAAGAAAAGTTGCACAACAGATTTTGCGCAACTTCTCTTTCCTGTCTGCCGAAGCTCGGCGCGGCGTCACCGCACCGGGTGCCCCGCCTCCCGCAGCGTCTGCTTCACCTGGCCGATGCGCAGGTCGCCGAAGTGGAAGACGGAGGCGGCCAGCACCGCGTCCGCACCCGCGTCGATGGCCGGCGGGAAGTCCGCAAGCTTGCCCGCACCGCCCGAGGCGATCACCGGGACGGTGACGTGCTTGCGGACGGCCGCGATCATCTCCAGGTCGTAGCCGTCCTTGGTGCCGTCCGCGTCCATGGAGTTCAGCAGGATCTCGCCGGCGCCCAGCTCGGCGGCCCGGTGCGCCCACTCGACGGCGTCGATGCCGGTGCCCCTGCGGCCGCCGTGGGTCGTGACCTCGAAGAATCCGGACGAACTGTTACGGGAAGGGGCGCGGCGCGCGTCGACGGACAGCACCAGCACCTGCCGGCCGAAGCGCTCGGCGATCTCGCGGATCAGGTCCGGGCGGGCGATGGCCGCCGTGTTGACGCCCACCTTGTCGGCGCCGGCCCGCAGCAGCTTGTCCACGTCCTCGGCCGTGCGGACGCCGCCGCCGACGGTCAGCGGGATGAACACCTGCTCGGCGGTGCGGCGCACCACGTCGTACGTCGTCTCCCGGTTGCCGGACGAGGCGGTGATGTCCAGGAACGTCAGCTCGTCGGCGCCCTCGGCGTCGTACACCTTGGCCATCTCGACGGGGTCGCCCGCGTCGCGCAGGTTCTGGAAGTTGACGCCCTTGACGACCCGGCCGTTGTCCACGTCCAGGCAGGGGATGACTCGGACCGCCAGGGTCATGAGTTCACGGCTCCTCTGAATGCCTCTAGTTCCACTTCGACCAGGATGCGCGAGTCGACGAAGCCCTCCACGACCAGCAGGGTCGAGACCGGGCGCACGGAGTCGAAGATCTCCTTGTGGGCCCGGCCCACGGCGTCCACGTCCCGCGCATGGGTCAGGTACATCCGCGTGCGGATCACGGACTCGACACCGAGCCCGAACTCCGCGATCGCCTCCAGTGCGCTGGTGAACGCCACCTTGGCCTGCTCGTACGGGTCGCCCTCCCCGTACGGCACACGGCCCCGGAAGGACGTCGTACCTGCCACCAGCACCCGGTCACCCGCCGCCACGGCGCGCGCGAACCCGAAACTCTCTTCCCAGGGACTTCCGCTCTGCACGCGCCGCACGGCATCGCTCATGACGACACAGCCTCCAAGGCCTCTTCCAGGGTGAACGCCTTCGCGTACAGGGCCTTCCCGACGATGGAGCCCTCGACACCGAGGGGTACCAGCTCGGCGATGGCCCGGAGGTCGTCGAGCGACGACACGCCGCCGGACGCCACGACCGGCCGGTCCGTCGCGGCGCACACGTTGCGCAGCAGCTCCAGGTTGGGGCCCTGGAGGGTGCCGTCCTTGGCGATGTCGGTCACGACGTAGCGGGCGCAGCCCTCCTTGTCGAGGCGCTCCAGCGTCTCGTAGAGGTCGCCGCCGTCACGGGTCCAGCCGCGGCCGCGCAGGGTCGTGCCGCGCACGTCCAGACCCACCGCGATCTTGTCGCCGTGCTCGGCGATGACCTTGGCGACCCACTCCGGGGTCTCCAGGGCGGCGGTGCCGAGGTTCACCCGGGTGCAGCCGGTGGCGAGGGCGGCGGCGAGGGTGTCGTCGTCGCGGATGCCGCCGGACAGCTCCACCTTGATGTCCATCGCCTTGGCGACCTCGGCGATCAGCTCCCGGTTGTCGCCCGTGCCGAAGGCGGCGTCCAGGTCGACCAGGTGCAGCCACTCGGCGCCGGAGCGCTGCCAGGCGAGGGCGGCCTCCAGCGGGGAGCCGTAGGACGTCTCGGTCCCGGACTCACCGTGCACGAGACGGACGGCCTGGCCGTCACGGACGTCGACGGCGGGAAGGAGTTCGAGCTTGGCCATGGTCTACAGGGTTCCGATCCAGTTGGTGAGGAGCTGGGCACCGGCGTCGCCGGACTTCTCGGGGTGGAACTGGGTGGCCCACAGGGCACCGTTCTCCACGGCCGCCACGAAGGGCTTGCCGTGCGTCGACCAGGTCACCCTGGGCGAGTGCATGACCGGGTTGTGGGTCTCCAGGGTCCAGTCGTGGACGGCGTAGGAGTGCACGAAGTAGAAGCGGGCGTCCCGGTCCAGACCGGCGAACAGCTCCGAGTCGGCCGGGGCGTCGACGGTGTTCCAGCCCATGTGGGGCACGATGTCGGCCTGGAGCGGCTCGACCGAGCCGGGCCACTCGTCGAGGCCCTCGGTCTCCACGCCGTGCTCGATGCCGCGCGCGAACAGGATCTGCATGCCGACGCAGATGCCCATCACCGGGCGGCCGCCGGACAGCCGACGGTCGATGATCCAGTCGCCGCGGGCCCCGCGCAGCCCCTGCATGCAGGCGGCGAAGGCGCCGACGCCCGGCACCAGCAGGCCGTCGGCGTTCATCGCCCGGTCGAAGTCACGCGTTATCTCGACGTCGGCCCCCACGCGCGCGAGGGCACGTTCGGCGGAGCGGACGTTGCCGAAGCCGTAGTCGAAGACGACCACCCGCTTGGCGCTCAATTCCACACCTCCAGCCTCAGGACACCCGCGACGAGGCACATGGCCGCGCTGACGGACAGCAGCACGACGAGGCTCGTGGGCATCTTCTGCTTGACGAAGGAGATGATGCCGCCGACCAGGAAGAGGCCGACGACGATCAGGACGGTGGACAGACCGTTCATGGGTTACAGCGCGCCCTTCGTGGAGGGGAGGATGCCGGCCGCGCGCGGGTCGCGCTCGCTGGCGTAGCGCAGGGCCCGGGCGAGCGCCTTGAACTGGCACTCCACGATGTGGTGCGCGTTGCGCCCGTAGGGCACGTGCACGTGCAGCGCGATCTGCGCCTGGGCGACGAAGGACTCCAGGATGTGCCGGGTCATCGTCGTGTCGTACTCGCCGATCATCGGCGCCATGTTCTCGGGCTCGGTGTGCACGAGGTAGGGGCGGCCGGACAGGTCGACGGTGACCTGGGCGAGGGACTCGTCCAGCGGAACCGTGCAGTTGCCGAAGCGGTAGATCCCCACCTTGTCGCCGAGTGCCTGCTTGAAGGCGGCACCGAGCGCGAGGGCGGTGTCCTCGATGGTGTGGTGGGAGTCGATGTGCAGGTCGCCGTCGGTCTTCACGGTCAGGTCGAACAGACCGTGCCGGCCGAGCTGGTCGAGCATGTGGTCGTAGAAGCCGACGCCCGTGGCGATGTCGGTCCTCCCGGTGCCGTCGAGGTCTATCTCGACGAGGACCGAGGTCTCCTTGGTGGTGCGCTCGATTCTTCCGACGCGACCTTCGCGAGTCATGCCTCAAGCTCCTTCTTGACTTCACGTACCGCGTCGAGGAACGCGTCGTTCTCTTCGGGGGTTCCCGCGGACACCCGCAGCCACCCCGGTACGCCGACGTCCCGGACCAGGACGCCCCGGTCGAGGATCTTCTGCCAGGCGGTGTGGGCGTCCTCGAACCGGCCGAACTGCACGAAGTTCGCGTCGGACTCGGTGACGTCGTAACCGGTCGCCCGCAGCTCGCTCACCAGCCGGTCCCGCTCCGACTTCAGCTGCTCGACGTACTTCAGCAGCGTGTCGGTGTGCTCCAGGGCGGCCAGGGCGGTCGCCTGGGTGATCGCCGACAGGTGGTACGGCAGCCGTACGAGCTGCACCGCGTCCACGACCGCCGGGTGCGCGGCGAGGTAGCCGAGGCGCAGGCCGGCCGCGCCGAACGCCTTCGACATGGTGCGGGAGACGACCAGGTTCGGCCGGCCCGCCAGCAGCGGCAGCAGCGAGTCGCCGTGGCTGAACTCGATGTAGGCCTCGTCGACGACGACCATGGACGGCTTGGCCGCCTGGGCCGCGTCGTACAGCGCGAGGACCGTCTCGGGCGGAACCGCGTTGCCGGTGGGGTTGTTGGGGGTGGTGATGAAGACGACGTCGGGCCTGTGCTCGGCGATGGCCCGCTCGGCCACGGCGAGGTCGATGTCGAAGTCCTCGTTGCGGGGACCCGCGATCCAGCCCGTCCCCGTGCCGCGCGCGATGAGTGCGTGCATCGAGTACGACGGCTCGAAGCCGATGGCCGTCCGGCCCGGTCCGCCGAAGGTCTGCAGCAGCTGCTGGATGACCTCGTTGGAGCCGTTGGCGGCCCACACGTTCTCGGTGCCGAGCGGGTACTTGCCGGTCTTCGTCAGGTACTTGGCCAGCTCGGTGCGGAGCTGGACCGCGTCCCGGTCGGGGTAGCGGTTCAGGTTCCGGGCGGCCTCGCGCACCCGCTCCGTGATCCGCTCGACCAGCGGCTCGGGCAGCGGGTACGGGTTCTCGTTGGTGTTCAGCCGTACGGGGACGTCCAACTGGGGAGCGCCGTAGGGGGACTTGCCGCGCAGCTCGTCCCGTACCGGAAGATCGTCGATTCCGAAGCTCACTTGCTCTCAGGCACCTTCCAACCGAACCTCGCCTTGATCGCCGCGCCGTGCGCGGGCAGGTCCTCCGCCTCCGCCAGCGTCACCACGTGGTGCGCGACCTCGGCCAGCGCGTCCTTCGTGTAGTCCACGATGTGGATGCCGCGCAGGAAGGACTGGACGGACAGGCCGGAGGAGTGGCACGCGCAGCCGCCGGTGGGCAGGACGTGGTTGGACCCGGCCGCGTAGTCGCCGAGCGACACCGGGGCCCAGGGGCCGATGAAGATCGCGCCGGCGTTCCTGACCCGGCCGGCGACCGCGGCGGCGTCCGCCGTCTGGATCTCCAGGTGCTCGGCGCCGTACGCGTCGACGACCCGCAGGCCCTCCTCGACGCCGTCGACCAGGACGATCGCGGACTGCCTGCCGCTCAGGGCCGGGACGATCCGGTCCTCGACGTGCTTGGTGGCCGCAACCTGCGGCTCCAGCTCCTTGGCCACCGCGTCCGCCAGCTCGACCGAGTCGGTGACCAGCACGGCAGCCGCCAGCGGGTCGTGCTCGGCCTGGCTGATCAGGTCCGAGGCCACGTGCACCGGGTCGGCGGTGTCGTCCGCGAGGATCGCGATCTCGGTGGGGCCGGCCTCGGCGTCGATGCCGATCTTCCCGGTGAAGTAGCGCTTGGCCGCGGCCACCCAGATGTTGCCGGGGCCGGTGACCATGTTGGCGGGCGGGCAGGACTCGGTGCCGTACGCGAACATCGCGACGGCGGTGGCACCGCCGGCCGCGTAGACCTCGTCCACGCCGAGCAGGGCGCACGCGGCGAGGATCGTCGGGTGCGGCAGCCCGCCGGCTGGATCATTTTCAAAAGCGGGGGCCTGGGCCGGGGAGGCGAGCGCGATCGACTCGACGCCGGCCTCCTGCGCGGGCACCACGTTCATGACCACGGAGGACGGGTAGACCGAGCGGCCACCCGGGGCGTACAGCCCGACGCGCTCGACCGGCACCCACTTCTCGGTGACGGAGCCACCGGGCACGACCTGGGTGGTGTGCGTCGAACGGCGCTGCTCGCGGTGGACCATGCGGGCGCGGCGGATGCACTCCTCCAGGGCCGCGCGCACGGCCGGGTCGAGGGCCTCGAGCGCGTCGGTGAGCGCCTGGGCCGGGACACGGACGGATTCCAGCCGTACTCCGTCGAACTTCTCGGCGAAGTCGATCAGCGCCGCGTCGCCCCGATGATGCACGGCCTCGCAGATCGGACGCACCTTCTCCAGGGCGGCCTGAACGTCGAAGTCGGCTCGGGGCAGCAGGTCGCGCAGGGCGGGGCCCTCAGGAAGGGCGTCGCCGCGCAGATCGATTCGGGAGATCACGGTGTCAATTCTCTCAGACCGGGGTCCGGAGCCGTCCGCGCGTATCAATGGCTGATACAGAACGTGGGACAGCGGGCGGTACATAGCCTGGCCGGAACCCGGAAGATCGCCTTCACGTCTTGTGTAACAGGCGTCACTCAACGGGCATGAACGGGTGTACGGGGACGGTGACAGCGAGTAGTCAGAGGAGGAAGGAAGAGCGGTGACCGAGGGGGCCGGCATCCACGCCGGGGACCTGCCGGACGACCTGACCGCGACCGAGGCGGGCATGTGGCAGGCCTTCCGCAACGGCAGCGTGTACGACCTGAGCAGCGGGGACGCCGTCGTGGACGATCCGCACGGCGGGCATCCCTGGGGGCCCGAGCGGAGCGTCAGGGCGCGCATCGTCTGCTGGCTGCTGCTGGACGGGCCGCCCGCGCTCGCGGGCCGGGTGCCCGCGCTGAAGCTGTTCGGCGCGCGGGTCACCGGCACGATGGACCTGGCGGGTGGCACGGTCACGCCGTACGTGGAGCTGCGCGGCTGCCGCTTCGACGACCAGATCCTGCTGCCCGAGGCCCGGTTCACGACCCTGCGCCTGGTGGACTGCGCGGTACCCCGACTGGAGGCGGCCCGGGTGCACACCGAGGGCGATCTGCACCTGCCGCGCTGCCGCTTCCAGAACGGGGTGCGGCTGACCGACGCGCACATCGGCACGGACCTGCTGCTCAACCAGGCGATCGTCTACCGGGACCGCAGCGGCCGCTCGATCGCCGCGGACGGCATGACCGTGGGCCAGGACCTGCAGGCGGAGCTGCTGGAGTCGCACGGCGAGCTGAGCCTGCGCAGCGCCAAGGTCGGGGTCTCGCTGAGCCTGCGGGGAGCGAAACTGGCCAACCCGTACGCGCGCCTCGCCCTGAACGCCCCCCAGCTCACGGTGGAGCGCACCCTGTATCTGACCCCGGCCGGCGTGGGCAACCCACTGCTGAGCGGGACGACCCCCGCGCGCGGGACACGCATCCAGCGCTTCGAGTGCCGGGGCGGGATACGGCTGGACGACGGGCGGTTCGGGGACGCCGTGGACCTGGAGCGGGCCCGGTTCGCCTTCACCGACGACCAGGAGCTGTCGCTGCGCCGGGTGCAGACGCCCGAGCTGCGTTTCCTCGGGGACGGGCCGGAGCGCGGGAAGGTGGTGCTGTCCGGCGCGCGGATCGTGAACCTGGTGGACCACGCGGGCAGCTGGCCGGGCCCGGGCAACCTCCACATGGGCGGCTTCGCGTACGAGAACCTCGTACCGCAGGGCCCGTTCCCGCTGACCCGGCGGCTGGACTGGGTGGCGGCGGCCACCGCCGAGTACAACCCGGAGCCGTACGAGCGGCTGGCCACCGTGCTGCGCGCGGCCGGGGAGGACGAGGACGCCCGCGAGGTGCTGCTCGCCAAGCAGCGCCGGCGCCGCGAGACGCTGCCGCTGGCCGCCAAGTTCTGGGGGTACGTCCAGGACTGGACGGTGGCCTACGGCTACCGGCCGGGACGGGCCGCGGTGTGGATGGCGGTGCTGTGGGCGGCGGGCACGCTGGCCTTCTCGCACGCCGACCATCCGCCGGTGAACCCCGGCGGCCATCCGACCTGGAGCGCCGCCCTGTTCACGCTGGACCTGCTGCTGCCGGTGATCGACCTGGGTCAGGCCGGCCAGTGGCAGCTGCGCGGCGGCTGGCAGTGGCTGGCGGCGGCGATGATCCTGCTGGGCTGGATCCTGGCGACGACGGTCGCGGCGGGGGCGACCCGGCTGCTGCGGCGCGGCTGACGCCCTCTTCAGCGGCACGTACGGATGCCCGGTTCAGCGGCACGTACGTCACATTGGTCAGGTACACCACATCGCTTGATAATTACCTTTTACTTGCCCTTGAACATCGGGCGTACAACCTTCCACGACTTGCCCGGACCCTCTGGCGCAGCCTCGACCTGCGGTCTTTCAATGGTCGACACCATGGCTCTGCTGCCTGCGTTCCTCCGCCCCACACGGATGACACGACATGCCACGCGCCCCGCCGACCCCCAGCCGGCCGGCGACGAGGCCGTCCTCGACGCGCCCGACGAACGCCTCTCCCCCGTGCTGGTCGCGGCCGGCCGGGGCGAGTACGGCGCCGCCTCCGCGCTGCTCGCCACCACGCGCGCTGCGGCCGAGTGGGAGGCCCACGACCGCTACACACGCCGGCTCGCGGCCTTCGCCCGCTCGCGCTCCGAGTGGTTCGAGGCCTGGCGCGCGGCCGCCCCGTACGACCCCGACGTGACGCTCGTCGCGGCCCAGCTCGCGGTGGACCGCGCCTGGCCCTCCCCGGCCCGCGCCGAGCTGCTGCGCGAGGTGAGCCCGCTGATCACGGCCGCCGCCCGGGCCGACGACCGCGACCCGGTGCCCTGGCGGATCGCGCTCGACCACGCACGCGGCTCCCGGGCCGGGCACCGCTACTTCGAGGAACTGTGGGAGGCGGCGGTCCGGCGCGCCCCGCGCCACTACGGCTGCCATGTTGCCGCCCTGCGCTACCTGGGCAGCTCCTGCTGCGTCTTGTGGGGGGACACCCCTCACACCCCCCGTGCCTCGCACCGCGAGTGCTTCGACTTCGCCGACCTGGCCGCGCAGGACGCCCCGGCCGACTCGCTCGTCCAGGCGCTGCCCGCCCGGGCGGCCCTCGTCTACCTGACCGACGGCTGCGGCCCCGAGGTGCCGCGCGAGCGGCTGGACGCGGCGGCCGACCGGGCGATCGCGCTCTCCGGCCGGTTCCCGGCGGCCACGCCGTCGTGCGCCGAGATCCGCAACAAGCTGGTCTACGTCCTCGCCCGGCTGGAACGCCGGGAGGACGCCCGCGCACAGCTGCGCCTGATCGGCCCGTACGCCACCTCGTTCCCCTGGGACCGGCTCTCCGACGACCCGCTGGGCCACTTCCTCAGGCTGCGCGAGGCCCTCCTGACGGCCGCTTGCGGCACCCCCCTGACCGAACTGCTGGCGGCACCGGCACGACCGCGGAGCGAACACCGCGGCCATGCCCCCGCCCCCGACCATTAGGCTGGGGCGCCGTGACCACCGTCCGTCTCCCTCTGTTCCCGCTGAACTCGGCGCTGTTCCCCGGGCTCGTGCTGCCCCTGAACATCTTCGAGGAGCGCTATCGCGCCATGATGCGCGAGCTTCTGAAGACCCCCGAGGACGAACCGCGCCGGTTCGCCGTCGTGGCGATCCGCGACGGCCACGAGGTGGCACCGAGCGCTGCGGGCATGCCCGATCCGACCGCACAGCCCGAGCGGGGCCCGGCCGCGGGCTTCGGTCCGGACCCCCTCGCGTCCTTCCACGGCGTGGGCTGCGTGGCGGACGCGGCGACCATCCGGGAGCGCGCCGACGGCACGTTCGAGGTGCTGGCGACCGGGACGACCCGGGTACGGCTGCTGTCCGTGGACACGTCGGGCCCGTTCCTGACGGCCGAGCTCGAGGAACTGCCGGAGGACCCCGGCGACGAGGCGGGCGCCCTGGCGGAGGGCGTCCTGCGCGCCTTCCGCCAGTACCAGAAGCGCCTGGCGGGCGCCCGCGAGCGCTCCCTGTCCACGGGCGTGGAACTCCCGGACGACCCCTCGGTGGTCTCCTACCTGGTGGCGGCGGCGATGGTCCTGGACACCCCGACCAAGCAACGGCTGCTGCAGGCACCGGACACCGCCTCCCGGCTCCGGGACGAGCTGAAACTCCTTCGCTCGGAGACGGCCATCATCCGTAACCTTCCGTCGTTGCCCGCGTTCGAGCTGACGCGGACGCCGACCAGCCTGAACTGAGCGAACCGAGGCCGACACCCCGATGGCGAAGAAGTCGAAGAAGCAGCAGCAGTCCGGAGGCACCCCCGCGACGGTGTCGCTGACGGCGGCGGGCGTGGACTTCACCCTGCACTCCTACGACCACGACCCCTCCCATCCCTCCTACGGCGAGGAGGCGGCGGAGGCGATGGGCGTCTCGCCCGACCGGGTCTTCAAGACGCTGGTGGCCGACGTGGACGGCGCGCTGACGGTGGCGGTGGTCCCGGTCTCGGGCACGCTGGACCTCAAGGCGCTGGCCGCGGCGGTGGGCGGAAAGCGTGCGACGATGGCCGACCCCACCCTCGCGGAACGCACCACCGGCTACGTACGCGGCGGCATCTCCCCTCTGGGGCAGCGCAAGAAGCTCCGCACCGTCCTGGACGACTCGGCCGAGTCCCACGCGACGGTCTGCGTCTCGGCGGGCCGCAGGGGCCTGGAGGTCGAACTGACCCCGGGAGACCTGGCAGAGATGACGGAAGCGGTGCTGGCACCGATCGGCCGGGGCTGACGGGTTACGTCAGCGGGGTTACGTCAGCGGGGCTCCGTACCCGTCCTTCGGGGCCGGCCCCTGCGGATACGGCTCGGGGTCCCGGGGCCCGAACAGCGCGGTCAGCCCCAGATGCACCAGCGCCGCGGCCAACGGCCAGGCCAGCAGCGCGCCCTTCGCCCCCAGCTTCAACGGCGCCGAGAAGGTGACCCCCTTGCCCACCTCCTTCGCGTGCGCGATCACGTCGGACGTGGGCCCCAGCCACACCCCCAGCCGCCACGCCAGCAACGACCCGAGCAGACCGCCCAGACCCAGCGCCACCACCAACGGCACACCCCCACGGCGCCGCAGCAGAAACACGACGACCGCGCTGACCAGCCCGAAGGCCAGCCCGAGCAGTGTGAACGTCCCGTCCACCCCGGCCGCCTGCTCCCCCTCGGTGTCCTTGAGGTAGACGACCCAGCTCTTGTCGACCTCGTCCCCCACCAGCGGCACGTGCGGCGCCAGCCACCACCACAGCAGCCCGAACAGCACTCCGCCCAGCGCCACCGCTATCGTGATCACGGCGGCCTCCCGGACTTCGGTCTTCATCCCAGGGCCGTCCTGTTCGTACAGGCCCGCGACCGGCGCCCCGGCAGGCGGCGGGGCCTGCCAGACCTGGTGCGGGGATTCGTCGTGCGGCGGCGTAGGCGGAGTCAGCGGTGCGGTCACCCTGACATCGTGCCAGGTCGCGCCGTGGGCCGCGTCATCGGACGGCGGCCCTGCGGTAGGCCCAGGTCGCCACGGCCAGCGAGATCACTCCGACACCCGCGCAGACGCCCAGGTCAGCGAGGACGGCGGCCCAGTCCGGGTGGGCCCCGAAGGTCCGCGCGTAGGCCTCCACGCCGTAGGTCGACGGCAGCAGGTCCCGGGCCAGCCGCACGATCTCCGGCATCCGGTCGGCCGGCAGCACACCGAGCAGCAGCGCCGCCGACATGCCCAGCTGTCCGAGCAGCGTGGCCAGCTCGGGCCGCGGCGCGAGCAGCCCGCAGGCGGCGCCGAGCCCGGCGAGCGCGGCCCCGGCGAGCGGGATGACGGCCACCAGGATCCACAGGTTGGACAGCGGCAGCCCGAACAGCGCGCACCCGAAGACGGCGGTCACCAGGGTCCCCGGCACGGTGAAGGAGGCGTACGCCCCCGCCGCGCCCAGCACCACCGCCGCGGGCGGCACCGGCAGCGTGGCGTAGTGGTCGAGCCCGCCGCTGGCCCGCAGCTGCCCGAAGTACTGCGACAGCAGATTGAGCGCGACGTACGCGACGACGAGCACCGAGGACCCGGCCACCACGGACTGGGCCTCACTGCCGCTGTCGACGACGCCCCGCATCATCACGGCGATGCCGATGGACTGGAAGGTCGCCACGAACAGCAGCGGGATGCGCGCCACCCGGGCCCGGGACAGCTGGGCGCGGTAGACGGCCACCAGCGACGGCCACAGCCGCGCGGGCGGCCCGAGCTCGGCCGCGGGCCGGGCCGGCTCCGGCACGGCCCGGGCACCGCCCGGCAGAACCTCCGCTGGTACGACACTCACGACGAGCTGCTCCTCTTCCCTACGGCAGCCGCACCGCCGTCCCACAGGGACCATACGGGTACGACGATCCTCGCGCTCACGCCTTCACCAGCCCCTGCCGTGCCGCCCCGCCCAGCGCCAGGTACACGTCCTCCAGGCTGGGCGTGGCGAGCGTGAAGTCGTCCAGCGCGGCGAAGGCGGCCCCGCCGGTCACCGTGGCGACGGCGGCCCGGGCCTCCTCGGGCGCGAGCCGGAGCGTCCAGCGCCGGCCGGACTCCACGGCCCGTTGGCGCAGCACGGCGACCTCGGGCACGTCCAGCGGTGCCCGGTCCCGCCACACCAGTTCCACCCGCACCTCGCCGGAGACCTGTTCCTTCAGCCCGGCCGGGGTGTCGCAGGCGATGACCCGGCCCCGGTCCAGGACGGCGACCCGGTCGAGGACGGTCTCGGCCTCGATGACGTTGTGGGTGACCAGCAGCACGGTCGTACCGTGCTCGGCCCGCCGCCGGTCCACGGCCCCCCACACGGCGCGCCGGGCGACCGGGTCCATGCCGGTGGTCGGCTCGTCCAGCACGAGCAGCGGCCGTTCCCCGACGAGGGCGGCGGCGAGGCAGGCGAGCCGCCGCTGTCCGCCGGACAGCTTCTTCAGCGCCCGCCCGGCGATCGGCGTGAGGCCCAGTTCCTCGAGTACGGCGTCCCGCTCGGCGCGCGCCTGCCGTACGTCCAGGCCGCGCAGGCGTCCGGTGGTCTCGGCGGCGAGCGCGACGGTCAGCTCGTCCAGGGCGGAGGACTCCTGCCCCAGGTAGGCGAGGATCCGCGCGGCCCGCTCGGGGTGCCTGACGATGTCGTGGCCGAGGATCTCGACGCTGCCGGCATCCGGCCGCAGCAGCCCGGTGAGCTGCCGTACGAGGGTGGACTTGCCGGCGCCGTTCGGCCCGAGCAGCCCGAAGATCTCTCCGCGCCGCACGTCCAGTTCCACGCCGTCGGTGGCCCGCACCTCGGGCGCACCCGGCGCTCCGCGCCGCCCCTTCACGGGCGGGTAGGTCTTGCTGAGCCCGCGCACGCGTACGACCTCGTCATGCCGAGGTGCCTGTCCCGCGCGCGTACTCACAAGGAACGAGACTACGGGGTCCGGCCCCTTTACTCGCCTTTGGGGCCTCTTCTCACCCCTGGCTCCTCATCCCACCACCGGGAAAGTCCCGGCTCACTCCCCGGCAGGGGCGTGCTCGGCCGCGGCGGGTACGTCGACCTCCCGCCAGAACCCCGCCCGGATGGCGTAACGGTCGTGCTCGTCGATCTGGTCGTCCTTGTGGGCGAGCAGCCCGAAGCGGGCGGCGTAGCGCAGCAGCTCGCCGTCGATGCGGTGCGGGATGCGCGGGTACATCGTGGACAGCCGCTGCAGATGGCCCTGGTCGCCGAGCCGGGACATCCACCGGCGGGCGAAGACCTGGCCCACCTCGTACGGGTCGCCGCCGACCGTGGTGATGTCCTCCTCCCGGTCGGCCCACCGCTGCTCGGCGGTGGTGAGCTGGGCCAGCGTCGGCATGGAGGCGACCTCGGGCGGCTCGGAGACTGCGCCCGGCCGGTCCACCCAGCCCTTGTCTGAGGACCACCTGAGGGTCGCGGTCGCCGGATGCTGCACGGCCTGTACACCGGGCGCGCGCAGCGCGGCGAGGTCCTTGGGGGTCGGTACGCCCTTGGGGGCGGGCACCCGCTCCTGGGTTCCGTTCTCGGCCGCGGCGGCCGGCGCGTGGGCGCCCTCCTCGGCAGGTCCTTCGGCGGCCGTGGCGAGCGCGGACTCGGGCAGCGGCGCGGAGAGGATCGCCGCGATCTCGGGGCGGGGCACGGGCTGGGGTGCGCAGACGCCGGTCAGTTCCTTGGCGCGGACCGCCTGGGTGATCCAGGCCCGGTCCAGCACGCGCCGCTCGTCGGCCTCGGCGACCAGGTCCTCGGACTGGTTGTAGTCCCCGTCCGCGGCCTGTACGGCCCACAGGTGGACGGCGACGCCGTGCTCCTTGGCGGCCATCATGCCGGGCAGCAGGTCGCCGTCGCCGGTGATCAGGACGACGTCGGAGCAGGCACGGTTGCGGGCCAGCTCGGTCAGCTCGGCGTGCATGGCGGCGTCCACGCCCTTCTGCGCCCAGCGTCCGTCGCTGCGGGTGAGTGCGCCGAGCCGGACGGTGACGCGGGGCATCACGCGCAGCCGGCGGTGCTCCGGCTGGGGGACCCGGTCAGGGGCGCCGTCGAACCAGTAGATGCGCAGCAGCGGGCGCTCGGTCTCCGACTCCGCGCGTTCGCGCAGGGCCTGGATCAGCGCGGTGTGGTCGACGGTGATCCGGGACCGCGAGGGCTCACCGGCGAGGAGGCTGGCGGCGGCTCCCAGCAGATACCCGGCGTCCACCAGGACGATGCAGCGGTCCACGCGACTCACCTTCTTCCCAGGATGCTCTTGCTTCGGACTTCCTTGGCTTTTCCTTGGCTTCGGACTTCCTTCGAGTCTGCCCGACCACGCGGGGGTTAACGGCCCGAACTCGATCTTCGGCGTGGCGTTTGCGCAAACCGCTCGCCCATCACCCCTGTCACACACGGTAATTATCCGACATGCGCGTGATGTCAGCTTATGTGAATCTGGTCGCGGCCCTGGCCCCTAGATCCCCCACAGGAGGCAGATCACCATGGCCAAGAACAAGAACCGCAAGCAGGGCAGCCAGCAGCGCACCTCGCAGGCCCAGCAGGCGCAGGAGCACGCTCAGCGGTCGTCCTCGGAGGCGCACGAGTCCCCGATGCACGTCCCGGGCAGCCCGGCGGATGTTGCTCGTAAGAAGCAGCAGCGCTTCGGCCACAACTAAAGGGCAGTTGAAGCCCAGGCACACGGAAGGGGCGCACCCGCCGAGGGTGCGCCCCTTCCCGCCGCACCGGCTCAGCCGGCCAGACAGGACGGGCCGAGCAGCACCTTCAGGTCTCCGAAGAGCGCCGGATCCGGCTTCACGCGGTGCCGGTCCAGGCGCAGCACAGTGGTCTTGCGCGGCCCCTGGAGCTTGATGCGGACCTCGCTCTCGCCCTTGTGGTGGCTGAGGATCTCGCCGAGGCGGCTGACCATGGGCGGGGTGACCTTGACCGCCGGGATGGTGAGGATCACCGGCGCGTTGGTGCCCGCGTTGGACAGGTCGGGCACCTGCAGCTCCATCGCGACCAGCCGCGGCACGTCCTCACGCTTGTCGAGCCGGCCCTTGACGAACACGACCGCGTCCTCGACGAGTTGGGTCGACACGAGCTGGTACGTCGCCGGGAAGAACATGCACTCGATGGAACCGGCGAGGTCCTCGACCGTGGCGATCGCCCAGGCGTTGCCCTGCTTGGTCATCTTGCGCTGCAGGCCCGAGATGATGCCGCCGATGGTGACCACCGCGCCGTCCGCGTGCTCACCTCCGGTGAGCTGGGCGATGCCCGCGTCGGCCTTGTCGGACAGCACGTGCTCCAGGCCGAAGAGCGGGTGGTCGGAGACGTACAGACCGAGCATCTCCCGCTCCTGGGCGAGCAGATAGGTCTTGTCCCACTCCTCGGTGGTGAACTCCACGTCCAGTCCGAAGCCGGGCTCGCTGGAGGCCTCGTCGCCCATGCCGCCGAAGAGGTCGAACTGCCCCTCGGCCTCCTTGCGCTTGACCGCGACCACGTTGTCGATCATCGGCTCGTACTGCGCGGTGAGGCCCTTGCGGGTGTGCCCCAGGGTGTCGAACGCGCCCGCCTTGATCAGCGACTCCGTGGTGCGCTTGTTGCACGCGACCGCCTCGACCTTGTCGAGGTAGTCGGGGAAGGAGGCGTACTTGCCCTTGGCCTTGCGGCTCTTGATGATCGACTCGACCACGTTGGTGCCGACGTTGCGCACGGCCTCCAGGCCGAAGAGGATCACGTCGTCGCCCTGCGCCGCGAAGTTGTGCACGGACTCGTTGACGTTCGGCGGGAGCACCTTGATGCCCATGCGGCGGCACTCGTTGAGATAGATCGCCGACTTGTCCTTGTCGTCCTTGACCGAGGTCAGCAGCGCGGCCATGTACTCGGCGGGGTGGTTCGCCTTCAGGTACGCGGTCCAGTACGACACCAGGCCGTACGCGGCCGAGTGCGCCTTGTTGAACGCGTAGCCGGCGAAGGGGACCAGCACGTCCCACAGGGCCTGGATGGCCTCGTCGCTGTAGCCGTTCTTGCGGGCGCCGGCCTGGAAGATGGTGAAGTTCTTCGCCAGCTCGTCGGGCTTCTTCTTGCCCATCACGCGGCGGAGGATGTCGGCCTCGCCGAGCGAGTACCCGGCGATGATCTGGGCGGCCTTCTGCACCTGCTCCTGGTAGACGATCAGGCCGTAGGTGACCGCGAGGACCTCTTCGAGGGGCTCCTCCAGCTCCTTGTGGATCGGCGTGATCTCCTGCTGCTTGTTCTTGCGCAGCGCGTAGTTCGTGTGGGAGTTCATGCCCATCGGGCCCGGGCGGTACAGGGCCGAGACGGCGGAGATGTCTTCGAAGTTGTCCGGCTTCATCAGGCGCAGCAGCGAGCGCATGGGGCCGCCGTCGAACTGGAAGACGCCGAGGGTGTCGCCGCGCTGGAGCAGTTCGAAGGTCGTCGGGTCGTCGAGCGGGAGGCCCAGGAGGTCGATGTCGATCCCCTTGTTGGCCTTCACCATCTTGACGGCGTCGTCCATGATCGTGAGGTTGCGCAGGCCCAGGAAGTCCATCTTCAGCAGGCCGAGCGACTCACAGCTCGGGTAGTCCCACTGTGTGATGGTCACACCGTCGGTGTGCCGGACCCAGACCGGGACGTGCTCGGTGATGGTCTCGCTGGACATGATCACGCCGGCGGCGTGCACGCCCATCTGCCGGACCAGGCCCTCCACACCGCGCGCGGTGTCGATGACCTTCTTCACGTCCGGCTCGTTCTCGTACATCCCGCGGACCTCGCCGGCCTCGCTGTAGCGCGGGTGGCTGGAGTCGGTGATGCCGGACAGCGGGATGCCCTTGCCGAGGACGTCGGCGGGCATGGCCTTGGTGATGCGGTCGCCCATCGCGTACGGGTAGCCCAGCACCCGCGCGGAGTCCTTGATCGCGTTCTTGGCCTTGATGGTGCCGTAGGTGCCGATCATGGCGACCTTGTCGGCGCCGTACTTCTCCGTCACGTACCTGATCACCTCGACGCGCCTGCGCTCGTCGAAGTCGATGTCGACATCGGGCATCGAGATGCGCTCGGGGTTGAGGAACCGCTCGAAGATCAGGCCGTGCGGGATCGGGTCGAGGTCGGTGATGCCCATGGCGTAGGCGACGATCGAGCCGGCCGCGGAGCCTCGGCCGGGGCCGACGGCGATGCCGTTGTTCTTGGCCCACATGATGAAGTCGGCGACCACGAGGAAGTAGCCGGGGAAGCCCATCGAGATGATGACGTCCATCTCGTAGTCGGCCTGCTTCTGGCGGTCCTCGGGGATGCCGCCGGGGAAGCGGCGCTCCATGCCGCGGCGCACCTCCTCCTTGAACCAGGTGACCTCGGTGTAGCCCTCGGGGATGTCGAACTTGGGCATGAGGTCGCGCTTCTCGAACATGCCGGTGGTGTCCACCATCTCGGCGACGAGGAGCGTGTTGGCGCAGCCCTCCTGCCAGGCGTCCGAGGAGTCGATGGCGTACATCTCGTCCGTGGACTTCAGGTAGTAGCCGGTGCCGTCGAACTTGAAGCGGTCCGGGTCGGAGAGGTTCTTGCCGGTCTGGATGCACAGCAGGGCGTCGTGGGCGCCCGCCTCGTGCGCGTACGTGTAGTGCGAGTCGTTGGTGACCAGCGGCGGGATGCCGAGCTTCTTGCCGATGTCGAGGAGGCCCTGACGGACCCGGTGCTCGATCTCGATGCCGTGGTCCATCAGCTCCAGGAAGTACCGGTCCTTGCCGAAAATGTCCTGGTAGTCGGCGGCGGCCTTGAGGGCCTCCTCCTCCTGGCCGAGGCGCAGCCGGGTCTGGACCTCGCCGGAGGGGCAGCCGGTGGAGGCGACGATGCCCTCGGACCACTGGGCGATGGTCTCCTTGTCCATCCGGGGCCACTTCTGCAGCCAGCCCTCGGCGTAGGCGTCGGAGGAGAGCCGGAAGATGTTGTGCAGGCCCGTCTTGTTCACGGCCCACATCGTCTTGTGGGTGTAACCACCGGAACCGGAGACGTCGTCGCGCTTCTGGTGCGGCTGGCCCCACTGGATCTTGCGCTTGTTGCGCCGGGACTCGGGGGCGACATACGCCTCGATCCCGATGATCGGGGTGATTCCGGCCTTCTTCGCGGTGTGGAAGAAGTCGTACGCGCCGTGGAGGTTGCCGTGGTCGGACATGGCGATGTGCGTCATGCCCATCTCGTTGCAGGCGTTGAACATGTCCTTGAGCCGCGCGGCACCGTCCAGCAGCGAGTACTGGGTGTGGACGTGCAGGTGCGTGAAGGGCGGCTTTGACACGGTGAGGCCTCCAGGGGAAACACTCGGCGACGGGCGGCGGACAGTTCTGGGGTCAGCGTCGAAGTCTATGCCTCGGGACTGACACTCCCCGGGCACTCCCACGTACCTTCGTGCGTTGGAGACGGCAGAAACGCTGTCGTACAGGCACTGCACCAGGAGGCACCCCGCGATGTCGGTTCCCCAGCTCAACGACGAGCAGCGCGGCGAGGAGATCCTCGCCGTCTTCGACACCGCCTTCGGCCGGCTCCTGGCCGCCGACCCGGCCGCGTTCCGGGTGAAGTTCCGGAAGATGGCGGCCTCGGCGTTCGCGTTCTACCGGGGCACGGCGGCCCTCTTCTACCACGACCTCACTGCGAACACTCAGTTCGGCTCGAAGCGCGGCGGCCCGTACCTGGACGACCGCACCTCGCGGGTGTGGATCCACGGCGACCTGCACGCCGAGAACTTCGGCACCTACATGGACTCCAACGGCCGCCTGGTCTTCAACGTCAACGACTTCGACGAGGCCTACGTCGGCCCGTTCACCTGGGACCTGAAGCGCTTCGCCGCCTCCGTCGCGCTCATCGGGTACGCGAAGGCGCTCAGTGACGAGCAGATCACCGAACTGGTGACGATCTACGCGGCCGCCTACCGCGAGCGCGTCCACGCCCTGGCCACGGGCGCCAAGAGCGACGAGGTGCCGCCGTTCACGCTGGACACCGCGCAGGGTCCCCTTCTGGACGCGCTGCGTGACGCCCGCTCGCTGACCCGTTTCGGGCTGCTGGACTCGATGACCGAGATCCGCGACTTCGAGCGCCGCTTCGCACCGGGCGGCGGCTCCATCGAGCTGGACGCCGCCACCCGCTACAAGGTGCTGGCGGCCTTCGACGGCTACCTGGAGACCCTTCCGGACGCGTCCCTGGCCCGCCCGGACTCGTACCGGGTGAAGGACGTCGTGGGCCGTCGCGGCATCGGCATCGGCTCGGCCGGCCTGCCGTCGTACAACATCCTTCTGGAGGGTCACAGCGACGCCCTGGAGAACGATGTCGTGATCTACATCAAGCAGGCCCAGACCCCGGCCGTCTCCCGGCACGTCACGGACCCGGCGATCGCGGAGTACTTCCAGCACGAGGGCCACCGCACGGTGATCTCCCAGCGCGCCCTGCAGGCGCACGCCGACCCGTGGCTGGGCTGGACCGAGCTGGACGGCGCGGGCCAGCTGGTCGCCGAGGTCTCGCCGTACGCGGTCGACCTCGGCTGGGGCGACATCGACGACCCGGAGGAGATCGCCGCCGTCGTCGCGGACCTGGGCCGGGCCACGGCCACGATGCACGCGGCGGCGGACGACACCTCCGGCGAGTCCCTGGTGCCGTTCTCCACCGAGCGGGCCATCGACGCGGCACTCGCGGCCGACGAGGAGGGCTTCGCGCCCCTCCTGGTGGACTTCGCGCACAGCTATGGCGCACGCGCGCGTGCCGACCACCAGATCTTCGTCGACCTGTTCCGCAACGGCCGGATTCCGGGGCTGTAACCTCGCACACTCACAGGCACTCTTCAGGGGTCTCTTACTCGCGTACGTGACAGACTCTGCTTTCGCTATGGACATATCCGGGACCCAGCTCAGAGCCGTGCGCGCGGCGCTGTTCACGGCCGTGGTCGTGACGCTCAGCACCGCGTCCCACGTCCTGCTGTCCAGGGCCCCGCTGCCGGTGTCGACCGTGGCCGCGGTCGCCACCGGCGTGTTCCTGACCGCGTACGCGCTCGCGGGTCGCGAGCGCGGCTTCGGCCGGATCGCGGCCCTGCTGATCCCGCTGGAGCTGGCCGCGGACACGGTGTTCACCACCGGCCAGCACGCCTGTTACGGCAGGGCGGGCGGTCCGGTCGCCGGACCGCTGCGCGCCCTCGGCCTGGACGTGCTGTGCCAGGGCAGCGTGGGCACCCCGCTGGCCCAGGTGACCGGCGCCTCGGGCCGCGGCGGCGGGGCGCTGCTCGCGCAGGCCAGCCCGGCCGCCGCCTGGCTGCTGCTCGCCGCGCACATCGGCGTGGGACTGCTGGCCGCCGCCTGGCTGCGCCGGGGCGAGCGGGCCCTGACCCAGCTGCTGCGCGCGGCCGCCGCGGCCACCTTCCGGCCGCTGCTGCTGGCGGTGGCCGCGGTCGCCGTACGGCTCTCCCCGGCACACCGGCTGCCGCGCCCGGCCCCGCGTCCGATCGCCGCGCGTGACCGGCTCCTCGTGCACTCCCTGGGACGGCGTGGACCGCCGTGCTCACCGGTATTCACCTGAGCACGATCAGTCCCCCATACGTATCCCGCGTACGACGTGTGCGCGTCCCACATGGAGATCACCAACATGAGCAAGCGGAACAGCCAGGCGGCGAAGACGGCGGCCCGGGAGCGGCTGCGCCAGGAGCGCGAGCGGCAGGCCAAGCGCGACAGGGTCAGGCGGCAGGTCATCGTGGCCGCCTCGGTCGTGGGCGTGCTGGCCGCGGCCGGCGGCATCGGCTACGCCGTCGTCCAGCTGAACAAGCCCAGCTACTGGGAGGGCCTGAAGGACGCCTCGGTCGTCGCCCCGGCCAACACCACGGGCACGAAGGGCACCACCGTCGTCATCGGCAAGGACAGCGCCAAGAAGACCCTCAAGGTCTACGAGGACCCGCGCTGCCCGGTCTGCGCCCAGTTCGAGCAGACGGTCGGCTCGACCGTGAAGAAGGACATCGACGACGGCAAGTTCAAGATCGAGTTCATCAGCGGCACCTTCATCGACAACCACGACAACGGCGTGGGCTCCAAGAACGCGCTGAGCGCGCTGGGTGCCGCGCTCAACGTCAGCCCCGAGGCGTTCCTCGACTACAAGACCGCGCTGTACTCCGCGAAGTGGCACCCGGGCGAGCAGACCGACAAGTTCAAGGACGACAGCTACCTCATCAAGATCGCCGACACCGTGCCCGCCCTGAAGAACAACGGGAAGTTCCAGGACGCGGTCAAGAAGGGCACGTACGACGCCTGGGCGATGGCCATGTCGAAGACCTTCGACGACAACAAGGACGGCGTGACGGGCACCCCGAGCTTCGTCATGGACGGCAAGAAGCTCACCACCGGCACCCAGGGCAACCCGCCCATGTCGGTGGCCGATTTCAACACGGCGGTGGACGCGGCCCTCAAGGGCTGACGACCCGCCTGGCGACCCGTCAGAATCCGATCACCGCATGAAGGGCAGGCGAACTTTCGGAGTTCGCCTGCCCTTGACGCGTACCGGTCAGTAGCCTGATCGGTCGTGACCAGTCGATACAAGCCATCCGAGGCTGCCAAGCGCCTCAACTCCCTGTCGCCCCGCCGCCGTACGGTCGTCAAGGCCGCGGCGGCGACTGCTGTCCTGGCCGGCCCGCTCGCCGCCGCCCTGCCGGCGCGCGCCGCCACGGGCGCCCCCGCCTTCCTGCACGGCGTCGCCTCGGGCGACCCGTTGCCCGACGGCGTCCTGCTGTGGACCCGCGTGACCCCCACCCCGGAGTCGATACCCGGCTCCGGGGTCGGCCCGGACACCGAGGTGAGCTGGGTCGTCGCGAAGGACAAGGCGCTGACGAACGTCGTCGCCAAGGGCTCGACCACAGCGACCGCCGCCTCCGACCACACGGTCAAGGCGGACATCCGCGGCCTGGAGCCGGCCACCGACTACTGGTTCCGTTTCTCGGCCGGCGGCACGGACTCCCCGGTGGCGCGCACCCGCACCGCGCCGGCGGCGGACGCTGCCGTCTCCGGCCTGCGCTTCGGCGTGGTCTCCTGCGCCAACTGGGAGGCCGGCTACTTCTCCGCGTACCGCCACCTCGCGGCCCGCAGCGACCTCGACGCCTGGCTGCACCTCGGCGACTACATCTACGAGTACAAGTCCGGCGAGTACGCGGCCCGGGGCACGGTCGTCCGCCCGCACGCACCCGCGAACGAGATCATCACGCTCGCCGACTACCGGATCCGGCACGCGAAGTACAAGACCGACCCCGACCTGCAGGCGCTGCACCTGAAGGCGCCGGTCATCGCGATCTGGGACGACCACGAGTTCGCCGACAACTCCTGGTCGGGCGGCGCGGTCAACCACACCGAGGGCGCCGAGGGCACCTGGACGGCCCGTCAGGCCGCCGCCAAGCAGGCCTACTTCGAGTGGATGCCGGTCCGCCCCGCGATCGCCGGCACCACCTACCGCCGGCTGCGCTTCGGCAAGCTCGCCGACCTCTCCCTGCTGGACCTGCGCTCCTTCCGATCCCAGCAGGCCGCCACGGCCAGCGGTTCGGTGGACGACCCGAACCGTACGATCACCGGCCGGGCCCAGCTCGACTGGCTGAAGGCCGGGTTGAAGGCCTCCGACACCAAGTGGCGGCTGGTCGGCAACTCGGTGATGATCTCGCCGTTCTCCTTCGGCTCGCTCTCCGCCGACCTGTTCAAGCCGCTCGCCAAGCTGCTCGGGCTGCCGCAGGAGGGAATCGCCGCCAACACCGACCAGTGGGACGGCTACACCGACGACCGTCGCGAGCTGCTGGACCACCTGCGCTCCAACGCCATCGGCAACACCGTCTTCCTGACCGGTGACATCCACATGGCGTGGGCCAACGACGTGCCGGTGGACGCGGGCACCTACCCGCTGTCGGCCTCGGCTGCCACCGAGTTCGTGGTCACCTCGGTGACCTCCGACAACCTCGACGACATCGTGAAGGTCCCCGAAGGCACCGTCTCCGCGATCGCCTCGCCGGTCATCAAGGCCGCCAACCGGCACGTCCACTGGGTGGACACCGACCGCCACGGCTACGGCGTCCTGGACATCACCACCGACCGTGCGCAGATGGACTACTACGTCCTGTCCGACCGCACGGACGCCGACGCGGCCTCCTCCTGGGTGCGTTCGTACCGCACCCGCAGCGGCACGCAGAAGGTGGAGCGCACCTACGACCCGGTATAGCCGACCACTACAGGCTGTCGAGGAAGCCGAGCGCCACCCGCCAGGTGGCCTCGGCAGCCTCCGCGTCGTGGTCCGGCAGCCCGGGGTCGGTGTACAGGTGGCCCGCCCCGGCATACCGGTAGACCTCCACGTCCGCCCCCGCTCTGCGCATCTGCAGGTACCAGGCGCTCAGCCAGTCGTCCGTCTCGAACGGGTCCGGCTCGGCCACGTGCAGCTGCACGGGCAGCTCGTCCACCTGAGCGTTCGGCGTCAGGTCCGAGGTGCCGTGCAGGAGCAGCAGGCCGCGTGCCTTCTCGTCCCCGAGGGCCAGGGTCTGCGCGATGGAGGCACCGAGCGAGAAGCCGGCGTACACGAGCCCCCGCTCCGAGTACGGCGCCGCCGCCAGCACAGCGCGCTTCAGCAGCTCCTCCTTGCCGATCCGCTCCTTGAACTCCATCCCCTCCTCGACCGTGTCGAACGTGCGCCCCTCGAAGAGGTCCGGCGTCCACACCTCGTGGCCCGCCGCGCGCAGCCGGTCCGCGGCCTCGCGCACCGCGGGCCTGAGCCCGTAGGCCGAGTGCAAGAGCATGATGTTCATGAGGCCATGGTGCCAGCCGGGTAGGACAACGCCGTAGCGCGGCCTTCCCCGGGTACGTCGGGAAGACGCAGGTTCACGACCCCGCGAGCCTGGTAAGACGCGAAGGCATGGAGACCGTGCTCCGCCCCCTGATCGTGCTCGGTGGTTCGGTGCTGCTCACCCTGGCCATCGGCTGGGCCACCGACCGGCTGCTGCGCAAGGCCGACGAGCGAAACCCCGAGACCCCGCTGTGGGACCTGCTGCGGCGCGGCCGCATCCCCTATCAACTCCTCCTGTGCACCGCCCTGCTCAGAGGCTCCTACGACCACGCGAACCTGCTGCAGCGGCATCAGGCCGGCGTGGGTCGGGCCCTGACCCTGGTGCTGATCGGGTCCGCCGCCTGGCTGGTGATCCGGATCGCCGCGGCGGTCGTCGAGACCTCCTACACCCGGTACGCGCGCGCCCACCCGGACGCCGCCCGGGTGCGCCGGGTCCGCACCCAGGTGGAGCTGATCATGCGGGTCGTCTCCGCGATCGTGATCGTGGTGGCGAGCGCCTCGATGCTGCTGACGTTCCCGGCGATGCGCGCGGCCGGTGCCTCGCTGCTGGCCTCCGCCGGCATCCTCGGCATCGTCGCCGGCGTCGCCGCCCAGTCGACGCTGTCGAACATGTTCGCGGGGCTGCAGATCGCCTTCGGCGACATGGTGCGCATCGGCGACACGGTGGTGGTGGACGGCGAGTGGGGCACCGTCGAGGAGATCACCCTGACCTTCCTGACGGTCCGCACCTGGGACGAGCGGCGGATCACGATGCCGGTGTCCTACTTCACCTCCAAACCCTTCGAGAACTGGTCGCGGGGCACGCCGCAGATGACGGGCACCGTCTTCTGGCACCTCGACCACAGCGCGCCGATCGAGGCGATGCGCGAGCGGCTCCGCGACATCCTGCGCCAGTGCCCGGCCTGGGACGGCCGCACCTCCAACCTGTACGTGACGGACACCACCCCGAACACCATCCAGGTCCGCGCCCTGGTGACCGCGAAGGACGCGGACGACATCTGGACGGTCCGGGTCACCGTCCGCGAACAGATGATCACCTGGCTCTCGACCGAACACCCCTATGCCCTGCCCCGCGTCAACACGGCAGAGGCGACCCTCCCACCATGGCAACCCGCACGCTCCCCCAACGGCCCGGCCCGGTACCACCGTTGACCCAGGGCGAATCACGGAAAGCCGCCGACGACGCCGCACCCCCACGGCGAACGCCCACCTCTCGGCCAACTGGAGCCAGGTGGTGCGTGGGTGGGCGGGCGGGAGAAAAGATCTCAACGCAAGCTCCGCACATCGAGATGCCTCAGCACCCGATCCACGATCTCCGGATCCGCCCCCGGCTCGCTCCGCGCAGCCAACACCTCATGCCGAGCCGCACTCAACATCTCCCCCTGAATCCGCCTCACCCGCTTCACCCGCCGCTCCCGCTGCTGATGCGCCTCCCGCCGCTCCGCCTCCCCCATGTCCGGGCTGATCCGGATCCCGATGTCGAAGGCCCGCCGCAACATCTGCTCCGCCAGCTCCTCCGGCAACTCCTCCACCTGCTCGATCTCCCGCAGCCTCCGCCTGGCGGCCTTCGTGGCCCGTCGCGCCAGCTCCTCCTCGAACTCCGTCTCCCGCTCGGAGTCGGCCCGCACCCCCAGCCGCTTCACCAGCCAGGGCAGAGTCAGCCCCTGCAGCACCAGCGTGGCGATGATCACCCCGAAGGCGATGAAGACCATCTCGTCCCGGTCGGGAAAGGGGGATCCGTCGTCCGTCCTGAGCGGGATCGCCAGCGCCAGCGCCACCGAGGCCACCCCGCGCATCCCGGACCACCACATGATCACGGTCTCCCGCCAGCTCATCGGGATGTCCTCGTCGTAGTCCCGCCGGGCGTGCAGCCGCTTGGTCAGCCAGGTCGCGGGCAGCAGCCACAGCAGCCGTACGAGGACGACGACGCCGACGACGATGGCGGCCCAGCCGAGCAGCTCGCCCCAACGCCCGGTCGCCGTCCTGATCGCGTTGTGCAGTTCGAGGCCGATCAGCCCGAAGGCGACACCGGTGACCAGCGTGTCGACGATGTCCCAGAAGGTGTACCCGGCCAGCCGGGTCATCACGTCGTCGGCGTCGGTGGCGTACTCGGCGAGGAAGAGGGCCGTGGTGAGCACGGCGAGCACCCCGGACCCCTGCAGCTCCTCCGCGAGCACGTAGGAGGCGTACGGCACCAGCAGGGTCATCCCGATCTGCAGGGTGGGTTCGCCGAGCAGGTCCATCAGCTTGTTCGCGCCCCAGCCGAGCACCAGCCCCACCGCGACCGCGACCACGGCCGACAGGACCAGGTCGAGACCGGCGCGCCAGGCCGAGAACTCCCCGCTCACGGCGGCGGCGATCGCCACGTGGTAGAGCACGATGGCCGTGACGTCGTTGAAGAGCCCCTCGCCCTCCAGGATCGACACCAGCCGGCGCGGCAGCCCGAGCCGCCCGGCGACGGCGGTGGCGGCGACCGGGTCCGGCGGGGCGATCAACGCGCCCAGCGCGACGGCGGCCGCGACCGGCAGTCCGGGCACGATCGCGTGCGCGACGGCGGCCACGCAGATCATCGTCACGAAGACCAGGGCGACGGCCAGCAGGAAGATCGGCCGCTTGTTCGCCGCGAACTGCCGCCACGAGGTCCGCCGTACGGCGGCGTAGAGCAGCGGCGGCAGCAGTCCGGGCAGGATCAGCTCGGGCGGGATGTCCACGTCGGGCACGAAGGCGGCCACCGCCAGGACCCCGCCGAGCAACGTCATCAGCACCGGCGCCGGCAACCCGAACCGTTCCCCCACCGGGACGCTCACCAGGGCCCCGAGCAGCACCACGAACAACAGAGCCAACTGATCCACGGCCGGCGCTCCGGGAGTCGACGATCACACGGCAGGCGTCCAGCCTGCCACGGCCCTCCGCGCGCCGGCCGTCATGGCACCTCGGCTACAGAACGCGCCGCATCGCCCGGTGCGGGATCCCGGCCTCCGGGTACTGCGGGCCGTACGCCTCGTACCCGAGGCGCTCGTAGAAACCCAGGGCGTGGGTCTGGGCGTGCAGGTCCACCGCGGCCAGGCCACGCGCGCGTGCCGTCTCCTCGATGGCCCGCACCAGGGCCACGCCGACGCCCAGCCCGCGCGCCTCACGGGCGACGGCCAGCCGCCCGAGAGAGCCCACCGAGGCGTCCCCGCCGGTCTTCGCGGCGGCCGCCTCGCCGTACAGCAGCCGGCCGGTGCCGAGTGGCACGCCGTCCTCGCGGACCGCCAGCACATGGACGGCCACCGCGTCGTACGCGTCGTACTCGATGTCCTGCGGGACGCCCTGCTCGACGACGAAGACGTCCTTGCGCACCGCGAGGCAGGCCTCGCGGTCGGCGGGGTCCTCGGCGATCCGGACGGTGTACGGCGTGCTCACGCCCACGTCTCCTCGCGGACCTGGTCGAGGGCACTCTGCAGGTCCTCCGGGTAGTCGCACGCGAACTCCACCCACTGCCCGTCCCCGGGGTGCTCGAAGCCGAGCCGCACCGCGTGCAGCCACTGGCGGGTCAGGCCCAGCCGTTTGGCGAGGGTCGGGTCGGCACCGTAGGTCAGGTCGCCGACGCAGGGGTGGCGGTGGGCGGACATGTGGACGCGGATCTGGTGGGTGCGGCCGGTCTCCAGCTTCACGTCGAGCAGGGAGGCGGCGCGGAATGCCTCGATGAGGTCGTAGTGGGTCACGGAGGGCTTGCCGTCGGCCGTGACCGCCCACTTGTAGTCGTGGTTCGGGTGGCGGCCGATGGGGGCGTCGATCGTGCCGCTCGTCGGGTCCGGGTGGCCCTGGACGAGGGTGTGGTAGCGCTTGTCGACCGTGCGCTCCTTGAACTGGCGCTTGAGCGACGTGTACGCGTACTCGGACTTCGCCACGACCATCAGGCCGGAGGTGCCGACGTCCAGGCGGTGCACGATGCCCTGGCGCTCGGCGGCGCCGGAGGTGGAGATCCGGTACCCGGCGGCGGCGAGACCGCCGATGACGGTCGGGCCGCTCCAGCCCGGCGAGGGGTGCGCGGCCACGCCGACCGGCTTGACGATCACGACCACGTCATCGTCGTCGTGCACGATCTCCATGCCCTCGACCGGCTCGGCGACCACCTGCACGGGCGCGGGTGCCTGGGGCATCTCGACCTCGAGCCAGGCGCCTCCGCGCACCCGCTCCGACTTGCCGACCACCGCCCCGTCGACCTGGACCTTGCCGGCCGCGGCCAGCTCCGCCGCCTTGGTGCGGGAGAAGCCGAACATGCGGGAGATGGCGGCGTCCACGCGCTCGCCCTCCAGGCCGTCGGGCACGGGCAGGGTACGGATCTCGGGAATCGTGCTCACCCGACGAGTATGCCGGACGGCTACGACGACCCCGAACGAGCCTGTGGACAACGCCCCCGCGGTGCCGGCCGGCGTCAGTCCTTGTGGACGGTGCCGTCGGGGTCCAGGCCGCGGAAGGACAGCAGCACGATCAGGATGCCGCCGCACACGATCGCCGAGTCGGCCAGGTTGAACACCGCGAAGCCCTTGGGCGCGATGAAGTCCACGACCTCGCCCTGGAAGATCCCGGGCTCCCGGAAGATCCGGTCGGTGAGGTTGCCGAGCGCGCCGCCGAGCAGCAGGCCGAGGGCGATCGCCCAGGGGAAGCTGTAGAGCTTGCGGGCCAGGCGGATGATCACCACGATCACGGCGGCCGCGATGAGCGTGAAGATGATCGTGAAGGCCGCGCCGAAGCCGAAGGCCGCGCCCGGGTTGCGGATGGCGTGCAGCTCCAGCAGGTCCCCGATCAGCTCGATCGGCGCGTGGTGCTCCAGCTTCGCGACCACGATCATCTTGCTGATCAGGTCGAGGGCGTACGCGAACGCGGCCACCGCGAACAGCACGGCGATCCGGCGTCCGCGCCCGGTCCGCCGCGGCGCCGCCGCCCCCTGCTCACCCGCGCCGGGCAGGCCGGACGTCTGCTCGCCGCTGTCGTCCGGGGTGTCCGGCGTACCGATGATGCGCTCCGCCTCTGCCACGTGAGTCCCTCAACCTAGGTGCCTGACTGAGGACGAGAGTACGGCACGTCCCGGCAGGCCCTGGTGCTCAGGAGCGACGTTCCTGCTTCTGCTTGCACTCCACGCACAGCGTGGCCCTCGGGAACGCCTGCATGCGGGCCTTGCCGATGGGGTTGCCGCAGTTCTCGCACAGCCCGTAGGTGCCCGCGTCGAGCCGTTCCAGGGCGCGCTCGGTCTGGGTCAGCATCTCGCGCGCGTTGGCGGCCAGCGCCATCTCGTGCTCGCGCGTGATGTTCTTGGTGCCGGTGTCGGCCTGGTCGTCACCGGCACCGTCCCCGGAGTCCCGCATCAGGCCCACCAGAGAGGCCTCGGAAGAGCTGATCTCGGTCCGCAGCCGCTCCGCCTCGGACTGCAGCTCGGCGCGGGCCTCCGCGACCTCTTCCGGGGTCCAGGGGTCCTCTCCCGGGCGCACCGCCAGCTCGCCGGGCTCCGCCGCGGAGACCCGCGCCTTGGGAACGGCGGTCTGCTCCGCCGTGGCCGTGCCAGGAGTCTTCTTCGCAACCACCGTCGTGGCTCCCGTCTGCTTCGCGGCCCGCGCCGCGCCCGCTTTCTTGGCCATGCTCTTCCCGGCCGCCCCCGTGGAGACGCCCTCGCCGGCCGCCTTCTCGGCGACGGCCTTCTCGGCGACGGCCTTCTCGGCAGCCCCCTTCACGACTCCACCGGCGACCGTCTCCTCGGAGGCCACCTCCACCGCCTTCTTGCCCCCCTTCCCAGCGACGCCGCCCTTCTTGACGCCCGCCTTCACGGCGGCCGCCTTCTTGCCGACAGCCGTCGCCTTGGCGGCCGTCTCCTTGGCCGCCTCCTTCTTGGCCGCCGTCTCCTTGGCCGCCGCCCTCTTGGCCGCCGTCTCCTTGGCCGCCGCCCTCTTGGCCGCCGCCTTCGCGGCCGAGCCTTTGACGACCGTCCCCTTGGCGCCCGTTTCCCTGACAGCGGCCTTCTTGGCCGCCACTGTCGTAGCCGAGTCCTCGGCAGCCACCCTCCTGCCGGCCGTCTCCTTCACCGCCGTCTCCTTGGCCGCCGCTGTCGTGGTCGAGTCCTTGACAGCCGCGCTCTTCGTGGCGGCCGTCTCAGCAGCCACAGCCTTCTTGGCCACTGCCTCCTTGGCCGGAGCTTTCCTCGGTGCCGTCTCCTTGGCCGCTGTCTTCCCGGCCGTCGTCTTCCGGGCCGCTGTCTTCCCGGCCGTCGTCTTCTCCGCCGCGGCCTCCTCGACCGCCCCCACGCCGGCCGCAGCCTTCCCTGCGCCCGCTTTCTTCCCAGCCGCCATACCGGCCGCAGCCTTCCTGCTCGCCGCCTTCCCAGCCGCGGCCTCCTCGGCCACCCCCGCCTTGGCCGCAGCCTTCCTGGCGGCAGGCTTCGTGCCCGCCTCCGCAGTCGCCGTCTTCTTCGCCGCCTTCCCGGCCGAGTCGCTCTTCGCGGCCTTCTCGACTGGGCCCTTCCCGGCGTCCTCGAGCACCGGGCCCTTCCCTGCCCCCGCCGTAGAGCCCCTCGTCGCAGTAGTGCTCCGTCCGGCCTCCTCCGCCGCGGCGGCCGCCCGCTTCGTGGCAGTGCCCGGCTCCTCCCCGGGCGGCTTTCTCGGTGTCTTGGCGGTTGCCGTGGTGCCCGGGGGGCGGGCGGAGCATTCTGTTCCGTCAGCGCGGGAGCGGACCGGTTTCGGTCCCGCCCGGCCGGCCGAGGCGGCACCCGCGCGCGTGGTCTTCTTGCGGCCGGCTCCCTGGGAGCGGCCGGTCGCCGGCTGCTGTACGGCGGTCTTCTTCGCCACCATGGCCGCGACCCCTTCACATATTGTGATCTTGCCCGCGAATCGTGCTGGGACGATAAATCGACTTGAGTCCCGCGGCAACGGGGCGCACCGCCCGATTCGCCCGCCCGCACCCCCCGCGCAGCGGACCTGCATCCGTTGTGCCCAGCTCCCCGCCGGGTAATCCGCCGAGGAGGACGCGCCCGGATGCGCGCGCCCGCACCCCCGCCATTCGGGTCATCCCGCCGCCGCCTCCGCCGGGCCCCGCGCGGCCCGGAAAAGCGGTCGGCCGCTGTCCGCGTGGCGCCGTACACTGGGCGGAGCGAAAAGCGTGGATGGGGACGAGTAGCGACGTACGCAGCCCAGAGCGACCCGGGGACGGTGTGAGCCCGGGGGCGAGCGCGACGTGAAGATCACCCCGGAGCCGCCGGAAGAAAGCCGTGGAGGACCCACGGCGAGTAGAGCCGGCTTCGCGACCCCAATGAGGGGGCTCACCGGAGCGTACGGCGCGACGGGGAGCCAAGGAGGGTGGTACCGCGGGAGCGCGCCGCACACGGCGTAGCAGGAATGAAGGCTCTCGTCCCTCCGACGGAAGGCAGCAAGTCCGTTGGAGGATGCTCGCAGATGACAGCGCCGACGTACCGCCAGGTGCCCGCCCAGGTCGACCTGCCCGCGCTTGAGCACGCCGTGCTCGACTTCTGGCGCGACCAGAAGATCTTCGCCAAGAGCCTGGAGCAGTCCGAGGGCCGCCCGGAGTGGGTGTTCTACGAGGGCCCGCCCACCGCGAACGGCATGCCCGGCGCCCACCACATCGAGGCGCGGGTCTTCAAGGACGTCTTCCCCCGCTTCCGCACCATGCGCGGCTACCACGTGGCCCGCAAGGCCGGCTGGGACTGCCACGGCCTCCCGGTGGAGCTGGCGGTCGAGAAGGAGCTGGGCTTCTCCGGCAAGCAGGACATCGAGGCGTACGGCATCGCCGAGTTCAACGCCAAGTGCCGCGAGTCGGTGACCCGGCACACCGACGCCTTCGCCGAGCTGACGACCCGCATGGGCTACTGGGTCGATCTGGACGACGCCTACCGGACCATGGACCCCGAGTACGTGGAATCGGTCTGGTGGTCGCTGAAGGAGATCTTCAACAAGGGCCTGCTGGTCCAGGACCATCGCGTCGCCCCCTGGTGCCCGCGCTGCGGCACCGGCCTGTCCGACCACGAGCTGGCGCAGGGCTACGAGACGGTCGTGGACCCGTCCGTGTACGTCCGTTTCCCGCTCACCTCCGGACCGCTCGCCGGCGAGGCCGCGCTCCTGGTGTGGACGACGACCCCGTGGACCCTGGTGTCCAACACGGCGGTCGCCACGCACCCCGAGGTGACCTACGTCGTCGCGACCGACGGCGAGGAGAAGCTCGTCGTCGCCGAGCCGCTCGTCGCCAAGGCGCTCGGCGAGGGCTGGGAGACCACCGGCCAGTCCTTCACGGGCGCCGAGATGGAGCGCTGGACGTATCAACGTCCGTTCGAGCTCGTGGAGTTCCCGAGCGTCAGCGAGGGCACCAACGGGCACAGCCCGGAGCCGGCCCACTACGTGGTGAACGCCGAGTACGTCACGACCGAGGACGGTACGGGTCTGGTCCACCAGTCCCCCGCCTTCGGTGAGGACGACCTCAGGGTCTGCCGCGCCTACGGCCTGCCGGTCGTGAACCCGGTCCGCCCCGACGGCACCTTCGAGGAGGACGTCCCGCTGGTCGGCGGCGTCTTCTTCAAGAAGGCGGACGAGAAGCTCACCGAGGACCTCAAGCAGCGCGGTCTGCTGTTCAAGCACATCCCGTACGAGCACAGCTACCCGCACTGCTGGCGCTGCCACACCGCGCTGCTCTACTACGCGCAGCCCTCCTGGTACATCCGCACCACGGCGGTCAAGGACCGCCTGATCCAGGAGAACGAGCAGACCAACTGGTTCCCGGAGACGGTCAAGCACGGCCGCTTCGGCGACTGGCTGAACAACAACATCGACTGGGCGCTGTCCCGCAACCGCTACTGGGGCACCCCGCTGCCGATCTGGCGCTGCGAGGACGACCACCTCACCTGCGTCGGCTCCCGCGCGGAGCTGACCGAGCTGACCGGCGCCGACCAGGCCGGCCTGGACCCGCACCGCCCGTACATCGACGACGTCACCTTCGCCTGCCGTCACGACGGCTGCGACAAGACCGCGACGCGCGTGCCCGAGGTGATCGACGCCTGGTACGACTCGGGTTCGATGCCGTTCGCGCAGTGGGGCTACCCGTACAAGAACAAGGAGCTGTTCGAGAGCCGGTACCCGGCGCAGTTCATCTCCGAGGCGATCGACCAGACGCGAGGGTGGTTCTACACCCTCATGGCGGTCGGCACCCTCGTCTTCGACAAGTCGTCGTACGAGAACGTCGTCTGCCTCGGCCACATCCTCGCCGAGGACGGCCGCAAGATGTCCAAGCACCTGGGCAACATCCTGCAGCCGATCCCGCTCATGGACCAGCACGGCGCGGACGCGGTGCGCTGGTTCATGGCGGCCGGCGGTTCCCCGTGGGCGGCCCGCCGGGTCGGCCACGGCACCATCCAGGAGGTCGTCCGCAAGACGCTCCTCACGTACTGGAACACGGTGGCCTTCCAGGCGCTGTACGCCCGTACGTCGAACTGGGCGCCGTCCGCCGCGGACCCGGCCCCGGCCGACCGCCCGGTGCTGGACCGCTGGCTGCTGTCCGAGCTGCACGCGCTCACCGACCAGGTGACCCAGGCGCTGGAGGCGTACGACACCCAGCGCGCCGGCAAGCTGCTCTCCGCGTTCGTCGACGACCTGTCGAACTGGTACGTCCGCCGTTCGCGCCGCCGCTTCTGGCAGGGCGACAAGGCCGCGCTGCGCACGCTGCACGAGGTGCTGGAGACGGTCACGAAGCTGATGGCCCCGATCACCCCGTTCATCGCCGAGCGGGTGTGGCAGGACCTGGTCGTGCCGGTGACCCCGGGCGCCCCGGAGTCGGTGCACCTGGCCTCCTGGCCGGACGCGGACCTCGGCGCGATCAACCCCGATCTGTCGAAGCAGATGGTCCTGGTCCGCCGGCTGGTGGAGCTGGGCCGTGCCACGCGCGCGGAGTCGGGCGTCAAGACGCGCCAGCCGCTGTCCCGGGCCCTCATCGCCGCCACCGGCTTCGAGAACCTGGACCCCGAGCTGCACGTCCAGATCACCGAGGAGCTGAACGTCTCCTCGCTGGCGTCACTGTCCGATGTCGGCGGCTCGCTGGTGGACACCACCGCCAAGGCCAACTTCCGCGCCCTGGGCAAGCGGTTCGGCAAGCGCGTCCAGGACGTGGCCAAGGCCATCGCGAACGCGGACGCGGCGGCGCTGTCCCTGGCCCTGCGCGAGGGCACGGCGTCGGTCGAGGTCGACGGGGAGACGGTCGCCCTCGCCCCGGACGAGGTGATCATCACGGAGACCCCGCGCGAGGGCTGGTCGGTGGCCTCCGACTCGGGCGCGACGGTCGCCCTGGACCTGGAGATCACCGAGGCGCTGCGACAGGCGGGCCTGGCCCGTGACGCGATCCGGCTGATCCAGGAGGCCCGCAAGAACAGCGGCCTGGACGTCACAGACCGGATCGCCCTGCGCTGGACCTCCACGGACCCGGCGGTCATCGCGGCCCTGACCGAGCACGGCGAACTGATCGCCGAGGAGGTCCTGTCGACCGACTTCGGCCAGGGTGAGGCGGACGACAGCTTCGGCGAGCCGTTCACCGACGAGGGGCTGTCTCTCACGTTCCGACTGCGCAAGGCGTAAGCGCTGATCGTTTGAAAGGGCCCGGTCTCCACGTTGGGGATCAGGCCCTTTCTCACGAGTGCGGGTCGGGCAGGTACCGTGCGCCCACGCGGCGGGGCCGCATATCGCTGCAGCCCCGCGCTCCTGAAGTGCCTCCGTGCGCCCCGGCACCGCCTCCTCAACACGCGTAAAAAGGGCGGGGCCCCGGACCGAAGTCCGGGGCCCCGCCCTGTTGAACGCTGCCGACGCCGTTGTCGTACTAGTGGCCGCGGCCCGTCAGTTGTCGTCCTCGTCGATCAGGAACCCGCGCATCGGCGAGGGCGCCTGGCCCATCGGGGACGGACCCTGCGGACGGACCGGAGCCATGGGCTGGGTCATCGCGGGGGTCATCTGCTGCTGGCCGCCGTAGGACGGGGCGGAGGGCGCCGGAGGGCCGCCCATCCCCTGGTTGCCGCCGTAGGACGGGGCGCTCGCGCCGGCCGGGGCCATGGAGGGCGCCGGGGACGGCGGGAGGGAGGCGGTGGCCGGGGTGCGCGGCGGAGCCAGGGAGTCGTCGGCCTGCGTCTCCAGCTGGCGCAGCTGCGACTCCAGGTACGACTTCAGACGCGTGCGGTACTCGCGCTCGAAGCCGCGCAGGTCCTCGACCTTGCGCTCCAGCGTGGCGCGCGCGGACTCCAGGGAGCCCATGGCGACGCGGTGCTTCTCCTGCGCGTCCCGCTCCAGCGCGTCCGCCTTGGCACGGGCGTCACGCTCCAGACCCTCGGCGCGGCTGCGGGCCTCGCCGACGATCTTGTTGGCCTCGGAGCGGGCCTCGGCGATCGCCTGGTCGGCGGTCTGCTGGGCCAGCGAGAGGACACGGGCGGCGCTGTCGCCACCGGGGCCCTGACCGGGGCCGCCCATCGGGCCACCCATGGGGCCGCCCATCGGGCCACCCATCTGCTGCGGCATGGGCGGCTGACCACCCATGGGGCCCTGACCCATCGGACCCTGGCCCATCGGGCCGGGACCCTGCGGGCCGCCCTGACCGCCGGGGCCGGCGGGCAGCTGCGGGGCGCCGCTCGGCAGCTGGGGCGGGCCACCCATGGGGCCACCCATCTGCTGCTGCGGCGGGCCCGATATGCCGGCGGGCACCGGAGCGCCGGGGCCTCGCATCCCCTGCTGAGGCATGCCGGGCTGCTGGTCCTGCGGCTCCGGAGGCTTGCGCATGTTCTGCTGGTTCTGGGCAGCAGCGCGCGTGGCCGCGGCCAGCTTGGCGCGCAGGTCCTCGTTCTCGCGGAGCAGACGGGTCAGCTCGGCTTCGACCTCGTCGAGGAAGGCATCGACCTCGTCCTCGTCATAGCCTTCTCGGAGGCGGACGGTCGTGAACTGCTTGTTCCGCACGTCCTCGGGGGTCAACGGCATCTCTTCACCTCAACGTAGTCATCGGCAGTCGGCAAGACCGTATCGTCCACCCTCATCACAGGAAGCTCTGCACAACGGAGATGAGGATGTAGACGATGATCATCAGTACGAAGAAGGACAGGTCGAGCGCCACGCCCCCGAGACGCAGCGGCGGGATGAACCGCCGCAGAAGCTTCAGCGGTGGATCGGTGACAGTGTAGGTGGCCTCAAGGACGACCACCATCGCCTTGCCGGGTTGCCACGAGCGGGCGAACTGGAAGACATAGTCCATGACCAGCCGGAAGATGAGCACGACGAGGAACACCATCAGCGCGATGTAGATCACCTGCGCGAACACGCTCATGGCCTGGACTTCCCTCTCCCCTGTTCCGTGCTTCTTTCCGGTGGTGCGTCTCAGCTCTGGTTGAAGAACCCGCCCTCTGCGATGCGGGCCTTGTCCTCCGCCGTGACATCGACGTTAGCAGGAGACAACAGGAACACCTTCTGCGTCACCCGCTCGATGCTGCCGTGAAGACCAAACACCAAACCGGCCGCAAAGTCGACAAGTCGCTTCGCGTCTGTGTCATCCATCTCAGTCAGATTCATGATCACCGGGGTGCCCTCACGGAAGTGTTCCCCGATGGTACGGGCCTCGTTGTAGGTCCGCGGGTGAAGCGTGGTGATCCGGTAAGGCTCTCGTTCCGACACAACCTTGGGCATGATCACCGGTGCGTTCTTCTCCAGGGACTGACGTTCTTGTGTGATGGACGCCACGGGCGCGATGCGCGCCGGACGTCCGGATTCCGCGGCGAGCGAAGTCGCACGGGCCACCGGTTCGCGCGGCGTGGGCGGCTGCACGATTCGCACCTCTTCGTCCCTTTGGGACTGATGTGCACTGTGCGACTGGTGTGACGATTCATGCCGTCGGTGGTCCCGCTCGGGCTCCGGGTCCAGTTCGGGCTCGAAGTCGTCGTCGGGGTCAAATCCGCGGCCGTCGTACCCATCGTCCTCCACGAGGCCGAGGTAGACCGCCATCTTGCGCATCGCGCCGGCCATGCTCTGAGTCCTCCGCTCTGTGGTGGATCGACTGACGACTGCCAAGTGCCCGCGATCCACGAGGTCGTTGTGCCCGCCTTCACGGGCATTGACCATATTTTCTGCTGTGGTCCGACTTCTTGGCGACGTTACCCGAGCCTGGGGCGGACTCCGAGTACCGCGGTGCCGACGCGCACATGTGTCGCCCCGGCGGCCACAGCCTGTTCGAGGTCCGCACTCATCCCTGCCGACACCATGGTTGCAGCCGGATGGGCTCGGCGCAGGTCGGTCGACAAATCCATGAGCCGCTCGAATGCCGCCTGTTCGCGTCCCGCGTACTCCCCGGTGAGCGGAGCGACGGTCATCAGCCCGTCGAGCCGCAGTCCGGGCGACGCGGCCACGAGGTCGGCCAACTCTTCGATTCCGCCGGGCGCCACGCCACCGCGCTCGCCCCGCAGGCTCTCGCCGGCGTCGAGCGCGACCTGGATGAGACACCCCACCTCGCGCTCCGCCCGCACGGCCTCCTTCGACAGCGCCGTGACCAGTCGCGCACGGTCGATGGACTGCACGACATCGGCGTAACCGACCACGGAACGCACCTTGTTGGTCTGCAACTGACCGACAAAATGCCAATTCAGGGGCAGATCAGCACAAGCCGCGGCCTTCGGCGCCGCGTCCTGGTCACGGTTCTCGGCGACATGACGCACACCGAGTTCCGACAGAATCCGCACATCGCTCGCCGGGTAGGTCTTGGTGACCACGATCAGGGTCACCTCTTCCCGTCCCCGCCCGGCCGCCGCGCACGCGGCGGCGATGCGCTGCTCCACTTTCGCCAGATTTGCGGCGAGTTCGGTCTTACGGTCCGTCATGCCCCATCAGTCCAGCCAGACATAGCCCGCGAGCCGCCCGGTGGTGCGGTC
This sequence comes from Streptomyces sp. NPDC001450, assembly GCF_053597295.1. Classification (NCBI taxonomy): domain Bacteria; kingdom Bacillati; phylum Actinomycetota; class Actinomycetes; order Kitasatosporales; family Streptomycetaceae; genus Streptomyces; species Streptomyces sp. NPDC001450. The sequence continues at coordinate 151,584 of NZ_JBSFHY010000011.1, forward strand.
ACGGCGGTACGAGAAGTGATCGCCCGACTCCATCGTGCACACCGGCGACTGCGCCCGGTCGCACACCCCGAGCCGGTCGAGCTGCGCGTGCACTCCGGCGCTCACGTCGACCGCGGGGGTGCCCCAGCTCGTCTCGGCGTGCGCCGTCGGCTCGACGGCGGTCACTTCGGCGCGCATCCGCTCCGGCACCTCGTAGCACCGGCCGCAGACCGCCGGTCCGGTACGGGCGACGATGCGGCCCGGCTCGGCGCCCAGTTCGGCCATGGCCCGTACAGCGGCGGGGACGACGCCCTTGACCATGCCGGGCCGCCCGGCGTGGGCCGCGGCCACGACCCCGGCGACGGGGTCGGCCAGCAGCACCGGCACGCAGTCGGCGGTGAGGACGGCGAGGGCGAGTCCCCGGCGGGCGGTGACGATCGCGTCGACCTCCGGTACGGGCCGATCACCCCAGGGCGCGTCCACGACGGCCACGTCGGCGCCGTGCACCTGGTTCATCCAGACGACCTGCCCGGCGTCCAGCCCGAGCGTCTTCGCCGCCAGCTCCCGGTTCTCCCGCACCGCCGCCGGGTCGTCCCCGACCGCGCCGCCGAGGTTGAGCTCCTCATACGGAGCGGCGCTCACCCCGCCCCACCGGTCGGTGAAGGCGAAGTGCGCGCCGCTCACGCTCTCGCGCTGTCCTATCACTTCAGGAAGTCCGGGACGTCCAGTTCCTCGGCCGCGCTGTCCGAGTAGCTCCGCGACGACGGGACCGGCGGGGCAGCCGGGACGTCGGCCACCGGCTCGGGCGCCGGCTCCGGCTCCTCCTTCGGGGTCACGCTGCCCAGCGAGCCGAAGGACGGGCGGCTCTCCGGCTGCCGTACCGGAGCGGGCTCCTCGCGGCGGGGCGTGGAGGAGGCGGAGGCCGAGCCGAGGACGTTGTCCCGGCGGGCCGGCGGCTGGCCGCCGTCGAAGCCGGCCGCGATCACGGTGACCCGCACCTCGTCGCCGAGCGCGTCGTCGATGACCGCGCCGAAGATGATGTTGGCCTCGGGGTGGGCGGCCTCGCTGACCAGCTGGGCGGCCTCGTTGATCTCGAACAGGCCGAGGTCGGAGCCGCCGGAGATGGAGAGCAGGACGCCCCGGGCGCCGTCGATGGACGCCTCGAGGAGCGGCGAGGAGATCGCCATCTCGGCGGCGGCCACCGCGCGGTCGTCGCCGCGGGCCGAGCCGATGCCCATCAGGGCCGAACCGGCCTCGGACATGACCGACTTGACGTCGGCGAAGTCGAGGTTGATCAGACCGGGGGTGGTGATGAGGTCGGTGATGCCCTGAACACCGGAGAGCAGGACCTGGTCGGCGGACTTGAAGGCGTCCAGGACCGAGACCTGGCGGTCCGAGATGGACAGCAGCCGGTCGTTCGGGATGACGATGAGGGTGTCGACCTCTTCGCGCAGCTCGGCGATGCCGTCCTCGGCCTGGTTCGCGCGGCGCCGTCCCTCGAAGGTGAACGGGCGCGTGACCACGCCGATGGTGAGGGCGCCCAGCGAGCGCGCGATGTTGGCCACGACGGGCGCGCCGCCGGTGCCGGTGCCGCCGCCTTCACCGGCCGTCACGAAGACCATGTCGGCCCCCTTGAGGACCTCCTCGATCTCCTCGCGGTGGTCCTCGGCGGCCTTGCGGCCGACGGCCGGGTTGGCTCCGGCGCCGAGTCCGCGGGTGAGTTCGCGGCCGACGTCGAGCTTGACGTCGGCGTCGCTCATCAACAGCGCCTGTGCGTCGGTGTTGATGGCGATGAACTCGACGCCCTTGAGACCGACCTCGATCATCCGGTTGATGGCATTGACACCACCGCCGCCGACACCGATGACCTTGATGACTGCGAGGTAGTTCTGCGGTGCTGCCACGTCGAAGGCCTCTCGCCTCGAATTACGTTGTCGCCACCGGGCGGTTCCCCGCGCCGGGACGACGGATGTCGAATGGGACGGTCCGAACGCCGACCCGAACCCTAACCCTGAAGTTTAGGGTTACCAGTGTGTCTGTTCCCTGGAGTCTTCTGAACAGGACACTAAGTCGACAAGTGGCGCCCGTTCAACGAACACGCCGAACCTCCCGTTTTTCTTTTCACCCTATGTGATCAGCCATAGCAGTGCCCAACCAGGGTGCTGGCCTGCGCTGATGTGCGTCAACTCCCTGATGACGCAGGGGCGGTGGGGACGCTGACATCGAAGTGCCGCGCGCCGGGAGCTGCTTTCATGAGAGCTGTGAGGGCCCGTGCCTTGGCGGGGCCGCTCTCGCCGCTACCCCATGCCACCGTGCGGCCGTCGCCCAAATCCAGCGAGATGTCGTCGTAGGAACGGACTTGGACGGTCCGGGTGCCCCGCGCGACCGCGGCCGGCAGGTCGCCGGCGACCTGGACCGCCTCGCGCATCAGCCGGTCGGTGCCGAAACGCCGGAAGCTGGCGGAACCGGAACCCTTCCGGGACGCGGTCAACTCCAGCGCCGGAACGCCTTTCGGCGCCTGCGAAACCGTGGCGAAACGGACACCTTCATCGTCGACTTCGACGAAGTTCCCGGCTTTTCGGACAAGTAGCACCGGGGTGCGCTCGACCACTTTCAGGCCGATTCCATGAGGCCAGGAACGGACGACGTCAACGGTGTCAATTCGGGGCAATTTCCGGCGGAGTCGGGCCGCGATGGCGTCCGTGTCGACGGAAATCAGTGGCTCCCCGACCGGCACGGAGGCGGCCTCGCGCACGTCGGCCGGGGTCAGGACGCGGGTGCCCGAGATCGAGACACGCTGCACCCGCAGCCACGAGGAGCCGTACAACACCCAAGCCGAACCCGCCCCGAGGAGCACCAGGGCGACAGCCAGAATGACGATCGTACGAAGGCGGGTTTTCCTCAACCGCCGCGCGAGCGGCGGGCCGGACGACTCCTGCTGGCGTTCACCGCGCTCGGCGGTCGTCGGTCCGGCCACGCTCACAGCCCCTTCGTCATACGGTCCTATCGGCGCGAGGCGATCGCCTCGTACACCATGCCGACGAGCAGCTCGTCGGCGTCCCGGCGACCGAACTCGCCTGCCGCGCGCGACATCTCGTACAGCCGGTGCGGGTCGGCCAGCACGGGCAGGACGTTCTGCTGCACCCACTCGGGGGTCAGCTCCGCGTCGTCGACGAGGAGTCCGCCGCCGGCCTTGACCACCGGCTGGGCGTTCAGCCGCTGTTCGCCGTTACCGATGGGCAGCGGGACGTAGGCGGCCGGGAGCCCGACGGCGGAGAGTTCGGCGACGGTCATCGCGCCGGCACGGCAGAGCATCATGTCGGCCGCGGCGTACGCGAGGTCCATCCGGTCCAGGTAACTTACCGGGATGTAGGGGGGCATTCCCGGCATCTGCTGCACCTGCGGCAGTTCGTTCTTCGGGCCGACCGCGTGCAGGATCTGGATGCCGGCCTGCTGCAGCCGGGGAGCGACCTGCTGGACGACCTCGTTGAGGCGCCGGGCACCCTGGGAGCCACCTGAGACGAGCAGCGTGGGCAGGTTCGGGTCGAGGCCGAACCGGGCGCGGGCCTCGGGGCGGACGGCGGCGCGGTCCAGGGTCGCGATGGAGCGGCGCAGCGGGATGCCGATGTAGCGGGCGTCGCGCAGCTTGCTGTCCGGGGTGGAGACGGCGACCCGGGCCGCGTACCGCGAACCGATCTTGTTGGCCAGGCCGGGCCGCGCGTTGGCCTCGTGGATCACGATGGGCACACCGAGGCGCTTGGCGGCCAGGTAGCCGGGCAGGGCGACGTAGCCGCCGAAGCCGACCACGCAGTCGGCCTTGGTGCGCTCCAGGATCTGCTCGGCGGCCTTGATCGTGCCGCGCAGCCGGCCCGGGACGGTGATCAGCTCGGGCGTGGGCTTGCGGGGCAGCGGCACGGCGGGGATCAGCGCCAGCTCGTAGCCGCGCTCCGGGACGAGTCGGGTCTCAAGTCCGCGTTCCGTGCCCAGGGCCGTGATCCCCACGGTCGGATCCTGCCTGCGCAGGGCGTCCGCGAGGGCGAGCGCGGGCTCGATGTGGCCGGCGGTCCCCCCACCAGCGAGTACGACATGCACCGAAATTCACCGCTCTCCGGACGAACGCGCCACCGAGGCACGCCGTCGCATCGTGTTCCATCTCCGAGGCCCCCGATCCATCCTGGGGCCTCCAGCCCGCTTTCTACCAAAGCGAGGTTGCCGCATCGCAAGCGCCGCCCGCGCAGCGGGCTCGTCGCGTGCGAAGGCGATCAGCAGCCCGATGGCGAACATGGTCGGCAGCAGGGCGGACCCTCCGTAGGAAAACAGCGGGAGGGGGACGCCGGCGATCGGCAGCAGACCGAGCACCGCACCGATGTTGATCACCGCCTGGGCGGTGATCCAGGTGGTCACGCCTCCCGCGGCGTACCTCACGAAGGGGTCCTCCGTGCGTCCGGCCACGCGGATACCCGCATAGCCTAGAGCCGCGAACAGGGCGAGCACCGACAGCGTCCCCGCCAGGCCCAGTTCCTCACCGGTGACGGCGAAGATGAAGTCGGTGTGTGCTTCAGGTAGTTGGCCCCATTTTTCCACACTCGCGCCAAGACCGGAGCCGAAGAGTCCGCCGGAGGCGAGGGCGTAGATCCCGTGCACGGCCTGCCAGCAGTCGGCGACCCCGGACTTCGGCTCTGTGGCGCCGATGCAGGCGAGCCGGGCCATCCGGTTGGGGCTGGTCTTGATCAGGACCACACCGATCAGACCCGCGATCGAGAGCACGCCGGCGAACAGCCGGGTCGGTGCCCCCGCGAGCCACAGCAGGCCGAACAGGATCGCCGTGAGAATGATCGCGGTGCCCATGTCGCCGCCGAGCATGATCAGGCCCAGCAGCAGGAAGGCGACCGGCACCAGCGGCACCAGCATGTGCTTCCACTGGGTCAGCAGCTTCTTCTCCTGCTTGCGGGCGATCAGGTCCGCACCCCACAGCACCAGGGCGAGCTTGCCGAACTCGCTGGGCTGGATCTGGAAGGAGCCGCCGAGGGAGATCCAGTTCTGGTTGCCGTTGACCGCCATCCCTATCCCCGGCACCTGCACCAGGACCATCAGGAAGACGGCACCGGCGAGGATCGGGTAGGCGAGTGCGCGGTGCAGCTTCACCGGCATGCGGGAGGCGACGAACAGCAGCGCGCTGCCGATGAGCGCGGCGAGGAACTGCTTGCGGAAGAAGTACGACCCCGGCAGCGACAGCTGCAGCGCGGTGATCTGGGAGGCCGAGTAGACCATCACCAGGCCCAGCACTGTGATCAGCAGGCTGCCGCCGAGGATCACGTAGTAGGCGGTCAGCGGTCGGTCCCAGGCCTTGCGCGCGCGCAGGTAGAGCCGTAGGACGGGGTTCTCGCCCGGCGGCCGGGACGTCGCGGGCCTTCTGGCGGCGCGCTGAACCGGAGGACGGCCTGTACGGCTACTGGACATCACCAGCTCCTCGCACCCGCCGACCAAACCCGAGCCACATCCGCCTCACGCGTCCCTCCACGGGTCCCGAAGCACCCCAGGTGGCCGAGACCCGCCGTCAGGCGCCCGCGCCGAGTTCGCGGACCGCCGCCGCGAACGCGTCACCGCGCTGGTTGTAGTTGGTGAACATGTCCATGGAGGCGCAGGCGGGGGCCAGCAGCACCGTGTCGCCGGGCTGCGCGAGCCTCTTCGCCTCCGTCACCGCCTGGAGCATCGCCCCAGTGTCGGCCCGTTCGAGGTCGACGACGGGTACTTGCGGGGCGTGTCGCGCGAGGGCCTCGCGGATCAGGGCGCGATCGGCGCCGATCAGCACGGCACCGCGAAGCCGCTTTGCCGACTTGGCGACCAGCTCGTCGAAGGTCGCGCCCTTCGCCAGACCGCCCGCAATCCATACGATCGGTTCATATGCCGCCAACGAGGCTTCCGCGGCATGGGTGTTGGTCGCCTTGGAGTCGTCCACGTACGCCACCCCGTCGATGTCGGCGACGTGCGCGATGCGGTGGGCGTCCGGCCTGAAGGCCCTGAGGCCGTCGCGTACGGCCCTGGCGGGCACCCCGAAGGCGCGCGCGAGGCCCGCGGCGGCAAGGGCGTTGGCGATGTTGTGCGGGGCCGGCGGGTTGACGTCGGAGACCTCGGCCAGCTCCTGCGCGTTCTTGTGGCGGTTCTCCACGAAGGCGCGGTCGATCAGGATGCCGTCCACGACGCCGAGTTGGGAGGGACCCGGGGTGCCGAGGGTGAAGCCGATGGCGCGGCATCCCTCCTCCACGTCCGCCTCGCGCACCAGGTCCTCGGTGAGCTTGTCGGCCACGTTGTAGACGCAGGCGACCCGATTGCCCTCGTAGATGCGGCCCTTGTCGGCGGCGTAGGCCTCCATGGAGCCGTGCCAGTCGAGGTGGTCCGGGGCGAGGTTCAGGACGACCGCGGAGTGGGCGCGCAGGGAGGGCGCCCAGTGGAGCTGGTAGCTGGAGAGTTCGACGGCCAGGACGTCGTACGACTCCTCGCCGAGGACCGCGTCCAGCAGGGAGACGCCGATGTTGCCGACGGCGGCCGTGCGCAGGCCCGCGGCCTTCAGGATCGACGCCAGCATCTGGACGGTGGTGGTCTTGCCGTTGGTGCCGGTCACGGCCAGCCAGGGGGCCGCGTCGGGGCCCCGCAGGCGCCAGGCCAGCTCCACGTCGCCCCAGACGGGCACGCCCGCCTGCTCGGCCGCGAGGAACAGCGGCTTGTCCGGCTTCCAGCCGGGCGCGGTGACGATCAGCTCGGTGCCCTCGGGCAGGGTCGCCCCGTCGCCGAGGCGCACGGTGATGCCGAGCGCCTCCAGCTCCGCGGCCTGCTCACGCGCGCGTGCGTCGTCGCCGTCGTTGACGACGGTGACGATCGCCCCGCGCGCGTGCAGCACTTTCGCCGCCGGGACGCCGGAGACGCCGAGCCCGGCGACGGTGATGTGCTTGCCCTGGAAGCCAGAAGGCTCAGAAGGCACCGAGGAGGTCACTTGTCCGCTGCCCATCCCGCATAGAAGAGGCCAAGTCCGACAATCACACAGATTCCCTGGATGATCCAGAAGCGGACCACCACCAGGACTTCGGACCAGCCCTTGAGTTCGAAGTGGTGCTGGAGTGGCGCCATCCGGAAGACGCGCTTGCCGGTGAGCCGGAAGGAGCCGACCTGGATGACGACCGACATGGTGATGAGGACGAACAGGCCGCCCATGATGGCCACCAGCAGCTCCGTGCGGGAGAGGATGGCCAGGCCCGTCAGGACACCGCCGAGGGCGAGCGAACCGGTGTCGCCCATGAAGATCTTCGCCGGCGAGGTGTTCCACCACAGGAAGCCCAGGCAGGCGCCCATCAGGGCGGAGGCGACCACGGCCAGGTCCAGCGGGTCGCGCACCTCGTAGCAGGCGGCCGGGTTGGTCAGGGTGCCCGCGTTGGCGCAGGACTCCTGGAACTGCCAGACGCCGATGAACGTGTAGGCGCCGAAGACGAGGACGGAGGCGCCGGTGGCGAGGCCGTCCAGACCGTCGGTGAGGTTCACGCCGTTCGACATCGCCAGGATCATGAACAGCGCCCAGACGACGAACAGCACCGGGCCGATGGACCAGCCGAAGTCCGTGATGAACGACAGCTTGGTGGAGGCCGGGGTGTTGCCCCGGGCATCGGCGAACATCAGCGACAGCACCGCGAAGCCGATGCCGACGATCAGCTGGCCGGCCATCTTCGCCTTGGCCCGCAGGCCCAGCGAACGCCGCTTGACGATCTTGATGTAGTCGTCCAGGAAGCCGACCAGGCCCATGCCGAACATCAGGCCGAGCACCAGCAGGCCGGAGTAGGTGGGCGGGTAGCCGGTGATGAGCTTGCTCAGGAAGTACGCGGCGATCGTCGCCAGGATGAAGGCGATACCACCCATGGTGGGCGTACCGCGTTTGCTGGCGTGCTCACGCGGGCCGTCGTCACGGATGTACTGGCCGTAGCCCTTGCGGGCCAGCAGCTTGATCAGCAGCGGGGTCCCGATCAGAGTCAGGAAGAGGCCGATGACTCCCGAGAACAGGATCTGCTTCATCATCGGGCGGCAACCTCACCCTCGGCACCGGTCTCGACGAGCGCCTGGGCGACGCTTTCGAGCCCCACCGAACGGGACGCCTTCACGAGTACGACGTCCCCCGGGCGCAACTCGCTGCGCAACAGGTCGACCGCCGCCTGTGCGTCGGACACGTGCACCGACTCCTCACCCCACGAACCCTCGTTATATGCGCCCAGTTGCAGCCAGGAGGCCTCAATCCCCCCGACCGCGACGAGCTTGCTGACGTTGAGCCGGACGGCGAGCCGTCCGACGGCGTCGTGCTCGGCGAGCGCCTCGCCCCCCAGCTCGGCCATCTTGCCGAGCACCGCCCACGTGCGGCGCCCCTTGCCCATGGCCGCGAGCGCCCTGAGGGCGGCCCGCATGGACTCGGGGTTGGCGTTGTAGGCGTCGTTGACGATGGTCACGCCGTCCGGGCGCTCGGTGACCTCCATCCGCCAGCGGGAGAGGGAGCCCGCCTCGGAGAGCGCGGTGGCGATCTCTTCCGCGGACAGGCCCAGCTCATGGGCGACGGCGGCCGCGGCGAGCGCGTTCGACACGTGGTGCTCACCGTACAGGCGCATGGTCACATCGCTTGCACCGGAGGGTGTGTGAAGTCTGAAGGCGGGCTGTCCGCTGTCCGTGAGTCGCACGTTCTCGGCGCGTACGTCCGCTTCGGCCGACTCTCCGAAAAGGACCACCTTCGCCTTGGTACGGGAGGCCATGGCACGTACCAACGGGTCGTCGGCGTTGAGGATCGCCGCGCCGTCCTCGGGCAGCGCCTCCACCAGCTCGCCCTTGGCCTGCGCGATCTGCTCGCGGCCGCCGAACTCTCCGATGTGGGCGGTGCCGACGTTGAGCACCAGGCCGATCCTCGGCGGGGTGAGGTCGGTGAGGTAGCGGATGTGGCCGACGCCGCGGGCGCCCATCTCCAGGACGAGGAACCTGGTGTCCTCGGTGGCGGACAGGGCGGTCAGCGGCAGTCCGATCTCGTTGTTGAGCGAGCCGGGCGTGAACACCGTCGGCGCCTTGCTCTGGAGCACCTGGGCGATGAGGTCCTTGGTGCTGGTCTTGCCGGCCGAGCCGGTCAGGGCGACGAGGGTCGCGCCGAGCCGGCGTACGACATGGCGGGCGAGGGCGCCGAGGGCGGCCTGGACGTCGTCCACGACGATCGCGGGCACGCCGACGGGACGCGACGCCAGTACGGCGACCGCGCCCGCCTCCACGACGGCCTGCGCGAAGTCGTGGCCGTCCACGCGCTCGCCGACGAACGCGGCGAACAGGGTGCCGGGCACCACCTCGCGGGAGTCCCGGACGACCGGTCCGGTGACCTGGACGGACGGATCCGGTATGTCGTGCGTCTGCCCGCCGACGACTGCTGCGATCTCGGCGAGGGAGAGGGCGATCACAAGTTCATCCCTGGGTCTTCTGGATAGCTTCGCGAAGCACCTGGCGGTCGTCGAAGGGACGGACCACACCGGCGATGTCCTGGCCCTGCTCGTGGCCCTTGCCCGCGACCAGCACGGTGTCGCCGGGCTGTGCGCGGCCCACGGCGGACTCGATCGCGGCGGCCCGGTCCTCGAACAGGAGCACCTCGCCGCGCTCGTGCGCGGGCACGGAGGCCGCGCCCTGGAGCATGGTCGCGAGGATCGCGAGCGGGTCCTCGGAGCGGGGGTTGTCGGAGGTCAGTACGGCCGTGTCGGCGAGCCGGGCCGCGGCGGCGCCCATCGGGGCACGCTTGGTCTGGTCGCGGTCGCCGCCGCAGCCGAGGACGATGTGCAGACGGCCCTTGGTGACCTTGCGCAGCGCCTTGAGCACCGACTCGACGGCGTCGGTCTTGTGCGCGTAGTCGACGACCGCGAGGTAGGGCTGCCCGGCGTCCACCCGCTCCAGGCGGCCGGGGACGCCCGGTACGGCGGCGATGCCGTCGGCGGCGGCCTGCGGGTCGAGGCCGGCCGTGGCGAGGGCGACGATGGCGGCGAGGGTGTTCGCCACGTTGAAGGGGCCCGGCAGCGGCGACTTGGCGTGGACGCGCTCGCCCTGGGGGCCGACGACGGTGAACGTCGAGTCCATGGGGCCGACCTGGACGTCCTGGGCGCGCCAGTCGGCATCGGGGTGGCCTTCGGCGGAGAAGGTGACGACCGGGACGGTCGCCTCCCTGGCGAGCCGACGGCCGTACTCGTCGTCCGCGTTGACCACACCGAGTTTGCTGCGTTTCGGCGTGAACAGCTGCGCCTTGGCCCGGAAGTAGTCCTCCATGTCGGAGTGGAACTCCATGTGCTCCGGGCTGAGGTTGTTGAACACGGCGATGTCGAAGACGCAGCCGTCGACCCGGCCGAGGACCAGGGCGTGGCTGGACACCTCCATGGCGACCGCCTCGACGCCGCGTTCACGCATGACGGCGAACAGGGCCTGCAGGTCGGTGGCTTCGGGGGTGGTCCGCTCGGACTTGATGCGCTCCTCGGCGATGCGCGTCTCGACGGTGCCGATGAGTCCCACCCGTCGCTCGCCGCCGCCCTCACCCGACGACGCTTCGCGTCGGCCCCCCTCGATCGAGTCGCGGGTGCTCTTCAGACCGCCCTCCACCAGGTAGGCGGTGGTGGTCTTGCCGGAGGTGCCGGTGATCCCGATCTGGAGCAGGTCGCGGCCGGGGTGGCCGTAGATCGTCGCCGCCAGTTCGCCCATCCGCCCGCGCGGGTCGTCCACGACCAGGACCGGCAGTCCGGTCGCCGCGGCGCGCTCGGCGCCCGTCGGGTCGGTCAGCACGGCGACCGCGCCGAGGCCCGCGGCCTGGGTGACGAAGTCGGCGCCGTGCAGGCGGGCGCCCGGGAGGGCGGCGTACAGGTCGCCGGGGCGGACGGCGCGCGAGTCATGGGTGATCCCCGTGACCTCGGCGGCACTGTCCGCAGCGGCGGCACCCAGCTGATCGGCCAGTTCCGCGAGGGGTGTGGCGGAGACCTGAACCGGTCGCGGCGGTCCCGGATATGTCACGGAAGCGCCCTTCTGGGTGGTTTGGGACTGATCAGCGTGTGGCACGGCGGTGAGCGTACCGGGCGCACCCGCCCCGGAGCGAAGTGAGGGCTCTGCGGCGCCTTGGTTCCCGGAATCGGGGGTGATCGTTCTCACGGGCTCGTTCCTGGTGGTCTTCCGGTGGTGCGGGGCGGGGCTGATCAGGGCTTGTAGTCGACGGGCAGGTTCGCCGGCTTCGCCCCGGTCGGCGGGACCTGGAGGGTCTTCAGGGCGAACTCCATCACCTGCTTGTAGATGGGTCCGCAGATCTGGCCGCCGAAGTAGCTGCCGGACGTGGCGTTCTGGATCGCGCAGTAGACGGTGATCCGCGGGTTGTCCGCGGGTGCGAATCCGGCGAACGACGAGGTGTAGCCGCGGTAGCGGCCGGTGGCCGGATCCACGCGGTTGGCCGTGCCGGTCTTGCCGGCGACCCGGTAGCCGGGGATGCGGGCCTTGACGCCGGTGCCCTGCTCGTCGTCCACGACGGACTCCAGCATCTGGGCGAGCGTCCTGGCCGTCTTCTCGCTGACCACGCGGGACTTCTTGGGCTGCGCGGCGGGGGTGAAGCGGCCGTCGGCGCCCTCGGTGCCGCGCACCAGGGTCGGCTCGACGCGGACACCGCCGTTGGCGATCGTCGAGTACACGGAGGCGGCCTGCATGGCACTCAGGGAGAAGCCCTGGCCGAAAGGAATCGTGTACTGCTGCGATGTCGACCACTTGCCGGCGGGCGCGAGGATGCCGCGGGTCTCGCCGGGGAAGCCGAGCCCGGTGGGGCTGCCGATGCCGAACTTGCGCAGGTACGAGTAGAGGACCTTGTTCGCCTCCGGCTGGGTCCTGCCGAGCTGGCCGGTGGCGAGGATGGTGCCGATGTTGCTGGACTTGGCGAGCACGCCGTTGAGCGTGAGGTACCAGGTGAGGTGGTCGATGTCGTCCTGGAAGAGGCGATCGCCGCGGTGCAGCCGGTTCGGTACGACGACGTGGGTGAGCGGGGTGGCCGCGTTCTGCTCCAGGACCGCCGCCATCGACATCACCTTGGCGGTGGAGCCGGGCTCGTAGGCGTCCTGGACCGCCGCGTTGCCCATGGCCGACCCGTCGGCCTTCGACAGGTCGTTCGGGTCGAAGCCGGGCGCGTTGGCCATGGCCAGGATCTCTCCGGTGCGGGTGTCCTGGACGATGACGTAGCCGCGGTCCGCCTTGGACTTCTCGACCTGCGCGGTGATGGCGTTCTGGGCGGCCCACTGGATGTCGCGGTCGATGGTGAGCTCGACGTCGCTGCCGGGCACGGCGGGCGTCTCCGTCGAGCCCGCGGTGGGCACCTCGCGGCCGCCGGACTGGGCGTAGCGGATCTTGCCGGGCTTGCCGGACAGCTGCTTGTTCAGCTCCTGCTCGATGCCTCCGCCGCCCCGGCCCTCGGCGTTGACCCAGCCCAGTATCCCGGCGGCGAGGTCGTGGTTGGGGTACACGCGCTGGCTGCTGGGGTCGGCGAAGACGCCGGCGAGCACGTTGGCCGAGTTGTTGTCGGTCTTGGCCTTCTTGGCGAGCGCGCTCTTCAGGTCCTTGATCTGCTTCCAGACCTGCGGGGTCTGCCGGGTGGCGAGCCGGGTGTAACGCGACAGCTTGTTCGCGGGCCTGAGCTTCTTGACGATCGTGGCCTGGTCCTGGCCGAGGATCGGCGCGAGCAGCGCGGCGGCCTGTTCGGGCCCGTCGTCGATCTTGAGTTGCTTGACGGTGAACATCGTCGGGTCGGCCGTGATGTCGTACGCGTCCTCGCTGATGGCGAGGGCCACGCCGTTGCGGTCGGTGATCTGGCCGCGTTCGGCGGCCAGGGCGTGCACGACGTACCGGTTCAGTTCGGCCTTGGCGGCGTACGCGCTGGCGTCGACGGCCTGGACCTGCAGCAGCCGCACCACGAAGGCGAGCAGCACCAGGGTGAGCGCGAGGCCGACCATGCGCAGCCGGGGGCGGGGGCTGCCGAGCCGGAGGGCGGGCGGGGGCATGGGCCGGGCCCCGCTCGGCCGACGGGCCGGACGGGCACCGGGCCCGGGCTGCCGCCGTACGGCGCCCCGCGGCCGGGGCGGCTTCGCGGGGCCGGGCACGCGGCGGCGCGGCGCTTCCCTGTCGGACACTTCCGTCACCTGCCGGGGGTCGGGGTGGGCGCGGACTGGGGGGTGGAGGGCGGCGGCACCGCCCCGTCCGGGGCGGCCGCCGGGGCCGGGGCCGAGGGGACGGGGATGGCGGGCGGCTGTGCCGGCGGGACCGAGGGGAACGACGGGGACGCGGTGGTCGAGGGCGACACGGAGGCGCCGGGGGCCGTAAGGACGGTCTCCGGGGCGACCGGCCGGGTGAAGGAGGCGGGCTCGGGGCTGGCCGCGTTCGGTACGCCCTTGACCCTGCCGTCGGAGCCGAGGAAGGCCGGGTCGCCGCCGGGGACCATGCCGAGTTCGCGGGCGCGGCGCTGGAGGGCGTCGGGGGACGAGTAGGCGTCGATGTCCCGCTGCAGGGCCTGTTCCTCGTCGGTGAGGCTCTTCGTCTGCTTCTGCAGGTCGTCGAGTTTGAACGAGCCTTCGCTGAGGGCGGAGTTGAGCACCAGCAGCCCGATGAGGCCGCCGCCGAGCAGCAGGACGACGAGGAGGACGAACGGGGTGCGGGCCGCGCGGGCGCGGCCGGCCGGGAAGAGCCGGGCGAGCCGGGCGGCCCTCCCCCTCAGTTCGGGTTTCCTACTCACTGGGCCTCCGGTGGCTCCGGCGCGCCGACGGGTGAGTCCGGAAACCCAACCGACCCGATTCGCTCACTCGGCGTCCTCCCTGATGCGCTCGGCGCCCCGCAGCCGGGCCGGGGCGGCCCTGCGGTTCTCGGCGACCTCTTCCTCGGTGGGAAGTTCGGCACCGCGCGTGAGCAGCTTGAGCCGCGGCTGGTAGCGCTCGGGCACGACCGGCAGCCCGGGCGGCGCGGTGGACGCGGCGCCGGCCGCGAACACCTGCTTCACCAGCCGGTCCTCCAGCGAGTGGTACGACAGCACGGCGATGCGTCCGCCGACGGCGAGCGCCTTCACCGCGGCCGGGATCGCCCGTTCCAGGACGGACAGCTCGCCGTTGACCTCGATGCGCAGCGCCTGGAAGGTGCGTTTGGCCGGATTGCCCCCGGTGCGCTTGGCGGCCTGTGGCAGCGCGTCCCGGATCAGCTCGACGAGCCGAGCGCTGTTGCTGAACGGCTCCTTCTCGCGTTCGCGGACGATCGCGGAGACGATCCGCTTGGCCTGCTTCTCCTCGCCGTACGCGCGCAGGATCCGCACCAGCTCGCCCGCCGGATAGGTGTTGAGGACCTCGGCGGCGCTGATGCCGGTCGTCTGGTCCATGCGCATGTCGAGGGGGGCGTCCTGGGCGTAGGCGAAGCCGCGGCCGGCCTCGTCCAGCTGCATGGAGGAGACGCCGAGGTCGAACAGGACGCCCTGCACGCGCGGGACACGCAGCCGGTGCAGTACGTCGGGCAGCTCGTCGTAGACGGCGTGCACCAGGGTCGCCCGCTCACCGAAGGGCGCGAGCCGCTCGCCGGACAGGCGCAGCGCTTCCTTGTCCCGGTCGAGGGCGACGAGCCGCGCCTCGGGGAACCGCGTCAGCAGGGCCTCGCTGTGGCCGCCGAGGCCGAGGGTGCAGTCGACGACCACCGCTCCCGGCCGCTCCAGGGCGGGCGCCAGCAGATCCAGGCACCGCTGGAGCATCACCGGGACGTGTCGACTCTGGCTCAAGGGGGCCTCTCAGTTCCGGCGGGCCGTACGCACCGCCGGGTCCCCGCCCGCTCCGTGAAGGGGAGGCCTGCCGGCGCCGGAAGCGTCAGCCGACCGGGAGCGGGAGGAGGCCGAGCCGTACGTACGCGCCGCGCACGTGGGGAGACGGTCCGGTTGCGGGCCGGGGTCTCCGGGGGTTTCACCAGCAGGGAGAGCCGCCCCTCCCGCTTCGCGTCACTTTAGTCCACCGTGTCTCGCGGTCAATCAACCGGCCTGCGCGTCGCGTACCGCGCCTCGGGCGGAGTGGCAATTCGAAAAGATTCACCCATCCGGCCTACGTTTGCCCTCCGTGTGGGTTAGCTCACAACAAGCCACGATGACGTTCTTTGTCCGCTCTCACAGCAGGCCGGGACCGGGGGTGACCAGTAACGTCATGGGTATGACGACTTCCGCAGCAGTTCCCACTGGATCCGAAGGCGCCATAACGAGCGGCACCGTGACGGACCGCCTCGTGGAGGCCAACGAGCACTACGCCGAGGCCTTCACCGACCCCGGAATGGACGCCCGTCCGGTCCTGCACGTGGCGGTGGTGGCGTGCATGGACGCCCGGCTCGACCTGCACGCCGCGCTCGGCCTGCAGCTCGGCGACTGCCACACGATCCGCAACGCGGGCGGCGTGGTCACCGACGACGTGATCCGCTCCCTGACCATCAGCCAGCGGGCGCTCGGCACCCGCAGCGTCGTCCTGATCCACCACACCGGATGCGGTCTGGAGTCCCTCACCGAGGA
Organism: Streptomyces sp. NPDC001450; assembly: GCF_053597295.1. NCBI lineage: Bacteria > Bacillati > Actinomycetota > Actinomycetes > Kitasatosporales > Streptomycetaceae > Streptomyces > Streptomyces sp. NPDC001450. Next base: position 167,140 of record NZ_JBSFHY010000011.1, read on the forward strand.
CTTCCGGCACGAGCTGGAGATGGAGGTCGGCCAGCGCCCGGCGTGGGCGGTGGAGTCCTTCCGGGACGTCGACCAGGACGTGCGCCAGTCCATGCAGCGGGTGCGCACCTCGCCGTTCCTGCTGCACACCGACGACGTGCGCGGCTTCGTCTTCGACGTGCACACCGGTCTGCTGCGCGAGGTCGACCCGGCCTGACCGGGGCCGCCGGCCCACCCCGAACACCCCCGCGCTGCGAAAGCATTCCGCCGCACGGCATCGAAAACGGTGGTCGAAAAGGCCGTAAGACCGACATCGTGCGGGCAGTTGTCCACAGGCGAGTGACACGAATCGGTAACGGCAGCAAGAATGCGGGGTGTGGGCGTCGCGTGGAACCTTTTCCACGCGGTGTCCGTGTTTTCGGGGTGGGCCGGTTTCGCATCGCAGAGCGTCGGCCCGAGTAAGAACGGGCCGAGGAGGGCCGGGTGACGACCTATGACGATCGAGCGAGCCTCACTGATCTGACCGCCACTGTGGAGCGTGTCCGCAGTTCGGTGGAGGGTGTGATCGAGGGCAAGCCCGAGGTCGTACGGCTTTCGCTGACCGTACTGCTCGCCGAGGGACACCTGTTGATCGAGGATGTCCCCGGAGTGGGCAAGACAATGCTCGCCAAGGCACTGGCGCGGTCCATCGACTGCTCGGTGCGGCGCATCCAGTTCACGCCGGACCTGCTGCCCTCGGACATCACCGGTGTGTCCATCTGGGACCAGCAGCGACGGGACTTCGAGTTCAAGCCGGGCGCCATCTTCGCGCAGATCGTGATCGGCGACGAGATCAACCGTGCCTCGCCCAAGACCCAGTCCGCGCTGCTGGAGTCCATGGAGGAGCGGCAGGTCACCATCGACGGGCAGAGCTACGAACTGCCCAGCCCCTTCATGGTGGTGGCCACGCAGAACCCGGTGGAGATGGAGGGCACCTATCCGCTGCCCGAGGCGCAGCGCGACCGCTTCATGGCCCGGGTCTCCGTCGGCTACCCGAGCGTCGAGGCCGAGCTGCAGATGCTGGACGTGCACGGCGGGGTCTCCCCGCTGGAGGACCTGCAGCCGGTGGCGCACGCGCACGAGATCGTGAAGCTGATCGAGGCGGTGCGCGGGGTGCACGTCTCCGAGGCGGTGCGGCGGTACGCGGTGGAGCTGGTCGCGGCCACCCGCACGCACCCCGACCTCAGACTCGGCGCCTCCCCGCGCGCGACGCTGCATCTGCTGCGCGCGGCGAAGGCGTCCGCCGCCCTCAGCGGCCGGGAGTACGCGCTGCCGGACGACGTCCAGGCGCTCGCCGTCGCCGTCCTCGCCCACCGGCTGCTGCCCACCGCCCAGGCCCAGCTCAACCGCCGTACGGCCGAACAGGTGGTGCTGGAGATCCTGCAGCACACCCCGGTGCCCGCGGCGCCGCAGCAGCAGAGCGGATTCGGCGGTCTGGGCCGCGGTGTGCCGGCCTATCCGCAGCAGCCCCCGCGGAGTCTGTGATGAGCGCCGGGGGGGCAGGGCAGGCGGAGCCCGACCGCGGGGAGGCGGACGGGGTCCGCACGGCCCTGGCGGGGCTCACCACCCGCGGGCGTTCCTTCCTGGCCGCCGGGATCGCGGCCGCGATCTGCGCGTATGTGCTGGGCCAGATGGATCTGCTGCGGGTCGGCCTGCTGCTGGCCGTGCTGCCCCTGCTCTGCGCGACAGTGCTCTACCACACGCGCTACCGGGTGGCCGGCAGCCGCCGGCTCTCCCCCGCGCGTGTGCCCGCGGGCAGCGAGGCCCGGGTGCACCTGCGGGTGGACAACGTCTCCCGGCTGCCCACGGGCCTGCTGATGCTCCAGGACCGGGTGCCCTACGTGCTCGGGCCCCGGCCGCGCTTCGTGCTGGACCGGGTGGAGCCGGGCGGCCGCCGCGAGGTGTCCTACCGGGTTCGCTCGGACCTGCGCGGCCGCTACCCGCTGGGTCCGCTGCAGCTGCGGCTGACCGACCCGTTCGGTATGTGCGAACTCACCCGCGCCTTCTCGACGTTCGACACGCTGACCGTCATACCGCGCGTGGAGCCGCTGGCGCCGGTCCGGTTCAGCGGCGAGGCCAAGGGGTACGGCGACGGGCGGCAGCGCTCGCTGGCCCTCGCGGGCGAGGACGACGTGATCCCGCGCGGATACCGCTACGGCGACGACCTGCGCCGCGTGCACTGGCGCTCCACCGCGCGCTACGGCGAGCTGATGGTGCGCCGCGAGGAGCAGCCGCGCCGCTCGCGCTGCACGGTCCTGCTGGACACCCGGGGCATCGGCTACGAGGGCGCGGGCCCCGACTCGGCCTTCGAGTGGGCCGTCTCCGGCACCGCGTCGGTCCTGGTGCACATGCTCGAACGGGGCTTCACCGTGCGCCTGCTGACGGACAACGGCAGCTCGGTGCCCGGTGCGGGCGCCGACGGGTTCGCGGGGACAGGCCAGGATTCCGCGGACGCGGCCGGGCTGATGATGGACACCCTCGCGGTGATCGACCACTCCGACGGCACGGGCCTGTCCCGGGCCTACGACCTGCTGCGCGGCGGGAACGAGGGGCTGCTGATCGCCTTCCTGGGCGATCTCGACGAGGAGCAGGCCGCTGAGGTCGCGAAGATGCGCCAACGCAGCGGCGGTGCGGTCGCGTTCGTGCTGGACCCGGACACCTGGGTGCGGGAGACCACGGACGTGCCGGGCCCGCGCGACCGGCACACCGAGCGGCTGCGCATGCTGCGCGAGGCGGGCTGGACGGCGCTGAGCGTGCCGCGCGGCGCCTCGCTGAACGATCTGTGGCGGCAGGCGGACCAGGAACGCTCGGGCCTGACCGCGCTGAGCGGGGAGGCACTGTGATGAGCGGGCGGGCACGACTTGGCCTGTGTGCCGCCGCGGCGACGCTGATGGCCGCGTGCGCACTGCTGCCCCTGGTCGACCAGCCCACGTGGCTGTTCCAGACGGTGCTGCTGGTCGCCGTGCAGACCGGGGTGGGTGCGGCGGCGCGGCGGGTGCCGCTGGCGCGGTCACTGACCGTGGCGGCGCAGGTCCTGGCCACGCTGATGCTGCTGACCCTGGTCTTCGCCCGGCAGCAGGCGATGGCCGGGCTGGTCCCCGGTCCGGACGCCTTCCGGCACTTCGGCGACCTGCTCCAGCAGGGCTCCGACGACGTCAGCCGGTACGCGATACCGGCACCGCTGACCGACGGCATCAAGCTGATGCTGATCGGCGGTGTCCTGGTGATCGGCCTGCTGGTGGACACCCTCGCGGTGACCTTCCGCAGCGCGGCCCCGGCCGGACTGCCGCTGCTCGCGCTGTACTCGGTGGCCGCGGGGCTGTCCGGCGGCGGCACCGACTGGCTGTGGTTCCTGGTCGCGGCGGCCGGCTATCTGATGCTGCTGCTCGCCGAGGGCCGGGAGCGCCTGGCCCAGTGGGGCCGGGTCTTCGGCGGCGCGGCCCGCGCCCCGGGCGACCCGGAGACCGGCGCGGTGGCCCCGGTGCGCACCGGACGCCGGATCGGCGCGGTCGCCCTCGGTGTCGCCCTGGTGGTGCCGCTCGCCCTGCCCGCGATGCAGGGCGGCCTGCTGGACGGCGCCGGAGCGGGCGTCGGCCCGGGCAACGGAAACGGCGGCACGATCTCCGCGGTCAACCCCCTGGTGTCGCTGCGCGACAGCCTGAACGTGGAGAACGACCGCCAGGTGCTCTCCCTGAAGACCAGTGCCGGCGACCTCTCGGACATGTATCTGCGGATCGTCTCGCTGGACGACTTCGACGGCACCACCTGGAAGCCGTCCCAGCGGCACATCGTCGGCGTGCCCGAGGTTCTCCCCACGCCCATCGGCCTGGGCACGGACGTCAAGCGCACCACCGTGAAGACGACGATCTCCGCGGCGGACTGGTACGCGCAGGACTGGCTGCCGATGCCGTACCCGCCGAGCGGCGTACGGGTCAGCGGCAACTGGCGGTACGAGCCCGTCGGCATGACGCTCGTCGGTGACCACGGGCAGAACACCCGCGGCGAGACCTACCAGGTGAACAGCCTGGACGTGCAGCCGACCGCCGAGCAGCTGACCGCGGCTCCGCAGCCGCCGGCGGCGCTGAAGCGCGAGTACACCAAGGTGCCGTCCAGGCTGCCGAAGGTGGTGGCCAAGACGGCCAGGGAGATCACCGCGGGCTCGGCCAGCCACTACGCGGAGGCGGTCAAGCTCCAGGACTACTTCGCCGTGTCCGGCGGCTTCCAGTACGACACCCAGGTGGAGGTCGGCCGCGGTCCCGACGCGATCGCGGCGTTCCTGAAGAAGAAGCAGGGCTTCTGCGTCCACTTCTCCTTCGCGATGGCGGCGATGGCCCGCACGCTCGGCATCCCCGCCCGGGTCGCGGTGGGCTTCGCGCCCGGCACCCCGCAGGCGGACGGCTCGGTCTCGGTGAGCCTGAAGGACGCGCACGCCTGGCCCGAGCTGTACTTCGAGGGTGTGGGCTGGACCCGCTTCGAGCCGACCCCGACCCGGGGCACCGTGCCGTCGTACACCCAGTCGCACACGCCCGGCACCTCCGAGCCGGACGAGGCCCTGCCGTCCCACGGGGCGTCGAAGGCGCCCTCGGCGTCGGCCTCGCCGAGCGAGGGCTGCACGGCCCAGCTGCGCAAGCTCGAGGCGTGCGACAGCCCGTCCGCGGTGGTGGCGCAGCACAGTGGTGGCGGCGGTTCGTGGCACTGGCTGTGGTACGCGCTGATCGGGCTCGGCGGCCTGGCGGTGCTGGCGATCCCGCTGGCGCCGATGCTGTGGCGGGCGCGGGTGCGGGCCGTACGGCTCGGTGCGCACGCGCGGACCGAGGAGGGTGCGGCGGCACACACGCTGGCGGCCTGGCAGGAGCTGACCGACAGCGCCTGGGACGTGGGCATCCTGCCGGACGAGTCGCAGACGCCGCGCAAGGCAGCGGCCAGGATCGTGCGGCTGGGGCAGCTCGACCCGGCGGCCGGGGCCGCCGTGCACCGGGTGGCGGACGCGCTGGAGCAGGTGCTGTACGCGCCCCGGCCGCGCCCGGTGGCGGGCCTGGCCGAGGACGTGCGCCGGGTGATCGCCGGCCTGAACCGCGGTGTGAGCGGGCGGACGCGGATGCGGGCGCGGTTCGCGCCGCGGTCGGCCGCGCGGGTGCTGTGGGCGGTGTCGGCCCGGTGGGCGGCGCTCAGGGCGCGTGCGGTGGCGGCCCGGCCGACGCTGCGCAGGCCTTCGGGGCAGCAGGGCTGAGACCGGAGAACGCGTGAGGGGTGGCCACCGGCTGGTGGCCACCCCTCACGGATGTCTGCTGTTGTGTGCGCGAACCCGCGGTGTGCGTGAACCGGCGAGCGGCTAGTGGCCCTGCTGCTCGTCCCGGCGGCGCTGCCAGCGCTGCTCGATCCGGTCCATCATGGAACGCTTCTGCCGCACTTGTCGGCGCGGGGCGCCCGCGGGCTGCTCGCCCGGCTTGGGTGTCTTCCGCCAGCCTGTGACGGCGAGTACGGCACAGCCCAGCATGACGAGGAAGCCCACCACGCTGACCCAGATCTGCTGTGCGACCATTCCGGCCATGAGGAGCGCGATACCCACGAGGAAGCCCGCGACCGCCTGGTAGACCCGCCGCCGGGTGTACGTCCGCAGCCCACTTCCCTCAAGCGCCGACGCGAACTTGGGATCTTCGGCGTACAGCGCTCGCTCCATCTGCTCGAGCATGCGCTGCTCGTGCTCCGAGAGCGGCACGGAGTCCTCCTCATCGTGCGGTCGCCGGGGCGACCCGGGGGGTCCCTTCAGGATAGGCAGGGAATCGCCCCCGTGAAACCCGCCCCTCTACGCCAATAGGCCAACCGGAATCCGCCATGGCCGTCCCGGCTCGCTGAGGCTTCCATTCCCCGGCGGCCGATCCGTCATGCCGGACGGTGTACCTCGATCATACGGCGCAAACCGCTCGATCGGGGGTCTTGTGGCGTACTCCATCTGCCGCCAAGTCCCTGATCAGCGCCGGGTCCCGGAAGGCCGCTCAGGCCTCCGCGGCCCCTCGCGTCTCGCCGAGCACATGGAGCTGGGTGGCGACGGAGTGGAAGGCGGGCAGCTCGGCCGCCGCGGCCTCCAGCTTGAGCAGGGCGTCGAGGGCGCCGGGCTCGGTGTCCACGAGGACGCCGGGCACCAGGTCGGCGAAGACCCGCACGCCGTGCACCGCGCCGATCCGCAGGCCCGCGCCCTCCACCAGCGCGGTGAGCTGCTCCGCGGTGAAGCGGCGCGGCATCGGGTCGCCGGCGCCCCAGCGGCCCTCCGGGTCCTGCAGAGCCTGCTTGGCCTCCTTGAAGTGACCGGCGAGGGCCCGGGCGAGGACGGCACCGCCGAGGCCGGCGGCGAGCACGCTGAGGACGCCCTCGGGGCGCAGCGCGGCGACCGCGTTGCGGACGCCCTCGGCGGGGTCGTCGACGTACTCCAGGACTCCGTGGCACAGCACGGCGTCGTAGCCCCCGCGCTCGACCACCTCGAACAGACCGTGGGCATCGCCCTGGACGCCCTTGACCCGGTCGGCCACGCCGGCCTCGGCGGCACGGCGCTCCAGCGCGAACAGCGCGTTCGGGCTGGGGTCGACGACGGTGACACGGTGGCCGAGGTGGGCGAGGGGCACGGCGAAGTTGCCGCTGCCGCCTCCGGTGTCGAGCACGTCCAGCGACTCCCGCCCCGTGGCCTTGACCCGGCGGTCGAGGGCGTCCTGCAGGACCTCCCAGACCACGGCGGTACGGAGGGAGGTGCGGGGTCGAGGGGAGTCGGAGCGCTGCGACGTCGTTTGAGGGTGATGGTGGGAGACGGGCGGGCGCATCGGGTCCGACACGGCAGTTGACTCCTCGGCAGGGCGGACGGCTTCAGGCGAACTCCACCCTATTGCCTCCGGCGCCGTACCTGGTCACCGCCGAGGTGTACTGCCGTGTCCGTCCCGCCAGGCGGACCGTCGGCGGTCAGCCCGCGTCCGGGAGGCCGCCGTGCGGGCCCGGGCCGCCTCGCTCGTCGGTGTCCTGGCGGGGCTGGGGCAGGACGGGCTGGAGCACCAGCATCCGCTCGACGATGCGGAGGAACATCGCCACGTCGCGTATCAGGTCGTCGGCGTCCCGCTGTCCGGCCGCTCCCTGGATGCCCGCCTCGGCGCGGGCGCGGCGGGTGGCACCGGAGGCGAAGAGCGCGCTCCACTCGGTCAGTTCGGGGGCGATCTCGGGGAGCACCTCCCAGGCGCTGCGGATGCGGGTCCGGCGGCGCGGGGAGGTCTCGGGGCGGCCCCGGGCGGCGAGCACGGCGGCGGCGGTGCGCAGGGCGGCGAGGTGGGCGGTCGCATAGCGCTCGTTGGGGGTTTCCAGGACGGCGGCCTCTTCGAGGCCGGCCCGGGCCAGCGTCAGCAGGTCGAGGGCGGCGGGCGGGGCCGTGGCCCGGCGGAGCACGGGGTGCACATCGCTCGCCGGTCCGGTCAGTGAGGGGGCAGGGCCGGTGGCGCGGCGCCGGTGGGCGGCGGCTGCGGACGAGTTGGCCATGACGAACCTCCTGTCGTCTGGGTGACGGCACGGGTGCCGTATGTGCCCATCGTGAGGTATGGCACTGACAATCCGTTCTGACCTGGGCCTTTGCTTCGATCGCAGGTTCGGGCGTATTTTTGCACTGACCAGTCAGTTCAAAAGTATGCAAGCAGGCAGGGGGGCTCGTGGACGGCGTGGACGTCACAGCCGAGGACCTAGGGCTCAAGGGGCCACGGGGGTGGGCCTTCCGGGGCGTCACCTTCGACGCGAAGCCCGGCTCGCTGATCGCGATAGAGGGACCGTCCGGCTCCGGCCGTACGTGCCTGCTGCTCGCGCTCACGGGACGGATGAAGCCCACCGCGGGCGCGGCCACCGTGGGCGGGTTCCGGATCCCCCGGCACATGGCGGCCGTGCGCCGCGTCGCCGGCGTGGCCAACGTGGCCGGTGTCACCGACCTGGAACCGGCCCTGACCGTCGGGGAGCATCTGCGGGAACGGGCGCTGCTGCAGCACAGGTTCGGCGACTCACCGCGCGAACTGCTGCGCCGCCGGGCGGACCGCGCCCGCGAGACAGGGCAGCGCGTCGACGCGGCCCTGGCCGCCGCCGGACTCGACCTCGAGGCGCTCCCCAAGGGCTCCCGCACGGCCGTACGCGATCTGGAGCGGCTGGAGGAGCTGCGCCTGTCCATCGCGCTGGCCCTGCTCGGCCGGCCCGGGCTGCTCGGTGTGGACGACATCGAGACGAAGCTCTCGGACACCGAGCGTGCCGAGATCTGGGACCTGCTGCGGTCCCTCGCGCGCGCGGGCACGACGGTCGTGGCGGTGTGCCGCACCGCCCCCGAGGACTGCGTCACCGTCGCCACCGGCCGTGGCGAGGACACGGGCGACCGAGGCGAAGCGAAGAACAGCGAAGCAAAGAACGAAGACAAGAGCGACAGGACCGAGAAGACCGACACGAAGGAGGAGGCCGATGCGCTCGCCGAGGCTGGCCGCGCTTGAGCTGAGGCGCTTCGGGCGCGGGAAGCTGCCGCGCGCCGCCCTGGTCGCGCTGCTCGTGCTGCCCCTGCTCTACGGCGCCCTGTACCTGTGGTCGTTCTGGGACCCGTACGGCCGTCTGGACCGCATCCCGGTGGCCCTGGTGAACGACGACAAGGGCGCCACGGCGGGCGGGAAGAAGATCACGGCCGGCGACGACATCGTGGCCGGGCTGCGCGACAGCAAGACCTTCGCGTGGCACGAGGTGAGCGACGCCGAGGCCCGCGAGGGCGTCGAGGACGGCACCTACTACCTGTCGCTGACGTTGCCCGCCGACTTCAGCGACCGGATCGCCTCCAGCTCGGGCGGCTCCCCGGAGACGGGCGCGCTCCGGGTGCGCACGAACGACGCGAACAACTACATCGTCGGCCAGATCTCCCGGACGGTCTTCAACGAGGTCCGCAGGGCCGCGTCCACCAAGGCGTCCCGGACCTTCCTGGACAAGATCTTCATCTCCTTCTCCGGCATCCACGACAAGACCGTGACGGCGGCCGAGGGCGCCGACCGGCTCAAGGGCGGCCTCGGGAAGGCGGAGAAGGGCTCCAAGGACCTCGCGGACGGTCTGCAGGACGCCAAGAGCGGCAGCGGCAAGCTCTCCAAGGGCCTGACGAAGCTCACCCAGGGCTCGAGCGACCTGGAGGACGGCTCGCAGCGGGTCGCGGACGGCACCCAGACCCTCGCCGACAACGTCAACGGCGTCTACCGCAAGGCCGGCCCGTTCCTGAAGGACAACGAGAAGACCATCGGGGACACCGCTCAGCTGGTCGCCGACTCGGCCGAGGCGGTCCGCCACAACCTCGACGACCTGGTGAAGCTCGCGCCGGGCGCCGCACGGGCGGCCCACGCGTCCGCGGCCGTCCTGGACGAGGTCTACCAGGCGCGCTGCGTGACCGCGGCGATCCCCGACCCCATCTGCCCTGATCTGAAGAAGGCCAGGCAGGCGGCCGCTGACGTGGCCACCGTCGCCGACGACCTCAACACCCTGATCGCCGACCAGGACGGCGACCTGAAAACGCTGCGGAACAACCTCACCAAGCTCCAGACGCAGGCCCAGGCCCTCGCCGAGCGCGCGCCGCACCTCTACGAGGACGTCGACGACGCCGTCAGGAAGATCAACAAGCTGAACGACGGCGCGGCCGAGGTCGCCGCGGGCGCGAAGAAGCTCCATGCCGGACTGGGCACCGCCGGGACGGGCGCGGCGAAGCTCGACCAGGGCATCGGGACGGCCGAGTCGGGCGCCCAGACCCTGAGCGGCGGCATGTACAAGCTGGTCGACGGCTCCGGAAAGCTCGCCGGCGGTCTGCACGACGGCGCGAAGAAGATCCCCGACTACGACAAGCAGGACCGCGACCAGCGCACCGGCGTGATGGCCGACCCGGTCCAGCTCGCCACCCACGACCTGCACAAGGCGCCCAACTACGGCACCGGCTTCGCTCCTTACTTCATCCCGCTGTCCCTTTGGGTGGGCGCGATGGTGGCGTACATGCTGATCCCGCCGCTCAACCGGCGTGCCCTGGCGGCCGGTTCGCCGGGCTGGCGGATCGCGCTGGCCGGGTGGCTGCCGGTGGCCGCGGTGGGCGTGCTGCAGACGGTGGCCCTGATGTCCGTGCTGCACTGGGCGATCGGCCTGCAGATGGCGCGCGCGGCCGGCACGGTCGGCTTCCTGTTCCTGGTGGCGGCGTGCTTCGCCGCGATCGTGCAGTGGCTCAACGCCCGCTTCGGCGCGGCCGGCCGGATCCTCGTCCTGGCCCTGCTGATGCTCCAGCTGACCTCGGCGGGCGGCACCTACCCGGTGCAGACCAGCCCGGGCTTCTTCAACGCCCTGCACCCGTTCCTGCCGATGAGCTACATCGTGGCGGCCCTGCGCCGGCTGATCACGGGCGGCGGGCTGGGCCCGGTGTGGACGGCGTGCGGGGTGCTGACCGCGTTCACGGCGGGCGCCCTGGCCCTGACCGCGCTCGCGGCCCGGCGCCGCCAGGTCTGGACGCTGGACCGGCTGCACCCGGAGCTGAGCCTGTGATCTCCAAGTCGCCCCCGCACCCGCGCGTACCTGTGACAATCAGGGCCATGGAAAGCAGCAGCGCCACGTCCGGCGGCAGCACGCGCCGCGAGGCAACCCGGCAGAAGCTCTACGAGGCGGCCGTCACACTCATCGCCGAGCAGGGCTTCTCCGCCACCACGGTGGACGAGATCGCCGAGCGGGCCGGAGTCGCGAAGGGCACGGTCTACTACAACTTCGCGAGCAAGTCGGTCCTCTTCGAGGAGTTGCTGCGGCACGGCGTGGGCCTCCTCACCGCCTCCCTGCGGGAGGCGGCCGAGCGGACCGCGGCCGAGGGCGGCAGCAAGGTGGACGCGCTGGACGCGATGGTCCGCGCGGGACTGGTCTTCATCGACCGCTACCCGGCCTTCACCCAGCTCTACGTGGCCGAGCTGTGGCGCACCAACCGTGCCTGGCAGTCCACCTTGATGGTGGTGCGCCAGGAGGCCGTCGCCGTCGTCGAGGGGGTGCTGCGCGAGGGCGTGGCGGCCGGCGAGTTCAGCGACGAGATCGACGTCCAGCTGACGGCGGCCGCGCTGGTCGGCATGGTCCTGGTGGCCGCCCTGGACTGGAAGTCCTTCCAGCCGGAGCGCTCCCTGGACGACGTCCACGCGGCCCTGTCCCGGCTGCTCCAGGGGCGCGTGAGCGGGAAGGGCTGAGCACACCGGGAGTACGCGGAAGGCGCCGGTCCGCTTGCCGGACCGGCGCCTTCCCACTCCCCCGTACTTCCCGTACTCCCCCGTACGGTTTCCCCCGTTGATCCCCCGTGGTGGTCTGCCCCGGGCCCCCGTGCCTCGCTTCCGCCGACGGATCGGCGGAAGGAGCGGCCAGGGCGCGGGCGCCGCTCCGCCGCCCCGTGTCGGCGGTGCCGGTCCGCGCCCCCTTGCCGTGCCTCCACTCTCCCGTTCACGCAGGTCGCGGCCCATCCGCGCGCGTACTCATCTCGGCGCCTAGGTACGGATACTCAGGCATGTGTGCACGGGCCCACGACGCGGGCCCGCCACCTGGCTACGATCGCCTCCGTGTCCGTACTCCCCTTGGTCTTCACCAGCGGCTGGGCCAGCGGCGTCAACGCCTACGCGGTGGTGCTGCTGCTCGGCCTCTTCGGCGTGACGGGCGTGAGCGACGACGTCCCTCAGGCGTTGCAGCGCCCCGAGGTGCTGATCGTGGCCGGCGTGCTGTTCCTGTGCGAGGCGGTCGCCGACAAGATCCCGTACGTCGACTCGGCGTGGGACTCCGTGCACACGGTCGTCCGGCCGCTCGCGGGCGCCTGGGTCGGGGCGCTGCTCGCCGGGCACAGCGGCTCGCTGCCGGACGTGGCGGCCGGGCTGGTGGGCGGTTCGACCGCGCTGGCCAGCCACTCCGTGAAGGCCGGGACACGGATGGCGGTCAACGCCTCGCCGGAGCCGTTCAGCAACTTCGTGCTGAGTCTCGCCGAGGACCTCGGGGTGGCCGGCCTCGTCTCGTTCGCGCTGTTCCATCCGCAGGCCGCGGCGGTCGTGGCGGCGGTGCTGCTCGTCTCCGGGCTCGTGGTGCTGGTGTTCCTGATCTCGCGGATCCGGCGCTTCCTGCGGCGCCGGGCCCAGCGGCGGGAGGAGCGGCGGCCGGCCCAGCAGGTGCCCGGACCGCCCGGCTGACCGCCCGCGGGCCGCGTTGTCGGTGGCGGTCGATAAAGTCGCAGGCATGGCACGGATTGCGGTGATCGGCGCCGGGATGGGCGCGATGGCGGCCGCTGCCCGGCTGGCCGTCGCGGGCCACCGGGTGGCGGTGTACGAACGTACGGAGACGTACGGCGGTGCGGTGCGCCGCTTCGAGCGGGACGGGTTCGCCTTCGACACCGGCCCCGGGCTGCTGACGCTGCCCGCCGTGTACCGCGATCTGTTCGTCAAGACCGGCAAGGAGCCACTGGAGGACGTCGTCGAGCTGGTCCAGGTCGACCCGGCCGCGCGGCACGTCTTCGCGGACGGCACCGAGGTGTCCCTGCCGAACGCCTCGCGCGCGGGTGTCGTCGCGGCCCTGGACGAGGCGCTGGGCGCGGGGGCCGGGCAGCGCTGGGGCGACTTCCTGGTGCGGGCCCGCGAGGCCTGGGACCGCACGCGCCGGCCGCTGCTGGAGGAGCCTCTGTGGCCCAACTGGCAGGTGCTGGATGAGAAGGAGCCGTATCCGGGTGTTCCGCACAAGCGGTTCTGGCGTACTCGGCGCGCGCTCAAACTGCGTGAGATCGGTGCCTGGGAGCTGCGTGACCCGCGCCTGGCGGCGCTGCTCGAGGGCTACGCGCTCGTGCACGGCGTCGATCCCGGGATCGTCCCGGCGAGCGCGGCCGTGCTGCCCTACATGGAGCACGCCTTCGGCACCTGGTACGTACGCGGCGGCATCCGGGAGTTGGCGCGCGCGGTGTACGAGCGGTGTCTGAAGCGGCGGGTCGAGTTCTCCTTCGGTGCCGAGGTCACCCGGGTCCTGGAGAAGGAGGGCCGGGCGGCCGGCGTGGAGCTGGCGGACGGAACGGTGGCCGAGGCGGACTTCGTCGTCGGCACGGGACCCTGGCGGCTGCGTGGCATGGTCCCCGGCAGGGACCTGTACGGCGCGCAGGACGTGCCCCCGGAACGCGAGGACCGCTATCCGGGCCGGATGGTGGTGTGCCTGGCGCTGCACGGCGCACGCGAGCCCGGCGCCGTGCACCGCACGGTGGTGCACGCGGCAGACGGCGAGGGTGATCTGGACCTGTTCCGGCACGGGGAGCTGCCCGACCTTCCGACGGTCGTCGTGGACCGGCCGGACGACCCGGCCCTGCGCCCGGACGACGGGCACGAGTCCGTGGTGCTGACGGCGACAGTGCCGTCGGCGACAGAGTACGACTGGGCCGCGCCGGGGGCCGCCGACGCCTTCGCCGACCGGATGGCCGCCGCCGCCGAGCGTGCCGTGCCGGGGCTGCGCGAGCGGGTGCTGTGGCGCGAGGTCCGCACGCCCCTGGACACCGAACGGGAGACGGGCGCCACGGGCGGTGCGGTTCCGCCACCGGCGCTGGCCGCACCGGAAGGGGTGCTGCACCCGGCCAACACCACGGCTGTACCAGGCCTGTTCACCGCCGGAGGCTGGTCGCACCCCGGCGGCGGCCTCCCCCACGCCGGCATGTCGGGCGCGCTGGTGGCCGGGCTGATCGTGGAGGGGCCGGAGTTCCGCGGCTCGCGGTGAACCGCGGCAGGCCTCAGAAGCGGTACTGCTCGTCGTACCCGGACCCGGGCTGGGGCTGCTGCCCGTGGCCCTGGTACGGGTACGGCTGCTCCTGCGGGAGTTCGCCGCCGTAGGTCTCGTCGTTGCGCTGCTGCGGGACCCAGACTCCGCCGGCCGGGGTCTCGCCGTAGCCGCCGGTGGCGTACTGGTCCTGGCCGTAGCCCTGCTGGCCGTACTGCTGCTGGTCGTAGCCGGTGCCGTACGAGGTGTCGCCGTAGGGCTGGGTGCCGATGTACGGGTCGGAGTAGTTGGCGTAGGCCTGCTGCTGGCCGCTGGTGTCGTAGCCGTAGCCCTGCTGGGCGTAGCCCGAGTAGTCGTAGGCGTAGTTCTGCTCGGCGGCCTGGGCCTGGGCCTGGGCCGCGCCCGCGTAGGCGGTGTCGCCGTAGACGCCGTAGGAGCCGGTGTCCTCGGGGAGGGGCTGGGGCTCGTAGACGGTGGTGGTCTCGGCGGCCGTGGGCTCGGGCGAGCGGGGGGCCGGGGTGAAGACGTCGTCGCGGTCGTAGTCGTCGCCGTAGGCGAGCTGGTCGCGGTGGTAGTCGGCGTCCCGGTCGTCGCCCTCGGCGGCCTCCAGGTCGGAGACCTCGAGGCTCGGGTCGTGGCGGTCCGCCCTGCCGCGACGGCGCTTGCTGCTCCCGCCCTCGGCCTCGGCGTCGGGTCGTTTGACCGCCCAGCCGGCGGCGAAGCCGCGGCGGAAGGACAGCGTGACGTAGGTCTGGCCGATCGCGAAGGCGATCGCGCCCACACCGATCACGATGACGGACGGCATGAGCACGCCGACCACGACACCGAGGAAGCCGACGAAGGCGAGCAGCCGCCAGCGCAGCCGCGCCTTGTACTGCAGCAGCACCTCGCCGAGCAACCACAGTGCGACGATGCCGAACGCGATGTAGAGGACCGTCCAGCCCATGTACGCCCCTCTCCCAGTGACCGCTACGCAGTGTGTCGTACCGCGGTGCGGCCGGTCTAGGCCTGCGGGGGGTGGTGCAGGCCCAGGTTCTCGTAGATTTCCAGGGTCGCCGTGGAGTTGTTCAGGGTGATGAAGTGCAGTCCGGGCACTCCCTCGTCCAGCAGCCGTGCGCAGAACTCCGTGGCGAACTCGATACCGATGGAGCGTACCGCCGCCGGATCGTCCTTCGCTGTGAGGATCCGCTCTTTCAGGGCGTTCGGGAACTGCGCGGTGCTGAGCTTGGGCAGCCGTTCCAGCATTTTCACGCTGGTGACCGGCAGGACCTCGGGGATGACCGGGGTGGCGCAGCCCGCGCCCTCGACCCGGTCGCGCAGCCGCAGATACGACTCCGGCTGGAAGAACATCTGGGTGATGGCGTAGTCCGCGCCCGCACGGCACTTGTCGACGAAGTGCGCGACATCGGTGTCCCAGTCGGTGGACCGTGGGTGCATCTCCGGGAAGGCGGCGACACCCACGCAGAAGTCGCCGGACTCCTTGATGAGCCGGACGAGTTCGGCCGCGTACGTCAGGCCGCTCGGGTGCGCGACCCAGTCACCCATCGGGTCGCCGGGCGGGTCGCCGCGCACGGCGAGCATGTTGCGGATGCCGGCGTCCGCGTACTGGCCGATGATGTTGCGCAGCTCGGCGATGGAGTGGTCGACCGCGGTGAGGTGGGCGACCGGGGTGAGCGTCGTGTCCACGACGATCTGCTGGGTCTCCTTGACCGTCGTCGTGCGCGTGGAGCCGCCGGCACCGTAGGTGACCGAGACGAAGTCGGGGGCCACCGCCTCGACCCTCCGCAGCGCGTTCCACAGGTTCCGCTCACCCTTGGGGGTCTTCGGCGCGTAGAACTCGAACGAGTACGTCTTCTTGCCGGTGGCGAGGATGTCGCGCACGGTGCGTGCGCGATCAGTCCTGGTGGATGCGGTTCCGAGGGCCATACCGGCAGGTTAGCCAGGGGCGGGCGGTCCCCCAACCGGGCACCGGGAATTTGCCTGAATTGCCGGATTCCTGTCCACCCCTTGGACAAAAACGTGGACAGACCCGGGTCCGGACCTACGCCTGGCGCAGTCGCTTCGCGAACTCCGCCGCGGCGGCTCCGGGGTCGTCGGCCTCGGTGATCGCGCGGACCACGACCACCCGTCGGGCACCCGCATCCAGCACCTCGTCCAGGTTGCCGAGGTCGATGCCGCCGATCGCGAACCAGGGGCGGTCGGTGTCCAGGGCGGCGGTGTACCGGACCAGGTCGAGGCCCGGGGCGTGCCGGCCGGGCTTGGTGGGGGTGGGCCAGCACGGACCGGTGCAGAAGTAGTCCACGCCCTGCTGGACGGCAGCCGCGGCCGCCTCGGACTCGGCGTGCGTGGAGCGGCCGATCAGGACGTCGTCACCGAGGATCGCGCGGGCCGCGGGGACCGGGAGGTCGCCCTGGCCGAGGTGGAGCACGTCGGCGGAGGCGGCGTGGGCGACGTCGGCGCGGTCGTTGACCGCGAGCAGCTTGCCGTGCCGGGCGCAGGCGTCGGCGAAGACCGCCAGGTGCTCCAGCTCCTCGGCGGCCTCCATGCCCTTGTCACGCAGCTGCACGATGTCGACACCGCCGGCCAGGACCGCGTCCAGGAACTCGGCGAGGTCGCCCTGCCGGCGGCGGGCGTCCGTGCAGAGGTAGAGGCGGGTGTCGGCGAGGCTGCCGCGGGCGGTGTCGGACATGCGTGGGTCCCCCCGTCGTCGGTGTCCATGGGCGGGCGAGGGGGTGGCGCAGGGGCCGGAGTCCCTGCGCCACCCGTGGTGCGGGTCGGTTCAGACGG
Organism: Streptomyces sp. NPDC001450; assembly: GCF_053597295.1. Classification (NCBI taxonomy): domain Bacteria; kingdom Bacillati; phylum Actinomycetota; class Actinomycetes; order Kitasatosporales; family Streptomycetaceae; genus Streptomyces; species Streptomyces sp. NPDC001450. Next base: position 183,703 of record NZ_JBSFHY010000011.1, read on the forward strand.
CGAGCGCCTGGGCGCGGCGCTTCACCTCCGTGCCGCGATTCTCGCTCAGGGCCTGCGCGGGAGTGCCGGGCAGGGTCGGGTCGGGGGTGAAGAGCCACTCGATCATCTCTTCGTCCGTGAAGCCGTCGTCCCGCAGGAGCGTCAGGGTCCCGGACAGGCCCTTGACGACCTTGTCCCCGTCGATGAAGGCGGCGGGGACGTGCAGCGCCCGGTTCTCACCTCGGCGTACGGCGATGAGCTGGCCCTCCTTGACCAGCTGCCGCACACGTGTCACCTCGACGTCGAGCATCTCGGCGATGTCGGGGAGGGTGAGCCAGGCAGGGACGAGAGCATCGATCTTTGCGTCAATCTCGGTCACGGGAACAAGCCTGCCATCCCCCACCGACAGTCGGAAGTCAGGCCGGTCCACCTGGGAGGACGTGCCTAGTCGGCGGCGGCGTCCTTCAGGGGCCGCGCCGGGTCGGTCAGCGCCTCGGGATCCATGCGCCGGCCCGCCTCGATCAGGCGCCGGCCCTGGGCCAGATCACGCGGCCTGCCCACGGCCAGCAGGGCCACCAGGCGGTCCTCGCGCAGCCAGCAGACGGTCCAGGCCGGGCCCGCCGGGTCGCCGCGCCACACCATGCGGTCGGCCGCGGGGTGGTGGCCGGCGTACTGGACGAAGCGGCCGAACTGCTCGGACCAGAAGTACGGCACCGGGTCGTAGACCACGGGGGTCTCGCCCAGGATGTTCGCGGCGACCGTGCGCGGGCCCTGCAGGGCGTTGTCCCAGTGGTGGACCAGCAGCCGGGTGCCGTACCGGGCCGAGGGGAAGGAGGCGCAGTCGCCGACCGCGTACACGTCCTCGACGGTTGTGCGCAGGTGGGCGTCGGCCACGACCTCGCCGTGCACGCCCAGCTCGATACCGGAGCCGGCCAGCCAGGCGGTGGCGGGGCGCGCGCCGATGCCGACCACGACGGCGTCCGCGGGCAGCCGCGTGCCGTCGGCGAGCACCACCGCGCCGGGCTCGACGCGCTCCACGGGCGCGTGCGTGCGCAGCTCGGCGCCACTGTCGGCGTACCAGCCGGCCATCGGGGCGGCCACCTCGGGCGGCAGCGCGCCCGCGAGCGGCCGGTCGGCGGCCTCGACGACGGTCACCGCGCAGCCCGCCTCCCGGGCCGCCGTGGCGAACTCGGCGCCGATCCAGCCGGCGCCGACGACCACGATGGCGTGCTGCCGGGCGAGCACCGGCCGCAGCCGCTCGGCGTCGTCCAGGGTGCGCAGCAGGTGCACGCCGGGCACGCCCTCGGTGCCCGGCAGCGTGATCGGTTCGGCGCCGGTGGCGAGGACCAGCACGTCGTACGGGACGGGCCCGGCCTCGGTGTCCAGCTCGTGGTCGCCGGGGCGCACGCCCAGCACCTCGCAGCCGAGCCGCAGTTCGACGCCGAGCGACTCGAAGTCGACGTCGAAGGCGGAGCCCTCGGCCTTGCCGAGCAGCACGGCCTTGGACAGCGGCGGCCGGTCGTACGGCTGGTGGGGCTCGGCGCCGATCAGCGTGACGGTGCCCGTGAAGCCCTGCTCGCGCAGGGCGACCGCGGTCTGCACCCCGGCCATGCCCGCGCCCGCGACGACCACGCGCCGCCCCTGTGACGTGCCCTGTTGCGGTGTCTGCTCGCTCACCCGATCACCATAGACAACTGACAATTCGTCAGTCAGCGGGCGTGCTCGGTGACCTGTTCCACAACGCTGGTCCCGGTACCCGGCTGGGACTCCCACTCCCAGGTCTCCTCCAGCCGCACCCGCCCGTCCGGCAGCTCCACGACGGTCGACACGCAGTGCCCCGAGGAGGTGGTCCCGTCGTGCTTGAGCTGCACGTACCGGAAGTCCAGCCGGTCGCCCTCCCGGGTGCCGACCAAATGGCCGCGCACGACGTCGCCGCCCGCGTACTCGGCCCAGATCTCGCCGTCCTTCTCGTGGTACGCGAACCGGGTGCGGGTACCGACCTGACCTGGGGCCTGGTCCGCCACGGGGGCCAGGATCAGTCCGTCGAGCGAGCAGGCCATGGACCGGGGCTCCCTTACGAGTGACGAGCGCTGCGGGCTAGGGTGGCCACCGTACAAGCACTCGCGGGAGCCCGGACGCACCGGGCTGAGAGGGAGGCTGGCGGCCTCCGACCGTACGAACCTGATCCGGGTCATGCCGGCGAAGGGAGGGGCTGGACGCCCATGTCGTCACGTACGTCCGACGTCCTCGTCATCGGGGGCGGAATCATCGGCCTGGTCACGGCCTGGCGGGCCGCGCAGCGCGGGCTCGCCACGGCGGTGGTGGACCCCGAGCCCGGCGGCGGGGCCGCGCGGGTCGCGGCGGGGATGCTGGCCGCGGTCACCGAACTGCACTACGGCGAGGAGACGCTGCTCGCCCTGAACCTGGAGTCCGCCCGCCGCTACCCGGACTTCGCGGCCGAGCTGGCCGAACTGACCGGCCACGACCTCGGTTACCGCCGCTGCGGCACGCTCGCCGTCGCGCTCGACGCCGACGACCGCGCCCACCTGCGCGAACTGCACGCGCTCCAGCAGCGTTCGGGCCTGGAGTCGGAGTGGCTGTCCGGGCGGGAGTGCCGGCGGCTGGAGCCGATGCTCGCGCCCGGGGTGCGCGGCGGGCTGCGGGTCGACGGTGACCACCAGATCGACCCGCGGCGGCTGGCCGCGGCCCTGGTGGCCGCGTGCGAGCGGGCCGGGGTGGAGTTCCACCGGTCCTGGGCCGAGCGGCTCGACGTCGTCCGGGACCGGGCCGCCGGGGTCACCACGGCGGACGGCACCGCGCTGGCCGCGGGGCAGGTGGTGCTCGCGGGCGGCAGTCTGAGCGGGCGTCTCACGGGCGTCCCGGACGACGTGCTGCCCCCCGTGCGGCCGGTGAAGGGCCAGGTGCTGCGGCTGACCGTGCCGCGCCGGTACGCACCCTTCCTGAGCCGCACCGTGCGGGCGATGGTGCGCGGCAGCCATGTCTACCTGGTGCCCCGGGAGAACGGCGAGCTGGTCGTCGGCGCCACCAGCGAGGAGCTGGGCTGGGACACGACGGTCACCGCCGGGGGCGTGTACGAGCTGCTGCGCGACGCCCATGAGCTGGTGCCGGGGATCACCGAGCTGCCCCTCACCGAGACCAGGGCGGGGCTGCGCCCCGGCTCCCCGGACAACGCGCCGCTGCTCGGCCCGTCCGGGCTCGGAGGGCTGCTGCTGGCCACCGGGCACTACCGCAACGGGGTGCTGCTCACGCCGGTCACCGGGGACGTGATGGCGCAGCTGCTGGTCGGCGGTGAGCTGCCCGAGGAGGCCCGTCCGTTCACGCCGAAGCGCTTCGGCACCGCACTCATGGAGCAGCCCGCATGAACATCTCCGTCACCATCTCCGTGAACGGGGAGCGCCACCGGGTCGCCCCGGGCACCGCGCTGGACGCCCTCGTGAAGACTCTCACCGTGGCGCCGTCCGGGGTGGCCGCCGCCGTCAACGAAACCGTCGTCCCGCGCGCGCAGTGGGCGACCACGGCCCTCGCCGAGGGCGACCGTGTCGAAGTCCTCACCGCCGTCCAAGGAGGCTGACCCATGGCCGACGATCCCTTCGTCCTCGGCGGTGTGCCCCTCGGCTCCCGGCTGATCATGGGTACCGGCGGCGCACCGAGCCTGGACGTGCTGGAGCGGGCGCTGGTCGCCTCCGGCACGGAGCTGACCACGGTGGCCATGCGGCGGGTCGATCCCTCGGTGCACGGCTCGGTGCTGTCGGTACTGGAGAAGCTGGGCATCCGGGTGCTGCCGAACACGGCGGGCTGTTTCACCGCCGGGGAGGCCGTGCTGACCGCGCGGCTGGCCCGGGAGGCGCTGGGCACCGACCTGATCAAGCTGGAGGTCATCGCCGACGAGCGGACGCTGCTGCCGGACCCGGTGGAGCTGCTGGAGGCGGCGGAGACGCTGGTCGACGACGGGTTCACGGTACTGCCGTACACCAACGACGACCCCGTGCTCGCGCGGAAGCTGGAGGACGTGGGCTGTGCGGCGGTGATGCCGCTGGGTTCGCCGATCGGCTCCGGGCTCGGGATCCGCAACCCGCACAACTTCCAGCTGATCGTGGAGCACGCGCGCGTGCCGGTGATCCTGGACGCGGGGGCCGGTACGGCGTCGGACGTGGCGCTGGCGATGGAGCTGGGGTGCGCGGGCGTGATGCTCGCCTCGGCCGTCACGAGGGCGCAGGAGCCCGAGACGATGGCCACCGCCATGAAGCACGCGGTGGAGGCGGGGCGGCTGGCCCGGCTGGCCGGGCGGATCCCGCGCAGGCACTTCGCGGAGGCATCCTCCCCGACCGAGGGCCGCGCGCACCTGGATCCGGAGCGCCCCGCTTTCTAGTGCCCCGGCAGGGTCACAGCTCTGCTGCATTCCGTCCCCGGAACGGCCGAGCGGGCGGGACTGTCGGTCACCCCTCGTACACTCGCCTGCGTGGATACGACCCTTCAGGACCCCCTCGTCGGGCAGGTGCTCGACGGACGCTATCGCGTCGATGCGCGGATCGCGGTCGGTGGGATGGCCACGGTCTACCGGGCCCTGGACACCCGCCTGGACCGCGTTCTCGCGCTCAAGGTGATGCACCCGACCCTGGCGGCCGACGAGTCGTTCGTGGAGCGGTTCATCCGGGAGGCCAAGTCGGTCGCCCGGCTCGCCCACCCCAACGTGGTGCAGGTCTTCGACCAGGGGACCGACGGGTCGTACGTGTACCTGGCGATGGAGTACGTCGCCGGGTGCACCCTGCGGGACGTGCTGCGCGAGCGGGGCGCGCTGCAGCCGCGGGCCGCGCTGGACATCCTGGAGCCCGTGCTGGCCGCGCTCGGCGCCGCGCACCGGGCCGGGTTCGTGCACCGGGACATGAAGCCCGAGAACGTGTTGATAGGGGACGACGGCCGGGTCAAGGTCGCCGACTTCGGGCTCGTACGGTCCGTGGACACCGTGACCAGCACGACGGGTGCCGTGCTCGGGACCGTGTCGTACCTCGCGCCCGAGCAGATAGAACGGGGCACCGCCGACCCGCGCGTCGACGTGTACGCGTGCGGTGTCGTCCTCTACGAGATGCTGACCGGCGGCCGGCCGCACTCCGGGGACTCCCCCGCGCAGGTGCTCTACAAGCACATCCACGAGGACGTGCCGCCGCCCTCGGCGCTGGTTCCGGGACTGCCGTACCAGCTGGACGAGCTGGTCGCCTCGGCCACCGCGCGCACCCCGGACGTCCGGCCGCAGGACGCGGCGGCGCTGCTCGGCCAGGTGCTGCGGGCGCGGGCGGGTCTGAGCGCCGAGCAGTTGGACGCGCTGCCGCCGCAGGCGCTGTCCGCGGAGCACGAGCACCGCGACATCTCTGCGGACCGTACGAGCGTGATCCCGCGCTCGCTGACCGTGCCCCGGCCGCTGCCCGTCAACGAGGACGAGGACCCGGCGGCGGCCGTCCAGCACACCAGCCGGCTGGACAGCCCGCCCGTCGAGCCCCGGCGGCGGCCCCGGCGCGGGCTCATCACCCTCATCGCCGCGGTCCTGGTGGTCTTCGGTGTGGGTGCCGGCATCTGGTACATCAACTCGGGACAGTTCACCAAGGTCCCGCAGCTGCTGGCCAAGACCGAGGCGCAGGCGAAGGGCAGGCTGAAGGCGGCCGGGCTCGACGTCAAGCAGGTCAGGTTCGAGTACAGCGACACGGTCGAGCGCGGCGCGGTCATCAGCACCGACCCGGCCGCCGGGGCCCGGATCCGCAGCAACGACTCCGTGACGCTCGTCGTCTCCCGGGGCCCCGAGACCGTGAAGGTGCCGGACCTGCAGGGCGTCCCGCTGGGCAGGGCGCAGTCGAAGCTGAAGGCGGCCGGGCTGGAGCCGGGCATGGTCAACCGGGCGTTCAGCGACAGCGTCCCCAGGGGCGCGGTGATCAGCACCGACCCGGAGGCCGGCATCAAGCGGCACGCGGGCTCGGCGATCGCTCTCCTGGTCAGCAAGGGCAACCCGGTCGACGTACCGGACGTCACCGGTGACGACCTGGACGAGGCCAAGCAGGAGCTGGAGGACGCCGGCCTGAAGGTGATCGTCAACACCGAGCAGGTCAATTCCGACTACGACAAGGGCCAGGTGGCCCAGCAGACCCCGGACGGCGACAAGCAGGCCGCCGAGGGCGACACGGTGACGCTGACGCTGTCCAAGGGCCCGGAGATGATCGAGGTGCCGGACGTGGTCGGGGACAGCGTGGACGATGCGACGAAGGCGCTGGAGCGCGCCGGGTTCCAGGTCGAGAAGGACCGGGGCCTGCTCGGGATCTTCGGCGACACCGTGCGCAAGCAGTCGGTGGACGGCGGCGAGAAGGCGCCCAAGGGGTCGACGATCACGATCACCATCCGGTGACCGGGGGCGGAGCGCCGCGTGACACCCTGAACGGGTGAGCATCAAGCACTCCCGCCCCCTCTCCGGCAGCCCCGGAACCGGCCCCTCCCGCAACCCCGTCGGCGGTCACGTCCCCGTGGCCGGGGGCCTGCACTCCGTAGGGCTGTCGTACGCCCGTGACCTCAAGGCGGAGACCGTGCAGGTCTTCGTCGCCAACCCGCGCGGGTGGGCCACACCGGCCGGGAACCCCCGGCAGGACGAGGCGTTCCGCGAGGCGTGCGCCGAGGAGTCGATGCCGGCTTACGTGCACGCCCCCTACCTGATCAACTTCGGCTCGCACACCGAGGCGACCGTGGAGCGGTCGGTGGAGTCGCTGAGGCACTCGCTGCGGCGCGGGCGGGAGATCGGTGCGCTCGGCGTCGTCGTGCACACCGGCAGCGCGACCGGCGGGCGGGAGCGGGCCGTGGCGCTGAAGCAGGTGCGCGAGCACCTGCTGCCGCTGCTGGACGAGCTGACCCACGACGACGATCCGTACCTCCTGCTGGAGTCGACCGCCGGGCAGGGCGCCTCGCTGTGCTCGCGCACCTGGGACTTCGGGCCGTACTTCGAAGTGCTGGACGCCCATCCGAAGCTGGGCGTGTGCCTGGACACCTGCCACATCTTCGCCGCCGGGCACGACCTGACCGGGCCGAGCGGCATGCACCAGACCCTGGACCTGCTGGTCGGCACCGTCGGCGAGGGGCGGCTGAAGCTGATCCACGCCAACGACTCCAAGGACGTGGTCGGTGCGCACAAGGACCGCCACGAGAACATCGGCTCCGGCCATATCGGCGAGGACCCGTTCCGGGCACTGATGACCCACCCGGCGACCGCGGGCGTACCGCTGATCATCGAGACGCCCGGCGGCAAGGAGGGGCACGCGGCGGATGTGGAGCGACTGAAGAAACTGCGCGACGGATAACCCCTTGGGGAATACCCCTTGGGGGTATACGGTTCCTGCTCGGTGCAGGAACCGTCACCTGACATGGGGGTCGTCATGCAGCACGAGGCGCACGCAGCTCACCAGCAGCACGAAGCACACGCGCACCACCACCACGAAGCGCACGAACAGCACCGGCACGAAGCGCACGCACACCACCACGCACCCGCCGCCACCTGGTCCGTGGCCGCCCGGGCCACCCTGCACTGCCTCACCGGCTGCGCCATCGGCGAGGTGCTGGGCATGGTCGTCGGCACGGCGTTCGGGTGGGGGAACCTGCCGACCATGCTGCTGGCGATCGTGCTGGCCTTCTTCTTCGGCTACTCGCTCACCCTGCGCGGAGTACTGCGCGCCGGGGTCGACTTCCGTACGGCCCTCCGGGTGGCGCTGGCCGCGGACACCCTGTCCATCGTGGTGATGGAGCTGATCGACAACGGGGTGATCCTGGTCTGGCCGTCCGCGATGGACGCCACGCTGGGCGACGCGCTGTTCTGGATCTCGCTGGTGATCTCGCTCGTGATCGCCTTCGTGGTGACCACGCCGGTCAACAAGTGGACGATCGGCCGCGGCAAGGGCCACGCGGTGGTGCACCAGTACCACCACTGACCGGCACGCCAGGAGAAGTCAGAGCTCGGGGCCGTCCCCGGGCTCTTCCTGGTAGGAGTAGCGCTGTTCCTTCCAGGGGTCGCCGATGTTGTGGTAGCCGCGCTCCTCCCAGAAGCCCCGGCGGTCGGCGGTCATGTACTCCACGCCACGCACCCACTTGGGGCCCTTCCAGGCGTACAGGTGGGGGACGATCAGGCGGACCGGGAAGCCGTGCTCGGCGGTGAGGAGTTCGCCGTCCTTGTGGGTGGCGAAGATCGTGCGGTCGGAGGCGAAGTCCGACAGCCGCAGGTTCGAGCTGAATCCGTACTCCGCCCAGACCATCACATGGGTGACGTCCGGCGCCGGCGGGGCGAGGTCCAGGATCGCGCGGGCCGGGACGCCGCCCCACTCCGCGCCGACCATGCTGAACTTCGTCACGCAGTGCAGATCGGCGACCACGGTGGTGTACGGCAGGGCCGTGAACTCCTCGTGGTTCCAGGTGCGCTTGTCACCGTCGGCAGTGGCGCCGAAGACCCGGAACTCCCAGCGCTCGGGCCGGAACTTCGGCACGGGCCCGTAGTGCGTGACCGGCCAGCCACGCTGGAGTCGCTGCCCCGGCGGAAGCTCGGACCCTGCCGCTGCTCCAGATTCGCGCTCCACCGGATGACCCATGTCTCCATCCTGACAGACCTCGGGCAGTGCCCTTGACCACCCATGCGCAAATCAGACAACTGCCATCAAGTCGGCATCTACTTACTAAGTACGCACTTACTGGACGATCTTCACTCGCGGTGCAATCATGCGGCGGCACACCTCCCCTGTCCCCCCGTGTGGAAGGAGCCGCTGCGATGCAGGGCGACCCCGAGGTCATCGAGTTCCTCAACGAGCAGCTCACCGGCGAGCTGACCGCGATCAACCAGTACTTCCTGCACGCGAAGATGCAGGAGAACCTGGGCTGGTACAAGCTCGCCAAGTACACCCGGCGCGAGTCGTTCGACGAGATGAAGCACGCCGAGGTGCTGACCGACCGGATCCTGTTCCTGGAGGGGCTGCCCAACTACCAGCGGCTGTTCCATGTGCGGGTGGGGCAGACCGTCAAGGAGATGTTCGAGGCCGACCGGCAGATCGAGGTGGAGGCGATCGACCGGCTCAGGCGGGGCATCAAGGTGATGCGCGAGAAGGGCGACATCACGTCGGCGAACATCTTCGAGGACATCCTCGCCGACGAGGAGCACCACATCGACTACCTCGACACCCAGCTGGAACTGCTGGAGAAGCTCGGGGAGGCGCTGTACCTCGCCCAGGTGATCGAGCAGCCGGAGAGCTAGGCGGCCTCGTCCAGCTCCGAGAGGACGGGCCGACCCTGGTCGGCCAGCTCACGACGCGGGCACGCGCCCCGTCCGAGGATCGCCTGAATGCGCCGTACGCACGAACCGCAGTCGGTACCCGCCTTGCAGGCGGAGGCTATCTGGCGGGGGGTGCAGGCACCGTCCTCCGCGTGCTGCTTGACCTGCGTCTCGGTAATGCCGAAGCAGCTGCAGACGTACACGCGGATTCACCTCCCGACGGGATCACTGTCCTACTGCCATCCCCTTGATCGGTGAGGCAAACCTAACCTTACCCGCCCCGCCGGACCTGCAAAAGTGGGAAGGGGCGCGGATCGCATGTGATCCGCGCCCCAGATCACCTACTGGTCCCGGTACATCTCGGCGACCAGGAACGCGAGGTCCAGGGACTGGCTGCGGTTCAGGCGGGGGTCGCAGGCCGTCTCGTAGCGCTGGTGCAGGTCGTCGACGAAGATCTCGTCGCCGCCGCCCACGCACTCGGTGACGTCGTCACCGGTGAGCTCGACATGGATGCCGCCCGGGTGGGTGCCGAGGCCCTTGTGGACCTCGAAGAAGCCCTTGACCTCGTCGAGCACGTCGTCGAAGCGACGGGTCTTGTGCCCGGAGGCCGCCTCGAAGGTGTTTCCGTGCATCGGGTCGGTCACCCAGGCCACCGTCGCGCCGGACGCCGTGACCTTCTCCACCAGCTCGGGGAGCTTGTCGCGGATCTTGTCGGCGCCCATGCGGACGATGAAGGTCAGCCGGCCCGGCTCCCGCTCGGGGTCGAGGCGCTCGATGTACTGCAGCGCCTCCTCGGCCGTCGTCGTCGGGCCGAGCTTGATGCCGATCGGGTTGCGGATCTGCGAGGCGAACTCGATGTGCGCGCCGTCGAGCTGCCGGGTGCGCTCACCGATCCACACCATGTGCCCGGAGACGTCGTACAGCCGGCCGGTGCGCGAGTCCACGCGGGTCAGCGCCGACTCGTAGTCCAGCAGCAGCGCCTCGTGCGAGGCGTAGAACTCGACCGTCTTGAACTCCTCCGGGTCCGTGCCGCAGGCCCGCATGAAGTTCAGCGCGTTGTCGATCTCCCGCGCCAGCTGCTCGTAGCGCTGCCCCGACGGGGAGGACTTCACGAAGTCCTGGTTCCAGGCGTGCACCTGGCGCAGGTCGGCGTAGCCGCCGGTGGTGAAGGCCCGCACCAGGTTGAGCGTGGAGGCGGAGGCGTTGTACATCCGCTTGAGGCGCTCGGGGTCCGGGATGCGGGCGGCCTCGGTGAAGTCGAAGCCGTTGACGGAGTCGCCGCGGTAGGTCGGCAGCGTGACGCCGTCGCGGGTCTCGGTGGGCTTGGAGCGCGGCTTGGAGTACTGGCCGGCGATCCGGCCCACCTTCACCACGGGCACCGAGGCCGCGTAGGTCAGAACGGCGCCCATCTGGAGCAGCGTCTTGAGCTTGTTGCGGATGTGGTCGGCGGACACCGCGTCGAAGGCCTCGGCGCAGTCGCCACCCTGGAGGAGGAACGCCTCTCCCTTGGCGACGGCCGCCATCCGGGCGCGCAGCTGATCGCACTCGCCCGCGAAGACGAGCGGCGGATACGACTCAAGGTCCGCGATCACTGCGCGCAGAGCCTCGGGGTCGGGGTACTCGGGCTGCTGCGCCGCGGGCAGGTTTCGCCAGGTGTTGCCAGCGCTCGGGCTGGTCTTAGCGTTCACGGTCACCTCGTAAACATTACGGGGTCGTGTCGCCATATTTTCCTCCGGCTCGACTGGTGAGACGGAGTGTTTGCCTCATGGACGCCACGGCCGTGCGGTAGGGTTCCTCGCATGTTCGCGCTTTCGAACCAGAACTGGTGGTGGACCGCTCATCCGGCGGCCCGCTGACTGCGCGTACTCAAGACTTCGCGAAGGCCGCCCGAGAGGCGGCCTTCGGTGTTTCCGGGGTCGTTCCTCTCCATCGAGAAGGATCACCCATGGATCTCCAGAACCTCTTGCACGACCCCCGCCCCTTCGCCCTGCTCCGCCGTCGCACCCCGGGCCGCGACGAGCAGACGGTGGAGGTGCTGCTCGGTCCCGTCTCCTCCCGGGACCGCCTCGCCGACCTGCCCGACGAGGGCCTCGCACTGGTGCCGTTCCGGCAGATCCGCGAGCGCGGCTTCGACGTCCGCGACGACGGCACGCCGCTGCTGGTGCTGACACCCGAGGAGTCGCACGAGATCCCGCTGGCCGAGGCCCTGCGGTCGCTGCCGGGCCACGACGTGCGGGTCGAGGGCGGGGGCTTCGACGTCGCCGACGAGGAGTACGGCGAGATCGTCGGGCGGGTGCTGCGCGAGGAGATCGGCCGGGGCGAGGGCGCGAACTTCGTGATCCGGCGGACGTACGAGGGTGACATCCCGGGGTTCGGACGGGCCGACGCGCTGGCCCTGTTCCGGCGGCTGCTGGAGGGCGAGCGGGGCGCGTACTGGACGTTCGTCGTGCACACCGGGGACCGCACGCTGGTCGGTGCCAGTCCCGAGGTGCATGTGCGGATGTCCGGCGGGACCGTCGTCATGAACCCGATCAGCGGGACGTACCGCTATCCGGCCGGGGGACCGACGCCCGAGCACCTGCTGGACTTCCTCGCCGACGGCAAGGAGATCGAGGAGCTGTCCATGGTCGTCGACGAGGAACTGAAGATGATGTGCACCGTCGGCGACATGGGCGGGGTGGTCGTCGGCCCGCGGCTCAAGGAGATGGCGCACCTCGCGCACACCGAGTACGAGCTGCGCGGCAAGTCCTCCCTGGACGTGCGGGAGGTACTGAAGGAGACCATGTTCGCGGCGACGGTCACCGGGTCGCCGGTGCAGAACGCGTGCCGGGTGATCGAGCGGTATGAGCCCCTCGGGCGGGACGGTGTCGGACGGGGTTACTACGCGGGGGCGCTGGCCCTCATCGGCCGGGACTCCGGGGGCGCCCAGACCCTCGACTCCCCCATCCTGATCCGCACCGCCGACATCCTTGCCGACGGCCGGCTGCGCGTCCCGGTCGGCGCGACGCTGGTGCGCGGCTCGGACCCGGCGGGCGAGGTGGCCGAGACGCACGCGAAGGCGGCGGGCGTGCTGGCGGCCCTGGGGGTACGGCCGTCCCGGCCGCGCGACGAGCGGGAGCGGCCGCGGCTGGCCGACGACCCCCGGGTGCGGGCCGCGCTGGACGGGCGCCGCTCCTCGCTGGCGCCGTTCTGGCTGCGGATGCAGGAGCGGTCCCAGTTCCTCGAGGGGCACGCCCTGGTCGTCGACGCGGAGGACACCTTCACCGCGATGCTCGCGCATGTGCTGCGCTCGGGCGGGCTGGACGTCACCGTCCGGCGGTACGACGAGCCCGGGCTGCGGGAGGCCGTGCGCGCGCACGAGGGCCCGGTCGTCCTCGGGCCCGGTCCGGGTGACCCCGGCGACCTGGACGATCCCAAGATGCGCTTCCTGCGCGCTGTGACGGCCGAGGTGATCCGGGACCACCGGCACGGTGTCCTAGGGGTCTGCCTGGGCCACGAGCTGATCGCGGCCGAGCTGGGGCTGGAGATCGTACGGAAGGAGGTCCCCTACCAGGGGGCGCAGACCACGATCGACCTGTTCGGGCGGGCGGAGACCGTCGGCTTCTACAACAGCTTCGTGGCGCACTGCGACGAGGAGGCGGCACGGGAGCTGGCCGCGCACGGGGTGGAGGTGAGCCGGGCGGAGAACGGGGAGGTGCATGCCGTACGAGGTCCGGGCTTCGCCGGGGTGCAGTTCCACCCGGAGTCGGTGCTGAGCCTGAACGGGGCCGCGGTCGTACGGGAGCTGACGGGTCAGCTGCGCCGCACGACCGTGTAGCCGTCCGGGGGGCCGCGGTCAGCCGAAGAACACCCCGACCTCCTCGTACAGCTTCGGGTCCACCGTCTTCAGCCTGGCCGTGGCCTCGGCGATCGGGACGCGCACGATGTCGGTGCCGCGCAGGGCGACCATCTTGCCGAAGTCGCCCTCGCGGACGCAGTCGATGGCGTGCAGTCCGAAGCGGGTGGCGAGCCAGCGGTCGAAGGCGCTCGGGGTGCCGCCGCGCTGGATGTGGCCGAGGACCGTGGTGCGGGCCTCCTTGCCGGTGCGCTTCTCGATCTCCTTGGCCAGCCACTCGCCGACGCCGGAGAGGCGGACGTGCCCGAAGGAGTCCAGCGACTCGTCCTTGAGGACCATGTCGCCGTCCTTCGGCATCGCGCCCTCGGCGACGACGACGATCGGGGCGTACGAGGCCTTGAAGCGGGAGGTGATCCAGGCGCACACCTGGTCGAGGTCGAAGCGCTGTTCGGGGATGAGGATGACGTTGGCGCCGCCGGCCAGGCCGGAGTGCAGGGCGATCCAGCCGGCGTGGCGGCCCATCACCTCGCAGACGAGGACCCGCATATGGGACTCGGCGGTGGTGTGCAGGCGGTCGATGGCCTCGGTGGCGATGCCGACCGCGGTGTCGAAGCCGAAGGTGTAGTCGGTGGCGGAGAGGTCGTTGTCGATGGTCTTGGGCACGCCGACGCAGGGCACGCCGTACTCGTCGGACAGCCGCGCGGCGACGCCGAGGGTGTCCTCGCCGCCGATCGCGACGAGCGCCTCGACCTCCAGCTTGGCCAGGTTCTCCTTGATCCGGCGGATGCCGTTCTCCTGCTTGAGGGGGTTGGTGCGCGAGGAGCCGAGGATGGTGCCGCCGCGCGGCAGGATGCCGCGCACGGCGGGGATGTCGAGGCGGATGGTGTCGCCTTCGAGGGGGCCGCGCCAGCCGTCCCGGAAGCCGACGAAGTCGTATCCGTACTCCTGGACGCCCTTGCGGACGATGCCCCGGATGACGGCGTTGAGCCCGGGGCAGTCGCCGCCTCCGGTCAGTACTCCGACCCGCATGGAAGTGTCCCTTCGCCGCGGTTGCCTGACGCCCAGTCACGGTAATGGTGATTCGCGTCACACAGCGAGAGGCGGGAAGGGTGATTCCGGTGAATTGTCAGGATGCCGCTTGACCAGGCGGTTTCACGCGTCGTCGAGCCCGCGCTCGATCGCGTACCGCACCAACTCCACCCTGTTGTGCAGCTGGAGCTTGCCGAGGGTGTTCTGCACGTGGTTCTGGACCGTGCGGTGGGAGATGACGAGGCGTTCGGCGATCTGCTTGTAGCTCAGGCCCTTGGCGACCAGCCGCAGCACCTCCGTCTCCCGCTCGGTCAGCCGGGGCGCCCCCGGCTCGTCGGCGTCCGGGGCGGGCACGGGCTCGGAGGCCAGGCGCCGGTACTCGCCGAGGACCAGTCCGGCCAGACCCGGCGTGAACACCGGGTCGCCGACGGCCGTACGGCGCACCGCGTCCAGGAGTTCCTCCGTCGAGGCCGACTTGAGCAGGTAGCCGGTCGCGCCGGACTTCACGGCCTCCAGCACGTCGGCGTGCTCGCCGCTCGCGGACAGGACCAGGACGCGCAGGGCGGGGTTGTGGCCGACCAGCTCCTTGCACACCTGGACGCCGGGCTTGGCGGGCAGGTTGAGGTCCAGCACGAGGACGTCGGGGGCGGCGGCCCTGGCGCGGCGGACCGCCTGCTCGCCGTCGCCGGCGGTGGCGACCACCTCGAAGCCGGACTCGCTCAGGTCCCGGGCGACCGCGTCGCGCCACATGGGGTGGTCGTCGACCACCATGACCTTGATCGGGCCCTGCTGCTCGCTCATCGCTTCTCCGCCTTGTCCCGTGAGACCTTCGGTACCTTCAGTTCGACCTCCGTGCCCTGCCCGGGGACGGAGATCAGCTCGGCGCTGCCGCCGAGGTCGCGCAGCCGTCCCCGGATCGACTGGGCCACACCGAGCCGGCCCTCACCCTCGGCCTGGGCGAGCCGGCCCTCGGGGAGACCGGGGCCGTCGTCCCGTACGGTGACGACGATCTCGTCGGGCTCGTCCTCGACGAGGATCCAGGCCCGGGCCTGCGCACCGGCGTGCCGGCGCACGTTGTCCAGGGCGGCCCCGACCGCGGCGGCCAGCTCCCGCGCCGCCGGTCGCGGCAGCGGCACCGGGGCGCCGGGCTCGGCGAGGCTGACCCGGGCGCCGGCGTAGGGGGCGAGCAGGGTGCGCAGGTCGACGGGCCCGTCGTCGTCCGGTTCCTCGACCTCGCGGACGACGGCTCCGGCGGCCGCGTCCTCCGACACCCGGGAGACCGGCAGCAGCCCGCCGGAGACCAGCGTGCGCAGCGCCACCTCCTGCTCCCCCGCGAGGCGCCCCAGTTCGGCCGCCTCACCGCCGATGACCGCGCCGCGCCGCTGCACCATCGCCAGCACCTGGAGCACGCTGTCGTGGATGTCCCGGGCCAGCCGCTCCCGCTCCCGGGTCGCGGCCTCGATCTCCAGGGCGCGGGCGAGGGTGCGCTCGGAGGCGCGGGCGACCTCCACGACGTAGCCGATGGCGATGGAGGCCACCCAGACCAGGATCACGTTGTGCACGGTGTCGCGGGCCGGGGTGCCGCGCTCGACCAGGTTGACGACGGCGACGGCCGTGGAGGCCACGGCGGCCCAGCGCCAGCCGCCCTTGATGGCGAAGGCCAGCACCGAGCCGGCGGTCCATATCGACGGCAGCGTCGGGCCGCCGCCCGCGATCCGCTCGTGGCTGTCGGCGAGCGGGGTGAGCATGATGCCGGCGAGGGCGATGGTCAGGTCGGCGGCCAGGAAGCGCTTGGTGCAGCTCGCCGCGTTCGCCACCTTGGGCAGGGTGGCCAGGGTCCAGCCGACCAGGACCGCGTAGTAGGCGACGGCGACCCAGGGGCGTACGAAATGGTCGTACGCCGTGGCGCACAGGCCGATGGCGTACAGCATGGTCAGCACGCGGTACCCGGCGAGCGCACGCCACAGCGGCAGCTCGACCGACATCCGCATGACCCGCTCGCGCTTCGGCATGCCCCCCCGCTCCCCCCGGCTTTCCCCGCTAGCCCTCGGCCTGCTTCTTCTCCGCCTCCTTGGCGGCCCTCTCCGCTTCCTTGGCCGCCTTCGCCGCGTCCGCGATCTGCCGCTTGGCGGCGGTCGCGTACATGTCGACGTACTCCTGGCCGGAGAGCTTCATGATCTCGTACATGACCTCGTCGGTCACCGCGCGCAGCACGAAGCGGTCGTGCTCCATGCCCTGGTAGCGGCTGAAGTCCAGCGGCTTGCCGATCCGGATGCCCGGGCGCATCAGCTTCGGCATCACCTTGCCGGGCGGCTGGATCTTCTCGGTGTCGATCATCGCGACGGGGATGACCGGCGCGCCGGTGGCGAGCGCCACGCGCGCGAGGCCGCCGGGCTTGCCCCGGTACAGCCGGCCGTCGGGCGAGCGCGTGCCCTCCGGGTAGATGCCGAACAGCTCACCGCGCTCCAGCACCTCTATGCCGCTCTTGATCGCGGCCTCGCCGGCGCCGCGCGCCCCGGAGCGGTCCACCGGGAGCTGTCCGACACCCTTGAAGAAGGCGGCCGTGAGGCGGCCCTTCACGCCCGGCGTGGTGAAGTACTCGGCCTTCGCGATGAAGGTGACCTTGCGGTCGAGGACCGCGGGCAGGAAGAACGAGTCCGAGAAGGACAGGTGATTGCTCGCCAGAATCGCGGCACCTTCGGCCGGAATGTTCTCCAGGCCCTCCACCCAGGGTCTGAAGGCGAACTTCAGCGGTCCTCCGATGGCGACCTTCATCGTGCCGTACAACACCCGCGTGCCTCCTGTTTCCGTCGATCAGACCTTATCCCGGAGCGCCGCCAATGAGCCCGACGACCCTGGTCGGTGTCAGTGCGGTCGCGTACGGTGAAGTACATCCGCGAGTTCTTCACGCCTTTCTCAGGAACAGGAGCCCGAAAGGTGCCGGTTCTCCCCGGAGCCGAGCCGTACCGCCACGAGGGCGGGGAGGTGGGTGTTCTCCTCTGTCACGGCTTCACCGGCTCGCCCCAGTCGCTGCGCCCCTGGGCGGCGCACCACGCGGCGCACGGCCTGACCGTGTCGCTGCCGCTGCTGCCCGGGCACGGCACCCGCTGGGAGGACATGCAGGTCACGGGCTGGGAGGACTGGTACGCGGAGGTGGACCGCGAGCTGCGGGTGCTCTCCGAGCGCTGCTCCCGGGTGTTCGTCGCGGGCCTGTCGATGGGCGGGGCGCTGGCGCTGCGGCTGGCGGCCCGGCACGGCGAGCGGGTCGCCGGGGTGGTCGTCGTCAACCCGGCGACCCGGGTGCACGGCCTGTCGGCGTACGCCCTTCCGGTGGCCCGGCACCTGGTGCGGACGACGAAGGGCATCGCCAGCGACATCGCCAAGGGCGGCCCGGCGCTGCTGGGTTACGACAGGGTGCCGCTGCACCCGGCGCACTCCCTGCGAGTGTTCCTGCGCCGGCTGGACGGCGAGCTGCCCCAGGTGACCCAGCCGTTGCTGCTGCTGCGCAGCGCCCAGGACCATGTGGTCCCGGCGGCGGACTCGGCGCGGGTGCTGAGCCGGGTGTCCTCCGTGGACGTAACGGAGGTCGTACTGGAACAGAGTTACCACGTGGCGACGTTGGACCACGATGCGGACCGGATCTTCGAGGAGAGCCTCGCCTTCATCGGCCGGCTCGCACCCAGTGTCGGCAATGAAGGGACGGCCGCAGTTGGCTGAGCACGACTCCGACCGCGAGGACCGCGAGCCGGACGAGAAGGGCGTGCCCTTCGACGAGGACGCCGCCTGGCGGGCGATCGTCGCAGGGTACGGCGAGGAGCCACCGGACCCGCCGGGTACCAGGCCCTTCCGGCCGGTCGAGGATCTCGCGCTGCCCGAGCCCGAGTCCCCGGGCGAGGGCACGGCCGGCTCCGAGGAGCCGCGGCCCGCGAAGCCGCTGGGCAGCTCGGTCTCGTTCGCGCCCGGCGTGGGCCCGCGCGACTACACCGCGCCGGAACCGTCCGAGGACGACTTCGACGAGGACGACGAGGGCCATTTCGTGCCGCCCGAGCCGCCGCCGCTGCCGACCGCCGACACGACCGCGAAGTTCGCCTGGCTCGGGGTGGTCGGCGGCCCGGTCCTGCTCCTGGTGGCCGTGCTGCTCGGCTGGGAGATGACCTGGTGGCTGACGACCCTCGGCATCGGCGGGTTCCTCGGCGGGTTCGTCACCCT
Source organism: Streptomyces sp. NPDC001450 (assembly GCF_053597295.1). NCBI lineage: Bacteria > Bacillati > Actinomycetota > Actinomycetes > Kitasatosporales > Streptomycetaceae > Streptomyces > Streptomyces sp. NPDC001450. Next base: position 202,053 of record NZ_JBSFHY010000011.1, read on the forward strand.
GGTGACGCGGATGCGGACGGACGAGGACGACGACGGTGACCCCGGTAGGGGAGCCGTGGTCTGAGACGTTCTAGTTGGCCGGGATCCTGAGGGCGGCGAGGACCGGAAGGTGGTCCGTGGCCGCCCTCAGGTCTGTCTCCGTGACCCCCGGCTGCTCCAGCGGCACCCCGCAGCCGAGCACCTCGATGCCCTTCGTGGCGAAGACGGCGTCGATGCGCTGGTGGGGGTTGGCGGGGGTCGAGGTGAACTCGCCGCCCCAAGGAGCCGCGGTCCGGCAGTCCTGGAGGGCGGCGGCGAGGTGCCGGAAGGTGGGGCCGTCGGGGCGCTCGTTGAGGTCAGCGCCCGCGACGGCGTGTTCCACGCCCAGGCCGGCGAGGCGGTCGAGGAGCATGCCGGCCTGCTCGTAGCGTTCGTCCTTCTGCAGGCTGAGGTGGCAGCTGATGACACCGAGGCGGGCGCCGCCGAACCGGACGACGGCGGTGGCGAGGCCGCGCCTGTGGAGACCTGGGGTGAGCGGGAGGAGGACGTCCTCGGTTCGCTCGACAGCGGCCCGCAGTGAGCAGAGGATCGCCGGTCCCGCTGCCGTCGCTCCCCCGGTGAGGATCACCTGGCCGGAGGCCGCTGCGAGTCGGGCCAGCTTCTTGCGCCAGCGGAAGAAGCGGGGGGCTTCCTGGACGAGGACCAGGTCGGGGGCGCAGGCGGTGATCACCCTCGCCAGGGCTTCGGTGTCGTCGCGCATCGAGCGGATGTTGTAGCCGAGGACCCGGATGACGGCGGAACCATCCGGTTCCGTACGGGAGTTGGGAAGCAGCATGACGATCAACATACGACGATGCCCGCCGTCCCGGGACCGGACGCGGCGGGCATCGTCGTAGTGGGGCCGACTACATGATCGGGTCGGGCTCGCGGGCCAGGTCGGCCGCGCCTACGAGGCCTGCCTTGTTGCCGAGCCGGGCGGCGATCACGTCGGCGACCGGACGCCAGTTGCCGCCGACCAGCCAGCGCTTGTAGGACTTGCGGATCGGGTCGAGGACCAGCTCGCCCTCCTCGGAGAGGCCGCCGCCGACGATGAACGCGGAGGGGTCGAAGAGAGAGGCCAGGTCGGCGAGGCCGGCACCGGCCCAGCGGGCCAGCTCGCGGTAGGAGTCGACGGCGACCGGGTCGCCCTGCCGGGCGGCCATGGAGATGTGCTTGCCCTCGATGCCGTCCGGGGTGCCGTCACCGAGGCCGAGCAGGGTCTCGGCGTTCTCCGGGGTGGCGTTGGCGCGCTGCTTGGCGTAGCGGACCAGGGCGCGGCCGGAGGCGTACTGCTCCCAGCAGCCCTGGCTGCCGCAGCCGCACAGCAGGCCGTCCGGGACCATGCGGATGTGGCCGAACTCGGCGGCCACGCCGAAGTGGCCGCGGCGCAGCTTGTTGCCGATGATGATGCCGCCGCCGAGTCCGGTGCCGAGCGTGATGCAGATGACGTTGCGGTGGCCCTTGCCGGCGCCGAACTTGTACTCGCCCCAGGCGGCGGCGTTGGCGTCGTTCTCGACCACGACCGGGAGGCCGGTGCGGGCCTCGACCTTCTCCTTCAGCGGCTCGTTGCGCCAGTCGATGTTGGGCGCGAAGTACACCGTGGAGCGCTGCCGGTTGACGTAACCGGCCGCACCGATTCCCACGCCGACGATCTCGTGCCCGGCGCGCGCGCCCTCGACGGCGGAGGCGATGGCGTCCACGATCGCCTCGGGCGTGCCCGGGGTCGGCACCTTGTGGGTCGAGAGGATGTTGCCTTCCTCATCGACCACGCCGGCCGCGATCTTCGTGCCGCCGATGTCGACGCCGATGGTGAGTCCCATGAATCCCTCAGTTTCGGTCGAGCCCCGCTACGGCCAACCGTACCCGAGGCCCTGCCGTGGGAGGGGTTCAGTCCAGGTCGATGCGTTCCCCCGGACCGGTGTCGTCGCCCCGGTCGCGGCGGTCGGACCAGTCGTCCTTCAGGTCGGCCGCGCCGGTGGTCCAGCGGTGTTCCTGGGCCTGGACCGCGGAGCGGTAGGCGGCCAGCAGTTCGTTGCCGGCCGCGGCGAGGTGGTCGAAGACGTCCGGGTTGCGCTCGATGACGGGCTCGACGGCGGCCTTCGCCTGCTGGACGACCTGGCGCACCACCTGCTGGGCCGCCGGCCCGGCGACGGCGCCGAGGAGCGGGGACTGGAGGCCGGACAGCTTGTCGGCCACGGTGTCCACGAGCTTGCGCAGTTCCTCGGCGGCGGAGCCCGGGGGCGGGCCCTGCTCGGCGCGGCGGCGCGCCTTCTCGGCCGCGAGGTCCTCGGCGCAGGCCGTGGCCCAGGCGTCGGAGTCGGAGTCGGTCGCCCTCCCCCGAGCTTCCGACTGCGCTCCAGCAGGGGGGACCCCCACCTCGTGGACCTCCTCGGCGGGGTCGGGTGCGGGGCGCTCTTCGCTCATGGCGGACTCCTGACTACGGTTCGCCCCTACGACGTTACCCGAACGGGCGTACGCGGTTCACCGTCCGCCGGCGGGCCACAGGTCGGGATCGGGAGCGAAGCGGATGCGCAGCTCACCCTCGCGCAGAGCAGCCCCGGCAACGGTGCAGCGGCGCAGGGCGGAGGGAAGCGGAACGATCCGCCGGAAGGGGCCCGCGGTGATCACGAGCTCGTCGCCGCGCCGGATCAGGTCCAGCTCGTCCCGTATCGCGCCGGGCAGCGGGATGTGCCAGACGAGCACGCCGTCCTCGGTGAGACAGTCGGCGACGGGCCACTCGACCGGGGGGGTCACGGGGTTGACGCCGGGGACGGCGAGGGCGTCCAGGTCGTCGGTGCCGTGCGGGTCGCGACCGAGGTGGGGGACGGTGTGGAGGTGGTACGGCTCGGCCCACTCGGCCAGGGCCTTGCGCTGCTGGGCGAGGAGAGTCAGGAAGGGCGCGAAGCTCGCCCAGGGGTGATGGCCGGGCGACGAGTGGGAGGCCCGGGTGTCGGGGGCGGTCTCGGGCAGGACGCGGTTGGCGATCAGGGCCTCGGTGCGCAGGCCGCGCAGGGCGAGGCCGAGCGTCGCGGTGTGTACGGCGTCGGCGCCGGCGGGGCCGGGTTCGGCGACCAGGCGTACGGCGGTGTGCCGGTCGGTGAGGACCGCCTCGACGGCGGCCAGCTCGACATCCCAGCGGGCCGCCGTCTCGTACAGCCACTCGGCGGGCATGGGGACGCCGGCCAGCCGGCCGAGCACCGGGCGCAGGGCGCGGGCCGCCTGCCGCTCGGGCGGGAGCAGGCGGCGCAGGTAGCGGCGCAGTTCCTCGGGGAGGGCGAGCAGGGGCAGGGCCTGCGGGAGGGGTGGGAGGTCGACGACGAGGAGGTCGTAGCGCTCGGAGAGAGCGGCGTCCCGGAGGGCGCGCAGGAAGGACAGCTCCTCGGCACCGGGCAGCGGGGTGACCTCCTCGCCGTCCAGCCGGGCGGCGCCGAGGAGGTCCAGGACGTTCGCGGCGCGGGTCTGGAAGGCGGTGAGGTCCTGCCGGAAGCGTTCCATGGCGTCGGGACGCCAGGCGGTGAGGTACTCGGTGACCTCGGTGGGGGTCGGTCCTGTCGCGGCGCCCAGTGCCGTGCCCGGGGTGTCCGTGCGGTCGGCACTCAGGAGGAGGGTGCGGGTGCCCTCGCGGGCGGCGGCGACCGCAGTGGCAGCGGCCACGGTCGTGCGACCGCTGCCGCCCGGGCCCGTGATCAGGATGGTGCGCATGAGGGTGAACGGTAACGGAGAGCAGGGGTGCCCGGTGCTGCGGCCGCCCACGGCAGTAGCAGCACGACTGGGTGGGCAGAGATCAGTCGGCCGACTCGACCCTCTTCTTCAGGCCCGCCAGCGCGCGGTCGATGATGACCTTCTCCGCCTTGCGCTTGATCATGCCGAGCATGGGGATCTTGACGTCGACCGTGAGCTGGTAGGTGACCTCGGTGGCGCCCGCGCCGGCCGGCTTGAGGATGTAGGAGCCGTCCAGCGAGCGCAGCATCTGGGACTTCACCAGGGTCCAGGAGACCTCGTTCTCGCCGGTCCAGGTGTAGCCCAGGGTCTGGTCGTCCTTGATGGCCCCGGCGTCCATGACGAGGCGGACCTGCTCGGCGCGGCCCTGGTCGTCGGCCTTGAGGACCTCCGCCTCCTTGACCTCGCCGGTCCAGTCCGGGTAGCGGGCGAAGTCGGCGATCACCGCCATGACGTCGGCCGGAGCCGCCTCGATCGTGATGCTCGAACTGGTGTGTTCCGCCATCGCCGTGGCTCCTCCAGATACAGACCTAAGAGTGTGCAGCGTGAAGGCTACCGCGCCGCCGACCTGGCGCCTTCACCCCGTCCTTCACACCGTCGCACCTCCGCCACCCCTGCGCCGCCCCGCAGTTCCGGGGCTCACCATTCCAGCGCCCACGGTCTGCCCGTCCCCGCGAAGTGCCCCACGTTCACACACTCCGTCGCCCCGATCCGCATCCGGCGCACCAACGGCTGATGGACGTGGCCGAAGAGGGAGTAGCGCGGGCGGGTGCGGCGGATCGCGTCCAGGAGAGCCCGGCTGCCGCGCTCGAAGCGGCGCGCGACCGTGTCGTACACCAGCTCCGGAACCTCCGGCGGGATGTGCGTGCACAGCACGTCCACCTCGCCGACCGCCTCGATCTTCGCCGCGTACTCCTCGTCGTCGATCTCGTACGGCGTCCGCATCGGGGTGCGCAGCCCGCCGCCCACGAAGCCGAAGGTCCAGCCGCCGATCTCCACCCGCTCGGCGTCCAGCACCGTGGTGCCGGGCCCCGCGTACTCGCTCCAAAGAGGCGGCATGTCGACATTGCCGTAGGTGGCGTACGTCGGTGCCGGGAACGCGGCGAACAGCTCGGCGTACTGCTTGCGCACAGCCTTCTCGATGGCGGTGGCCCGGTCCGAGCCGATGCCGGCCCACAGCCGGGCCCCGAAGGCACGCGCCTCCTCGAAGCGCCGCGCGGTGCGCAGTTCCACGATGCGGTCGGCGTTCTCCCTGCCGAACAGGTCGGGGAAGATCCCGCGCGAGTGGTCGGCGTAGTCGAGGAAGAGGACGAGGTCACCGAGGCAGATCAGGGCGTCCGCACCCTCCCCGGCCCGGGCCAGGTCACGCGCGTTGCCGTGTACGTCGCTGACCACATGGACGCGTGTCCTTCGGTTACCGGAGCGTGTGGGTGCCATGGCGATCAAGCGTAGGCGTGTGGGATGTGCGTGAACAGTGGCGACGCCGCCTGGGGTTACTCGCCGGTCGCTTAAGCCGTGGACTACTGTGCGCGAAGGAACGCCATCCCGTGTGACGCAGCGAACATCTCGTCGGGACCCCCTGTCGTAGAAGCCATACCGGCGGGTAACGTCCGGGCCGTCCAGTCGTGCTCTGGATTTCAACATCTGAATTCCCGAGCACCCGCCCGAGCCTTGGACCGCACCGTCGCATCACACAGTGTCGTGGCGCCGGCGCCCTATGAGGAGCAGCAGTCTTGCGCGAGTTCAGCCTTCCGGCTTTGTACGAGGTCCCTGCGGACGGCAATCTGACCGACATCGTCCGCAGAAACGCCGCGCAGCATCCCGACGTCGCCGTCATCGCCCGCAAGGTGGGAGGCGCCTGGCAGGACGTGACGGCCACGGAGTTCCTGGCCGAGGTGCACTCCGCCGCCAAGGGTCTCATCGCCTCCGGTGTGCAGCCGGGCGACCGGGTCGGCCTGATGTCCCGCACCCGGTACGAGTGGACGCTCCTCGACTTCGCGATCTGGAGCGCGGGCGCGGTCACCGTGCCGGTGTACGAGACCAGCTCGGCGGAGCAGGTGCAGTGGATCCTGTCCGACTCGGGTGCGACCGCCTGCATCGTGGAGCTGGACAACCACGCCGCCGCCGTCGAGTCGGTGCGCGACTCGCTGCCCGCCCTCAAGAACGTCTGGCAGATCGAGGCCGGCGGCCTGGAGGAGCTGGGCCGGCTCGGGCAGGGCGTCTCCGACGCGACCGTGGAGGAGCGCAGCTCGCTCGCCAAGGCCGACGACCCGGCGACCATCGTCTACACGAGCGGTACGACCGGGCGCCCCAAGGGCTGCGTCCTCACCCACCGCAGCTTCTTCGCCGAGTGCGGCAACATCGTGGAGCGGCTGCGCCCGCTGTTCCGCACCGGTGAGTGCTCGGTCCTGCTCTTCCTGCCGCTCGCGCACGTCTTCGGGCGGCTGGTGCAGATCGCGCCGATGATGGCGCCGATCAAGCTGGGCTGCGTCCCGGACATCAAGCACCTCACCGACGAGCTGGCCGCCTTCCGGCCGACTCTGATCCTCGGTGTCCCGCGCGTCTTCGAGAAGGTGTACAACTCCGCGCGCGCCAAGGCGCAGGCGGACGGCAAGGGCGCGATCTTCGACAAGGCCGCGGACACCGCGATCGCCTACAGCAAGGCGCAGGACACCCCGTCGGGCCCGTCCGTCGGCCTGAAGATCAAGCACAAGGTCTTCGACAAGCTGGTCTACAGCAAGCTGCGCGCGGTCCTCGGCGGCCGGGGCGAGTACGCGATCTCCGGCGGCGCCCCGCTGGGCGAGCGGCTCGGTCACTTCTTCCGCGGCATCGGCTTCACGGTGCTGGAGGGCTACGGCCTGACCGAGTCCTGCGCGGCGACCGCGTTCAACCCCTGGGACCGGCAGAAGATCGGCACGGTCGGCCAGCCGCTGCCCGGCTCGGTGATCCGGATAGCGGACGACGGCGAGGTGCTGCTGCACGGCGAGCACCTGTTCAAGGAGTACTGGAACAACCCCGGCGCGACTGCGGAGGCGCTCGCCGACGGCTGGTTCCACACCGGTGACATCGGCACCCTCGACGAGGACGGCTACCTCAGGATCACCGGCCGCAAGAAGGAGATCATCGTCACCGCGGGCGGCAAGAACGTGGCTCCGGCCGTGATCGAGGACCGTATCCGCGCCCACGCGCTGGTCGCGGAGTGCATGGTGGTGGGCGACGGGCGGCCGTTCGTGGGCGCGCTGGTCACCGTCGACGACGAGTTCCTGGGCCGATGGGCGGCTGAGCACGGCAAGCCGGCGGGCTCCACCGCGGCGTCGCTGCGCGAGGACCCGGATCTGCTGGCGGCGATCCAGGCGGCGGTCGACGACGGCAACGCCGCGGTGTCGAAGGCGGAATCGGTGCGGAAGTTCCGCATTCTGTCCTCCCAGTTCACGGAGGAGTCGGGCCACCTCACCCCGTCGCTGAAGCTCAAGCGGAACGTGGTGGCGAAGGACTACGCGGACGAGATCGAGGCGATCTACGCGAAGTAGTCACCCCTGAAGAAGGCTCATGGCGCGGTGTCCTCGGCGAGGACCCGCGCCATCGTGCGTTCGGCGAGCGCGGTGATGGTGACGAAGGGGTTCACACCGATCGAGCCGGGCACGAGCGAGCCGTCGGTGACGTAGAGCCTGGAGTACCCCCTGACCCGGCCGTAGTCGTCGGTCGCCTTCCCCAGGACGCACCCGCCCAGCGGGTGGTAGGTGAAGTCGTCCGCGAAGATCTTGCTGGTCGAGCCGAAGAGGTCGTACCGGTAGATGGTCAGGTTGGCCGCGTTGATCCGGTCGAAGAGCTTCTTGGCCATGGCGACCGACACGGCGCTCTGGGCCGGGGTCCAGCCGAGTTTCACGGCCCCGGACGTGGAGTCGTACGAGAACGAGGCCCGCTCGGGGTTCTTGGTGATCGCCAGGTACAGGCTGACCCAGTGCTCGAACCCCATGGGCAGCGGGGCGATCTCGGCGAAGACCGGGTTGGCGGTGTTGGCCCAGTCGTCGATGCCCATGACGGGCATGGTCGCCTGGCTGGCGCCGACGGTGTCCCACATGTGGTTGGCGCGGCCGAGCATGGTGTTGCCGTTGGTGCCCCAGCCGGCGCCGACGCTGGAGTCGAGCGCGGGCAGGGTGCCCGTCTCCCGCGCCCGGACGAGGAGTTCGGTCGTACCGAGGCTGCCGCCGCCGAGGAAGAGGTACGTGCAGCCGTACTGCTTGGTCTCCACGACCGCGCCGGTGTTGTCGATGCGGTCGACGGTGAGGACGTACGACCCGTCGCTCGCCCTGGTGACCGCCCTGACCTTCTCCAGGGTGTGGATGGTGACGTTGCCGGTGCCGAGGGCGGCGGCCAGGTAGGTCTTGTCGAGGCTGCGCTTGCCGTGGTTGTTGCCGTAGATGACCTCCCCGGCGAGCGCGGACTTCGTGGCCGTGCCGGCGGCCTCGCGCTGCATGTAGCCGAAGTCGTAGACGTTCGGCACGAAGGTGGTCTTCAGGCCTGCGTTGGCGGCGGCCTTCCGGGAGGTGCGGGTGAACCGGTACCACTCCGTGGACTCGAACCAGGCCGGGTCGATGGTGTTGACGCCGAGCATGGAGCGGGCGCGCGGGAAGTAGGTGCCGTACATCTCCTCGGCGTCCACGGTCGGGAACTGCTCGGCGAAGTAGGACTTCAGCGGGGTGACCGCCATCCCGCCGTTGACCAGGGAGCCGCCGCCGACGCCCCGGCCGACGTACACGGACATGTTGTCGTAGTGCACGCGGTCGAGGACTCCGGGGTAGGAACTGATGTCCCTGTTGACGAGGTCCAGCCAGAGGAAGGTGGCCAGCGGGGCCTCGGTGCGGGTGCGGAACCACATGGAGCGCTGGTCGGGTGCGCTGGTGGAGCAGAACACCTTGCCGTCGCTGCCGGTGGTGTTCCAGAGGCGGCCCATCTCCAGGACGAGGGTGCGGATGCCGGCCTGGCCGAGACGGAGGGCGGCCACGGCGCCGCCGTAGCCCGAACCGACGACGATGGCCGGGGAGTTGTCGACGGCGGCCGGTTCCGCTGCCTGCGCGGACTGAAGACCGATGCGGGTGAGACCTGCCGTGGCGGCGGTCTGGAGGGCGATCACGCCCAGGATGTGACGTCGACTCAGCTGACGCTGCATCAGTTTTGCTGTCATGCGCGCAGCATGTGCGGATTTTCCCGTTCCGCCTAGAGCGGGGACGAATTTTTGAAGACTGCTTTCAGAGCAGCTCCTTGAGCTTCTCCGCCAACAGATCCCAGCGCCACTTCTCCTCGACCCACTGGCGGCCTCGCTTGCCCATCCGGTCGCGCAGTTCCGCGTCTTCGAGGAGGGCGATGATGCGGTCGGCGGCCTCGGCGGGCTCACCGCCGCGGACGACCCAGCCGGTCTCCCCGTCGAGCACCGCGTCCGGCGCGCCGCCCGAGTCGCCGGCCACGACCGGCAGGCCGGTGGCGGAGGCCTCCAGGTAGACGATGCCCAGTCCTTCGACGTCCAGGCCGCCGCGGCGGGTGCGGCAGGGCATGGCGAAGACGTCGCCGGCGCCGTAGTGCGCGGGCAGCTCGGACCAGGGCACCGCGCCGGTGAAGCGGACCGAAGCCTCGACGCCGGTCTCGCGGGCCAATCGGCGCAGGTCCTGCTCGTAGGGGCCGCCGCCGACCACGAGCAGCACGGCGTCCGGCTCGGCGGCGAGGATCCGGGGCATGGCCTGGATCAGGGTGTCCTGGCCCTTGCGCGGCACCAGCCGGGAGACGCACACGACCACCGGCCGGTCGGTGAGCCCGAGCCGCGCCCGGACCTCGTCGCCGCCCGAGCCGGGGTGGAAGGTCTTCTCGTCGACCCCGGGCGGCAGCTGCACCATGCGCCGGGCCGCGCCCGGGGTCAGCGCGGTCGCTATCCGGGAGCGGGTGTACTCGCCCAGGTAGGTGATCGTGTCCGTGGAGTCCCCGATCCGGCGCAGCAGCTGCCGGGCGGCGGGCAGCTGGGCCCAGCCGGCCTCGTGCCCGTGGGTGGTGGCCACCAGCCGCTCGGCGCCGGCCCTGCGCAGCGCGGGCGCCATCAGACCGAGCGGCGCGGCCGCACCGAACCAGACCGAGGTGCAGCCGTGCTCCCGCACCAGCGAGACGGCCCGCCGGGTCGCGCCGGGCGTGGGCAGCAGCATGGTCGTACGGTCGCGCACGACGGTGAAGGGCTGCTCGGCGTCGAAGGCGGCCGTGGCCTCGACACCCTCGCGACCGCGCTTCCAGGTGGAGGCGTAGACGACCAGCCGCCCGGGCTCCAGCCGGAGGGCCATGTTGTGCAGGAAGGCCTGGATGCCACCCGGCCGGGGCGGAAAGTCGTTGGTCACGATCAGCGTCTTGTGCATCGCCGTCCGACCCTACCGGGCGCGCTTCGTGGCACACGCACAGGTGGGCAGGGAATCATGGGTCCGGACCGGGGTCGGTGTACGAACAGGGGTGCGGGTGAGCGGGAAGATAGCGGGACTGCTGGCGACCTGGTGCGCCACCCGGCTGGTGTTACTGCTCTTCGTCTTCGGGGTCTACGTCTTCCCTGGCCCCGACGTCACCACCGACGTGTCGGTGATCTACCAGGGCTGGTACGAGGTCCTGCGCCAAGGAACGTTTCCGCTGGCCGACGTGACCTGGCAGTACCCGCCCGCCGCCGCGCTCGCGATCCTCTCCCCCGCCATCCTGCCGTTCCTGAGCTACCCGCACGCCTTCTTCGTGCTGGCGTGCCTGGCCGACCTGGCCGTGCTGGCCGTGCTGGGGCGCGCGGGTCTGCGGCCCGGCCGCTCGCTGCGCGGGGCCTGGACCTGGGTGGCGGGCGTACCGCTGCTCGGCCCGACGGTGTACGCCCGCTACGACCTGATGGTGACCGCGGTGGCCGTGGCGGCCCTGCTCGCGGGGATCCGGCATCCCCGGGTGATGGGTGCGCTGGTGGGTTTCGGGGCGCTGCTGAAGGTGTGGCCGGCGCTGCTCCTGGTGGGCGCCACCCGGCTGCGGTCGTGGGTGTCGGCCGCGGTGGCCGCGTGCGGTGTGGCGACACTGTTCTCGGTGTCCATGCCGGGCGCCTTCGCCTTTCTCACCTTCCAGCGGGACCGGGGCACGGAGGTGGAGTCGCTGGGCGCCCTGGTCTTCCATGTGGCCCGGCACCACGGCTGGCGGGGCGAGGTGCTGCTGAACTACGGGTCGATCGAGTTCGTCGGCCCGTACGTGGGGCTGGTCAGCAACGCCGCGATGGCGCTGACCGGGGCGGCGTTGGGCTGGCTGGTGCTGTGGCGGCGACGGGCGTCCCGGTTCGAGGAGCACACGCTCGCGGACGCGGCCCTCACGGCGGTGCTGCTGTTCACGGTCACCAGCCGGGTGATCAGCCCGCAGTACCTGATGTGGCTGATCGGCCTGGCCGCCGTGTGTCTGTGCTTCCGGGCGAGCCGCATGGGCGCCCCCGCCCTGATGGTCCTCGCCGCGGCCTTCCTGACGGTCCTCGAGTTCCCGATCGGCTTCGTGCACGTGGTCGTGAGCGACACGTACGGCATCACGCTGCTCGTCCTGCGCAACGGCCTGCTCGTCGCCGCCACGCTCGTGGCGGCCCGCCGGCTGTGGCGCTCCACGGTCCCCGCGGCCACCGCGACCCCACCGGCCCCTCAGCCGACTCCCGCGCAGGAGACCTCGGTCTCCTGACGGCGGGCCCGCGGGAACAGCACCGCCACCGCCCCGCACTGCACGGCCATCGCGAGCGCCAGGGCCAGGCCGACGCCTGACAGGCCGAGCCCGGAGAGGAGGTACGCCAGGGGCAGTTGGACGGCGGTACCGAGCAGGGTGGCCCGGAGCAGCGCCGGAGCTCCCCCGCCGCCCTCGAAGACCCCGCCGAGCGCGATGAAGCAGGCCATCAGCAGCAGGTAGGGGCCGATGCAGCGCAGGAACAGCACACCCTGGTGGGCGACTTCGGGTCCGGCACCGAACGCGGCCATGATCCAGGGGGCGGTGGCGGCGAACAGGGCGGCGGCGCTCAGGCCGAGGCCCCCGGACACGAGCATCGCCTGCCGGCCTATGTCCCGGCGCGCGTCCTGCCCCGCGCCCCGGGTGTGCGCGGTGTGGATGGCGGCGGCCTGCCGTACCGAGTAGAAGGCCATGGTGGCGACGTACATGACCTTGTACGCGATCGAGTAGGCGGCCACCGCCGTCACCCCGAGCCGCGCCACGATCGCCACCAGCGCCAGGGCCCCGCCCTGCCGCACGGTGAAGTCGGCGGACATGGGCAGGCCGGTGGTGAGGGTCCGGCGCAGGGCGGCGGCGACCGGTTCGGCGGCCGGGGTGCCGGCCGCGGTCCGCAGCAGCGCGTCGCGGCCGAGCGCGCGCAGGCCCGCCGCGAGGGCCACGCAGCGGCACAGCACCGTCGAGGCCGCGGCGCCCCGGACGCCGTAGAGGTGGATCAGGACCGGGTCGCAGAGCAGGATCAGCCCGTTGGCCAGCAGGGCGAGCCGCATCGGGGTACGTGTGTCGCCGGTGCCCTTGAGGATGCCGTCGACGAGCTGCTGGGCGAAGAAGACGGCCATGCCCGGCAGGGAGATCGCGAAGTAGGCGGTCGCGAGGCGCAGGGCCGCCGAGTCGCCGCCGCCGAGGACCAGGCGGGCCAATGGCTCGCGCGACAGGAACCCGCCGACCACGACCACCGGCGTCACCAGACCGCACAGCGCCCGGCCGCCGCGCACCGCGGCCCGCAGGGCGGCGGGATCGCGAGCTCCCCTGGCGTGCGCGACGAGCACGGTCGTACCGGAGGCGAAGACCAGGGCGATGCCGAGCAGCACGTTCTCGGTGTTGGTCGCGACCGCGACGGCGGCCACGGCGGCACCGCCGAGCCGGGAGACCCAGACGGTGTTGATGATCCCGGAGGCGACCGAGGCGAGGAGCGAGAGGTAGACGGGGTGGGCGAGCGAGACGAGTCGCCTGCGGTGCGCGTTCACAAGAAGCCCCCTCTTATCGAGCTACATCGTTTAGAGGTAGCTCGATAAGAGCTAGCATGAGTCCCACGCCCGCTGCAAGGAGGATGTCGCGTGCTGGAACTGTCGATCCTGGGTTTCCTCGCCGAGGAACCCCTGCACGGCTACGAGCTGAAGGAGCGAATCAAGGCGCTGAGCGGGCATGTCCGGCCGGTCAGCGACGGTGCCCTCTACCCGGCCATCAACCGGCTGGTCGCCGCGGGCAAGCTGGACCAGCGCACCGAGGAGGGCGCGAGCGCCGCCCCGCGCCGGGTGCTGTCCCTGACCGGGAAGGGCCGCGCGGACCTGCTGGAGCGGCTGCGCACTCCCAAGCAGGCCGAGATCACCGACCACGTCCGTTTCAACACCGTCCTCGCCTTCCTGCGGCACCTGGACGACCCGGCGGAACAGGCCGCGGTGCTGCGCCGCCGCCTGGACTTCCTGAAGACCCCGGCGAGCTTCTTCTACCGGCACGGCGAGCCGGTGCGCGCGGAGGAGGCGGGTGACCTGTTCCGGCAGGGCATGCTGCGGGTCGCCCGGGCCACCGGCTCGGCCGAGCGGGAGTGGCTGCGCGAGGCGATCGAGGTGCTCGGTCAGGCCAGCTGAGCGCGCACGTACCGCCGCCACTCGGCGGTGAACGCCCCGGGCGTGATCCCGAGCGCCTTCTCGAGCGCCTCCTCGACCGCGCCCGCCCGCGTCCGGTGGGTGCCGACGGCCCGGTAGAAGGCGCCGAGCCGGTCCTCGCCCCAGTGGCCGGCGATCATCCGGCAGGCGAGCCAGCCGCTCTCGTAGGCCTGCGCGAGGTGGGCGGGGTCGGTGCTGAAGCCGAAGTCCTTGTCGGCGGGGAGGTGCGCGGGCACCCGGCCGTCCTGGACCGCGCGGGCCAGTTCCGGCGCGGCCTCGGCGGGTGTGCGGCCGGTGCCGAGGTAGCCGATCCAGTCGGCGTACCCCTCGGAGAGCCACAGCGGGGTGGCGGCGTCGGTGTGCGCGCGGGTGGCCACATGGGTGGTCTCGTGGGTGAGCACGACCTGCTTGCCGACGCTGCCCAGCATGGCGTACGCCTCCGGGTTGACGACCACCCGGTCCGCGGGCGCCCTGCCCGCGCCTCCCCCGGACTTCGTCCGGGGGGACCCCCATTTCGCTTCGCTCACCTCGCCGGTGGTGACGGCGGCGATGCCCCGGTAGTTGGACGCGGGCGAGCCGAGCAGCCCCGCCATGCCCTCCAGCGTGCGCGGGACGAGGACGACGACCCGGCGGGTCCAGTCCGTGCCCCACTCGTGGGAGACGGCCGGGACCGCGCGGTCGGCGAGCCGGGCGTAGGCGCGCAGGTCGCCGGCGCTCCGACCGGTGCCGAGGACCATGCTGTGCGCGCCCTTCACGGCGGTCACCGTGCCCTGGTCCCACAGCTGCTGCCCGGCCTTCCGCGCGGGCTTGTCGGCGGTGACGTACCACGCGCCGTCGGCGGTGCGGCTGAGCGCGAGGGTGCGGCGGACGCTGACCGGGGCCCGGTCGTAGCCGGCGATGCGGTAGCGCAGCTCGGCGTCGGCGGTGGCGCCCGGGCCGCGTTGGTGCACGGCGGTCACCCGGTAGGCCCAGGAGGCCAGCGGGAGCGCGCGCAGGCGGACGTACCCGCTCCCGGTGCCCGTCGTGCCGTACGCCGTCTCGTCGTGCCCGAGCAGGGCCGCGGAGCGCCGGTCGAGCACCCGCTGCACCTCGGCCCTGGCCGGGTCGGCCGTGGTTCGCCCGCCGCATCCGGCGAGGGGCGCCGCGAGCAGCAGACAGAGCCCCGCCGCCGCGGCGCGCCACACCCCCCGGGTCCGTCTGCGATCAGCCATTTCCCGATCGTACGGTGCGCGCGGGAGGTCAGGGACGGGTGACCGAGGAGATGGGCATCATGCCGACCGGGTCGTAGCGCACCGGCGCGCCCGGGTAGGGGGCGTGGATGACCTGGCCGTTGCCGACGTACATCGCCACATGGCTGGCGTCGGAGCGGTAGACGACCAGGTCGCCGGGGCGCGCCTGGGAGAGCGGGATCTGCCGGCCGGCGTACCGCTGCTCCTGCGAGGTGCGCGGCAGATGGATGCCGGCGTGCCCGTACGACCACTGCATCAGGCCCGAGCAGTCGAAGCCGGAAGGACCGGTCGCGCCCCACACGTAGGGGCGGCCGAGGGCGGAGCGGGCGGCGGCGACGGCGGCGGCCGCGCGGGCGCCGGGGGCGCCGGCGACGGACAGGTCGGGCAGGCCGACGCGGTCGGAGCCGTCGGATCGGGAGGCCCGGTCGTAGGCGGAGCGTTCGGCGGCGGGCAGGGAGTTGAGCAGCTGCCGGGCCCTGGCGAGCTTCTTCTCCACGGTCCGCTTGTGCGTGGCGACCGCCCTGCGGCTCTGCTCCAGCGCGGCGAGCTTCCCGGCGGCCTCGGCGCGCTCCTGGGCCAGCTCGCTCGTCGCCGCGCTCAACTCCCGCAGCCGGCCCGCCTGCTGGGCGCCGATGCGGTCGAGGGTGGCCGCCTTGTCGAGGTAGTCGTCGGGGTCGGTGGAGAAGAGCAGGGCGACGGCCGGGTCGATGCCGCCGGCGCGGTACTGGGCGCCGGCCAGCGAACCGAGCCGCTCGCGCATGGTGTTGATGCGCTGCCGCTGCCGGGCGATGTGGTCCTGGGCGTCCCGGACCTCCCGGCGCAGCGCGTCGGCCCGCTCGTCGGCCTTGTCGTAGGCCTGGGTCGCCCGCTCGGCCTCCTCGTAGAGGCGGTCCACCTCGGCACGGGTGTCCCGGTGCGGCGCTGCTTGGGCGGGTACGGCGCCGAGCGTGGCGGCAGCGGCCGACAACACGCACAGGGCGACGCCGGCGCCCCGGTTGAACCCGGACAGTGCAAGGCGGCGATGGAACCCCACGGCAGTCCTTCTGCTGGCGAACAGAGACAGCGTCCCCGGCGCCGGGGACGGGGAGGCCCCTGCGCCGGGGAAACGCGGCAGACAGTAGCCGTGCGGAAGGACCGCGCCGAACGGCCTCGAGCGGCGCGCGAACCCGACACCCCGCCGCAGACGCAGGTCATGGGCGGGGCGTGGAGTCAGTTTCGGTTCACCGGATTCGCCCGTTCGGGCGCCACCGAGTCAGCGTCGCGAAGTTGTCAGACCCGGACGCCGAACTGGAACGGCATGTTGCCGATCGCCTCGTAGCGGACCACGGCACCGGTGTGCGGGGCGTGCAGCACCTGGCCATTGCCGGCGTAGAGGCCGACGTGGTGCAGGTCGCTGTAGAAGAACACCAGGTCGCCGACCTTGAGGTCGCTCACCGAGCCGATCCGGGTGCCTATGTTCGCCTGGGCCTCGGAGGTGCGCGGGATGGAGACACCGGCCTGCGCGTAGGACCAGGAGGTCAGGCCCGAGCAGTCGAAGGAGGAGGGGCCGGAGGCGCCGTAGACGTAGGGCGAGCCGATCTTGCTCTGGGCGGCGGAGAACGCCGCCGAGGCACGGCCGGAGGCGGGCGGGGCGTCGCCGAGGTCCACACGCTGGGTGGAGGAGCGGTTGGCGCGCGCCTGCTCGGCGGCGAGTGCCGCCTTCTCCTTGGCGGTCAGGGTGTTGAGCAGCTTCTGCGCCTCGGCGAGCTTGCCCTGGACTTCCTTCTTCTTGTTGCCCAGCTCGGTGCGGGTGCTGGCGAGGTCCTTGAGCTTCTCGGTGGCCTCGGCCCGCTCCTGGGCGAGTTCGCGCTGTTTGTCCTGAATCTTCTTCAGGGCCTCGACCTGCTGGCTGCTCAACTGGTCGAGCGTGGAGGCCTTGTCGAGGAAGTCGTCCGGATTGGAGGACAGGAAGAGCTGGACCGAGGAATCGATGCCCCCGGAGCGGTACTGGGCGGTGGCCAGCGAACCCAGGCCGTCGCGGAGCTTGTTGAGCTCCTGCTGGCCGCGGGCCACGTTGTCCTGGATCGTGGAGATTTCCTTCTGCAGCTTCTGCTGCTTCTCCTTGGCCCCGTTGTACTTCTCGGTGGCCTGCTCCGCCTGCTCGTAGAGGTTGTCGACCTTCGCCTTGACCTCGTCCTTGCTGAGCTTCTCGCTCGGCGCGGCATTGGCGGCGTTCGCGCTGAGCGCGACGGCAGCGGCGGCTGCGGTGGTCAGCACGGTGACACGCGTGCGGCTCGGCTGCTTGGGTCGACGATGGGACGCCACGGAGGACGAACTCCTTCTTGTGAGTGATCACCCGTTCGGAGGTTCGAGCCCAGACCCTAGTGACCCAGTTGTGATCAGTTCAAATCCTCGCGGCAAAAAACCCTGTGGCGCAATAGATTCTTTGCACATAACTCACATGCAGTGAGGCGCGATTGACCCTACGTGGCACGAGAGTCGGATCAATTCGGGCATTGCGTACGCGTGTTGGACCTTCAGGACAGTCGCTTCAGAAGTACCGCAGAGGCGACAGGGCGGGCACCGGCCCTGGCGACCCCGTCGGCCACCTCCCGGTCGGTCGAGGCGACGATGACCGGACGCCCCGGCGGCTCCGCGCGCACCAGCTGGCGGATCAGCTCGTCGGCCGTGACTCCCGGCTTGGAGAACAGCACCCGCACCCCGCGCGGCGGCGCGAGCAGCACCGGCGCGGCCAGTTCGGCGCCGTCGAAGACGCACGTCACCTCGGCGCCGGTCTGTGCGGCGAGCGCCGAGAGCTGGCCCAGGAGCCGCAGTCGCTGCTTCTCCAGCGGCATCTGCGGATAGCCGGTCTTGGTGACGTTGTAGCCGTCGACGACCAGATGCGCCTGCGGCAGCGCGAGCAGCTGGTCCAGGATCGCCGGGTCGTTCTCGGACAGGGCCCGGGCCGCGATGTCCTTCGGGGTCATCCGTCCCGGTTCGACCGCGCCCACGGTCTCGGCCGGGCGCACGGAGACCGGGGGCAGGGCGAGTTCGCGCCGCAGCCCCTGGGTGGCGTCCAGCAGGGTGTCGAGCAGCAGCCGTACCCGCATGTCCTCGACGCTGCGCCCCTCGCGGGCTGCCCGGCGGGTGGCCTCCAGCGCGGCCTCGGCCTCGCCGAGGCGGGCCTTGAGCCGGCGGGACTCGCTCTCGGCGACCGACACCTGCGCCTGCCCCTCGGCGCGCACGGCCTCGATCTCGCCCTGGACCTTGCGCAGCGCGGCCTCCCCGCGCTTGACGTCGCTGAGCGCGGCACGGAGCTTACGGTGCAGCGACTCCGCTTCCTTCTTCGCCGACTCCAGCTCGGTGCGCAGCCGTTCGGTCTCCGTCCGGGTCTGCGCCCGGGCCTCGGCCAGCTCCTCGCGCAGCCGTTCCAGTTCGACCCGGCTCTCCTCGTCGGCCCGCTCGGCGTCGGCGCGCTGGGCCTCCTCGCCGGCCGCGGCGACCAGCTTCACCCAGCCCGCCGGGCGGAGCACGTAGGCCGCGGCCGCCACGTCGAGCGGATCCGCGGCCGGGGGCGGCGAGCCGGAGTCGAGGGCGCCGGACAGCTCCGGCTGCGCCTCTCTGAACTTCTCTCCGATCCGCTGCCGGAAGAGCGGGTCCGTCTCCAGTGCGGCGGCCATCGCGTTCCCGGCGAACTTGGCCCGCCGGTTCGGGGCGAACCGGGCGTACTGCCGCAATTGGGCGGGCAGTTCCGCCACGGTCAGGCCGCCGAATCCGTCGGAGACGATCTGCACGACCCGCCGGCGCACGCCGTCGGGCAGCGGACGGTCAAGCACCTCGGCGGTGCCGTCGCCCGGCCCCCCGCCTGCGGTCTCCACCATCCGTCACACCCCAATACCTCTACGGGGCCCGCTCCGCTCAGGAGCCGGCGCCCGGCCTGTCCACGAGTTCCACCTGGTCCACCGCGTTGCACCAGCGGCAGCGGACCGACTCGATGGTCTCACTGACCACCTCTCGTTCCTCGACCGTCGGCTCACCGGCGAGGTCGAGGTGGACGTACTCGACGACCTTCGACGAGCGCGTCACGTCGAAGCGGGTGAGGTTGCCGCAGAGGGTGCAGCGCCATCGCGTCGTGGCGGTCGGCAGGGGAACCGTCATCGTGACTGTTCGCTTCCTTCTCGGGTCGGTACGCGCCGCTCCTCGACGCGTGTGGCTCGTAACCCTACGGCCTGGCGGGTACTCACCGCCCGCCCGTCCACGGCGGCGAGGCGGTCTGTCAGGTTGCGTCCCCTTACGTCATGCTCTGTAGTCATGATCAACACCTGGAGCACGACGGCCGGCCGCACACTCAAAGCGCTCCGGGACACCCCCGCGCCGATGACGTACGCCCTCATCGCCGTGTGCTCCCTGATCTTCGTCCTGGGACCGGCCTCGGGGCTCACTCCGGCGTACGGCCCCGCGGACGCGCTGCCGGCCGCGCAGCGCGCGTACTTCCGGCACTGGGGGGTGGTCCCGGCGCAGCTGTTCGACGAGCCCGTCCGGGCGGCCCTGACCCCGGTCACCGCGCTGTTCGTGCACGGCAGCTGGGTGCATCTGCTCGGCAACATGCTCTTCCTCTTCGTCTTCGGGATGATGACCGAGGAACGGATGGGCCGGGTGGAGTTCACCCTCTTCTACATCGGCTGCGGCTACCTGGCCCTGCTGGGCTACGCGGCCGCCAACGCCACCTCCGAGCAGTCGCTGGTGGGCGCGTCCGGGGCGATCTCGGCGGTTCTCGGCGCGTTCCTCTACCTGTTTCCCCGCGCCCGTGTCACCAGTCTGCTCCCCTTCCTGTTCTTCCTGCCGATGCGCTTCCCGGCCTGGGTCGTGCTGCCCTTCTGGGCGACCCTGCAGTGGCTGGCGGCGGGGAGCTCCGGCGAGGGGCCCGGGGTGGCCTACCTCGCGCACCTGGTCGGCTTCGGGGTGGGGTTCGGCTACGCGTGGGTGCGTTACGGGCGTACCACTAGAGTGAAGTCCGCACCGGCTCCGGCACCCGAGGGAGAGAACCCGTCGTGATCACCGCGATCGTCCTGATCAAGACCAGCGTGGACCGGATCCCCGAGATCGCGGAGCAGATCGCTTCGCTGGATTCGGTGAGCGAGGTCTTCTCCGTCACCGGTACGTACGACCTGATCGCCATGGTGCGGGTGCGGCAGCACGAGGACCTGGCCGACGTGATTCCGGGGCGGATCAGCAAGATCCCCGGAGTCGAGGCCACGGACACGCACGTCGCTTTCCGTACGTACTCGCAGCACGACCTCGAGGCGGCCTTCTCGATCGGGTTGGACAACTGATCGGCTGAAGACCGCCGCACCAGGCGTCAGAAACTCATACCGCCGGGACGCAGCGACCTTCCTCCGTCCTGTACGTCCACTTCGCACCCTCGGTCACCAGTTCCTTCACCGCCGTGACGAAGCGTTCCACGTGCTCGTCGGGGGTGCCCGCACCGAAGCTCACGCGGATCGCGTTCAGGGACTTCTCGCCCGGTGCGGCCTCGGGGGCGCCGCACTCGCCCTGGGTCTGGGGGTCGGAGCCGAGGAGGGTGCGGACCAGGGGGTGGGCGCAGAACAGGCCGTCGCGGACGCCGATGCCGTACTCGGCAGAGAGGGCGGCGGCGAAGTGGGAGCTGTTCCAGCCGTCCACGACGAAGCTGATCACGCCGACGCGCGGGGCGTCGTCACCGAAGAGGGAGAGGATCCTGACCTCGGGGACCTCGGCGAGGCCCGCCCGGACCTCGGAGATCAGGTGCTGCTCGCGGGCGACCAGCGTGTCGAAGCCCGCCTCCGTCAGCGCCTTGCAGGCGGAGGCGATGGAGTAGGCGCCGATCACGTTCGGGGAGCCGGCCTCGTGGCGGGCCGCGGTCTCGTGCCACTCCACGGCCACTCCCCCATCCTCGCGCCGGGTGACCTTGCGGCTGGCGCCGCCGCCCGCGAGGTACGGCTCGGCCGCGACCAGCCAGTCGGCGCGGCCGGCCAGGACGCCGGAGCCGAAGGGGGCGTACAGCTTGTGGCCGGAGAAGGCGACCCAGTCGACGTCGAGGTCCTGGACCGACACGGGGTGGTGCGGGGCCAGCTGGGCGGCGTCCAGGACGATCCGGGCGCCGTGCGCATGGGCCGCGGCGGCCAGCTCGCGCACCGGCCACAGCTCGCCGGTGACGTTGGAGGCGCCGGTCACGCAGACCAGGGCCGGGCCGTAGGGGTCGCGGTCGGCGAGGGCCCGCTCCAGGGTCTCGACGGCCTGCCGCGGGGTGCGCGGGGCGTTGAGGCAGGTGACGCGGGCGTCCTGCCAGGGCAGCAGGGAGGCGTGGTGCTCGGTCTCGAAGACGAAGACCTGGCAGTCGGCGGGCAGGGCGGCGGCGAGCAGGTTCAGGGAGTCCGTGGTCGAGCGGGTGAAGATCACCTGGTCGGCCGCACGGCAGTCGAGGAACTCGGCGACCGTCTTCCGGGCGTTCTCGAACAGGTCGGTGGAGAGCTGGGAGAGGTAGCCGGCGCCGCGGTGGACGCTGCCGTAGTACGGCGCGTAGGCCGCCACGTCGTCCCAGACGCGCTGGAGGGCGGGGGCGCTGGCCGCGTAGTCGAGCGCCGCGTAGGTGACTTCGCCGCCGGTCACGAGCGGGACGGTGACGTCACGGCCCAGAACGGGCAGAGGGGCACAAACGGACTGGTCGGCGGCAGCGGTGAAGACGGACATGGCGAACTCCTGTGAGAGGCAAGGCGAGGGGGTTCGGGGGGAACCCCCAAGAAAGGACACAGCACCACGTGAGCGCGCACGGCTCGAACGTGGGGAAGGTGAAAGGGGTACGCGGAGGCGGGGCTCTACGCCCTATCGCATTCGCTTGCTCACAGAAGGCTCCCTCGACGACCAGGACCCCTGGCGTGCGAGGGGTCCGCGCTTGCCGTGGACCTCACTGCCCACGGCCTGGTCTTCACCCGGGGCACCCCGCCACGGACGGAGGGTTGCCGGACAGTCGGCCGGGGCCTCATGACTGTCACTCATGACCTGGACAGGAACGTACGTGAAGTGATCGCGGTCCCGCAACTCCTGTCCGGATCGCGGGACCGCACCTCGGATCCGTCACCTGTTGCTGGCCGCCACCCACCGCTCCAGCGCCTGCTTCGCCGCGCCCGAGTCGATCGACACGGCCGCCTTGGCCATGCCGGCGCGCAGCTGCTCGGCCAGGGGGGCCTCGGTCGGGTGGAGGGCCACCAGGGCGGCCGCCGAGTTCAGCAGCACCGCGTCCCGGACCGGGCCCTGCTCGCCGTCCAGCAGGCGGCGGGCGACCTCCGCGTTGTACGACGCGTCGGCGCCGCGCAGGGCCTCCACGGAGACGAGGTCGATGCCGACGTCCCGCGGGTCGAAGCTCTCCTCCGTGACCTTGCCGTCCCGGACCACCCACACCCGGGAGGTGGACGTGGTCGTCAGCTCGTCCAGGCCGTCGTCGCCCCGGAAGACCAGGGCGGAGCTGCCGCGCTCGGCGAGGACCCCGGCCACGATCGGCGCCATCCGGGGGTCGGCGACACCGACCGCCTGGGCGCGCACCTTGGCCGGATTGGTGAGCGGGCCGAGCACGTTGAAGGTCGTACGGATCCCCAACTGGCCGCGTGCCGCGGCGGCATGTCGCAGCGCCGGGTGGAACTTCACCGCGAAGCAGATGGTGATGCCGGCCTCGTCGGCGACCTCGGCGACCCGCCGCGGGGTCAGGTTCAGGTTGATCCCGAGCTTCTCCAGGACGTCGGAGGCCCCGGAGGCGGAGGACGCGGCGCGGTTGCCGTGCTTGACGACCTTCGCTCCGGTGCCGGCGACGACGATCGACGACATCGTGGAGATGTTCACCGTCTTGGCGCCGTCACCGCCGGTGCCGACGATGTCGACGGCCGGCCCGGGTACCTCGATCACGTTGGCGTGCTCGTACATGGTCCGCACGAGTCCGGTGATCTCCTCCACGGTCTCGCCCTTGGACCGCAGGGCCACCAGGAACCCGGCGATCTGCGCGTCGGTCGCCTCGCCGCGCATGATCAGGTCCATCGCCCAGGCCGTGTCGTCGGCGGACAGGTCCCGGCCGTCCAGCAGCCCGTTCAGCAGGGCAGGCCAGGAACGGCCCGCCGCGGTGTCGCCTCCAGCGGGGGTCACAGCGCTCATAGCCGCTCCTGGGTGTCTAGAAGAACAGTCTGGTCCCACCCTATCCAGCCCGGGACATGGCGAAGGGCCCCGTCCGCAACACGGACGGGGCCCTTCGGTGTGGCGTGGCGACGCGGGGATCAGTGGTGGCCGTGGCCGCTCGTGATCTCCTTGTACTCGTCGACAGACGGCTTCGGGATCTGGTTGTCCTCGCCGTAGTAGGCGTTGCTGAGCTTGACGCGCAGCTTCTCGGACGCCTTCACCTTGCGCTCGACACCGTTCTCGTCGACCGTCGGGCCGATCTCGGCCGGCTCGTACTGGTGGTGAGCCGTGAGGGTGTGCAGCTGCTCCTGGCTGAGCGGCTCGTGCACCTCGATGAACTCACCGTGCGGCAGGCGCTTGATGATGCCGGTCTCGCGACCGTGCAGCACCTTGTCGCGGTCGCGGCGCTGCAGGCCGAGGCAGATCCGCTTGGTGGTGATGAACGCGATGACCGGTCCGGCGAAGAAGAAGATCCGGACGAACCAGGTCACGTCGTTGATCGACAGGTGGAAGTGGGTGGCGATGAGGTCGTTGCCACCACCGACCAGGCCGACCATGTACACGGTCACCCAGGCGACACCGAACGCGGTGCGGGTCGGGGCGTTGCGCGGGCGGTCCAGGATGTGGTGCTCGCTCTTGTCGCCGGTGACCCAGGACTCGATGAACGGGTACAGCGCGATCGCCGCGAGCACCAGGCCGAAGAGCACCAGCGGGATGAACACGCCCAGGACGAGCGTGTGACCCCAGAAGTTGATCTCCCAGCCCGGCATGTAGCGGACCAGACCCTCGGCGAAGCCCATGTACCAGTCGGGCTGGGCGCCGGTGGACACCTGGTCGGGGCGGTAGGGACCCATGGCCCAGATCGGGTTGATCTGGGTGACCGCGGCGATGGCCGCGATCACACCGAAGACCAGGAAGAAGAAGCCGCCCGCCTTGGCCATGTACACCGGCAGCAGCGGCATGCCGACGACGTTGTTGTTCGTCTTTCCGGGACCCGCGAACTGCGTGTGCTTGTGGTAGAAGACCAGGATCAGGTGGCCCACCATCAGGCCGAGCATGATGCCCGGCAGCAGCAGGATGTGGATCGAGTAGAACCGGGCGACGAAGTCGTGACCGGGGAACTCGCCGCCGAAGAGGAAGAACGAGATGTACGTGCCGACGATCGGCATCGACAGGATCGCGCCCTCGGTGAAGCGGACACCGGTGCCGGAGAGCAGGTCGTCCGGGAGCGAGTAACCGGTGAAGCCGGTGAACATGCCCAGGACGAACAGCAGGAAGCCGAACAGCCAGTTGATCTCACGCGGCTTGCGGAACGCGCCGGTGAAGAACACGCGCATCATGTGCACGAACATGCCGGCGAGGAAGATCAGCGCGGCCCAGTGGTGGATCTGCCGGATGAGCAGACCACCGCGCACGTCGAAGGAGATGTGCAGGGTCGAGTTGAACGCCTCGGACATCAGCTGTCCCTGGAGCGGGACGTAGCTGCCGTGGTACTCCACCTCGTTCATCGACGGGTGGAAGAACAGCGTCAGGTAGACACCGGTCAGGATGATGATGAGGAAGCTGTACATGCAGACTTCGCCCAGCATGAACGACCAGTGGTCGGGGAAGATCTTGCGCATGTTGGACTTGGCCAGGGAGTAGATCCCGAGCCGTCCGTCGGCCCAGTCGGCGATCCGCTCGCCGGCCGGCGCCTTGCCGCGTCGCTCGTTGTTCTCGTTGGTGCTCATCCGCGCTCCCAGAATGCAGGACCGACGGGCTCCTCGAAGTCGCCGAGCGCCTGGAGGTAACCCTCGTCGTTCACGCCGATGCGGAGCTGCGGCAGGGCGTGACCGGCGGGGCCGAAGATCACTCGGGCACCGTCGGAGAGGTCGAAGGTGGACTGGTGGCACGGGCACAGCACGTGGTGCGTCTGCTGCTCGTACAGGGAGATCGGGCAGCCCACGTGGGTGCAGATCTTCGAGAACGCGACGATGCCCTCGTGCGACCACTCGAGCTCGCGCTTGTCCTTGATGTTGTCCGGCTGCAGCCGGACGATCATCAGGGCCGCCTTGGCGATCTCGTTCTGGAAGTCCTCCTGCACCTCCTCCAGGCCCTCGGGCTTGGCGAAGGTCAGCGAACCGACGGCGACGTCCTCGGGACGCAGCGGCTGGTTCGTGTTCATGTTGACGAGCAGCTTGCCCTTGGCCCACAGCGTGTGGCGCAGCGAGGTGCCGGGCAGCGGGCCGAGGTCGCGCAGCAGCATGACGCCGGAGAGCGGCACCATGGCCATCGCGCCGAACATCGTGTTGCGGATCAGCTTGCGGCGGCCGAGCGCCGACTCCTTGGCACCCTGCTTGAAGTCCGCGTGGACCTTGGCACGGACCTCGGGAGAGGCGGCGATCGCGTGCCGCTCGTCGGCGACCTCCACGTCGGACATCAGGGTGCGGGCCCAGTGGACCGCACCCGCGCCGATGCAGAACAGCGCCGTACCGAGGGTCAGGCCGAGCGCGAAGTTCAGCGCGCTGATGTGACCCAGCGGGAAGACGAAGATCGACTTGTCCTGCGGGATCGCCACGTACGAGGCGATGAAGCCGACGGTCGCCAGCATCGACACCGTGAACAGCAGGGCGACGACGCGCTCGGACCGCTTGGCGGCCCGCTCGTCGATGTCCTGGATCCGGTGCTCGTGGGGCGGCAGCCCCGGGTCCGCGAACGGGTTCTCCTCGTCCGCGACGCTCACGGCGCCGTGCGCGTGCTCCTGCTCAGCGGGCAGGTTCTCTTCTGGAATGTCTTGGCTACTCATGACTTCTTGGCCTTTGCGGTCCGAGCGGCGACCCAGACGGCTACCGCGATCAGCGCACCGAGGCCGAAGACCCACGCGAACAGGCCCTCAGTGACCGGGCCGAGACCGCCCAGCTCCATGCCGCCCGGCTGCTCCGTCTCGCTGCTGTTGATCGCGTTCAGGTACGCGATGACGTCCTTCTTGTTCTTCTCCGACAGCGTGGTGTCGGGGAAGGACGGCATGTTCTGCGGGCCCGTCTGCATGGCCTCGTAGATGTGCTTCGGGTCGACGCCCGTCAGGTCCGGCGCGAACTTGCCCTTGGTGAGGGCACCACCCTTGCCGGTGAAGTTGTGGCACTGCGCGCAGTTGGTGCGGAACAGCTCGCCACCCTTGGCGATGTCCGCCCCCTCCAGGCCGTACTGCTCCTTCGTCGGCACCTCGGGACCGGCGCCCAGCGAGGCGACGTACGCCGCGAGCTGGTCGATCTGGGCCTGGGTGTAGATGTTCTTCTTCTTTACGACCTGCGGGCCCTGCGAGGTGGCGGCCGGCATACGGCCGGTGCCGACCTGGAAGTCGACAGCCGCGGCGCCCACGCCGACCAGGCTCGGGCCGTCGGAGGAGCCCTGGCCACCGGTGCCGTGGCAGCTGGCGCAGCCGACCTCGTAGAGCTTCTTGCCCTCCTTGATGGTCAGGGACTGGGAGGTTTCATCGGCCTGTGCCTTGCTCGCGGGCGCGAACGCGGCGTACAGCCCCCCAGTGGCCGCCAGCGCGAGGAGTAGGACGACGACCGCCGCCAGCGGATGGCGTCG
Organism: Streptomyces sp. NPDC001450; assembly: GCF_053597295.1. NCBI lineage: Bacteria > Bacillati > Actinomycetota > Actinomycetes > Kitasatosporales > Streptomycetaceae > Streptomyces > Streptomyces sp. NPDC001450. The sequence goes on from NZ_JBSFHY010000011.1 coordinate 228,400, forward strand.
TCGTGCGGAGAGCTTTTTCACGGATTACCCCGGTGTCAGGATCTTCTGCGTCGATGCTTCTGGATGTGCGGGAGCGGTCCCGGCTACTTGATCAGGTAGATCGTGGCGAAAAGGCCGATCCAGACCACATCGACGAAGTGCCAGTAGTAGGACACGACGATGGCGGCGGTCGCCTGCTCGTGAGTGAACCTCTTGGCCATGTAGGTGCGGCCCAGGACCAGCAGGAAGGCGATGAGACCGCCTGTCACGTGCATGCCGTGGAAGCCGGTGGTCAGGTAGAACACCGAGCCGTACGGGTCGGAGGACAGGGAGATCCCGTCCTTCTTCACCAGCTCCGTGTACTCGTAGATCTGACCGCCGATGAAGATCGCACCCATGATGAAGGTGAGGATGAACCAGCCACGGAGCTTCTTCACGTCCCCGCGCTCGGCGGCGAACACGCCGAGCTGGCAGGTGAGCGAGGAAAGCACCAGGATCGTGGTGTTCGTCGCGGAGAACGGCACATTGAGCGCCGCCGCCTGCTCCTTCCAGTGCGCCGGACCGGTCACCGATCGGAGGGTGAAGTACATCGCGAAGAGGGCCGCGAAGAACATCAGCTCGGAACTCAGCCAGATGATGGTTCCGACGCTGGTGAGGTTCGGTCGGTTGACCGACGGGTGCGCGTGCCCGGTTTCTACTGTCGTTGCTGTCGCCACGACCGACATTATGTCGGTCGCTTATCCCGCCCTCACTCCGGGGGGTGCCGTTCGGAGTGTTGCTGCCCGCCGAACCGGTGTTGACGTGGTGTTCATGGGAGTAACATCCGCCCCGAACGGCCCTGTCCGTACGACGCTGACGTCTCGGAGGAAGCATGCAGCCGACCGCAACCGTGCTGGTGTACAGCGACGACTCCAACACACGGGAACAGGTGCGGTTGGCCGCCGGCCGCAGGCCGGCTCCCGATGTGCCCCTGGTCGAGTTCGTGGAGTGTGCGACTCCTGAGGCGGTGCTGCGGGAGCTGTCCAAGGGCGGCATCGACGTGTGCGTGCTCGACGGTGAGGCCGTGCCGATGGGGGGCATGGGGGTGTGCCGGCAGATCAAGGACGAGGTGTTCAACTGCCCGCCTGTGCTGCTGTTGATGGGGCGACCTCAGGATGCGTGGCTCGCTACGTGGAGTCGGGCCGACGCGGCGGTCACCTTGCCGGTGGATCCGGTGGAGTTCGCGGCTGCCCTGGCTGGTCTGCTCCGTCAGAAGCGCTTGCTGAGCGCCTAGGAGCTCGGGGCGCGGGGTGGCTGTGCGGTTGCGGTCCGGTGGGGGCCTTTCGCGCCCACGCGGCGAAGCCGCGGACCGACAGAGCCCCGCGCCCCTGGGTGGTCACACCGCTGTCGGCTGGAGGCGGAGGGCGTCCTGGGGGGCGGGGCCGTCCGGGGTGCCGTTGACGAGGGCGCTGCCCGTGCGCCACTTCTTCCAGTCGACGTTCCAGTCGCCGAAGCCGTTGCCGAAGGGTTCCATCGGGTTGCCGTTGGAGTTCACGACCTTGACGATGTCGCCCTCGTGGATGTTGCCGAAGAACCACTCGGCGTTGGATGTGCTCATGCCGGTGCAGCCGTGGCTGACGTTCTCGTAGCCCTGGGAGCCCACTGACCAGGGCGCGGCGTGGACGTACTCGCCCGACCAGGTGACCCGGGTGGCGTAGTAGACGGGCAGGTCGTACGAGTCGGAGCTGCCCTCGGCGATGCCGACCGTGGTGCCGCGCATGCGTACGAAGTACTGCTTGGCCAGTACGACCTTGACCCCGTTGCGGGTCTCGAAGCCGGGCTTGCCGGTGGTGACGGGGATCGACTGGATCTCCTGGCCGTTCTTGTAGAACGTCAGTTGGTGCGCCGCGGCGTCCGTGACGGCCTCGATCCGGTCACCGGTGGTGATCTTCAGCGCCTTGGACTGGCCGCCCCACAGACGGTCGCTGATCTTCACGCCGTCGAGGTTGCTGTGCACCTGGATGGTGGCGTGCGCGGGCCAGTACTCCTTGGGGCGGTAGTGGAGTTCCTTGTCGCTCACCCAGTACCAGGAGCCCTGGACGGCCGGCGTGGCGTCCACCCTGAGGGCGCGCTCCACGACGGCCCGCTGCGCCTTGTCCTTGACCTCGTGGTCGAGCTGGGCGGTGATGGGCTGTCCGACGCCGTACTGGCCCGACTCCGGCCCGAACGTGACGTTCAGGCGCTTGGTGGTGGAGGGCTTGCTGGTGTCGAAACTGAGGACCTTGCGGCCGGGCGCGCCGTCTTCGTCCTCCGTGCTCACCGCGACCGTGTAGTGGGCGTTGGCGGCCAGCGGGGAGGTGCTGTGCCAGCGGCTGCCGTCGGCGGCGAGTTCGCCCGCCACGAAGCGTCCTGTGGAGTCGTAGGCGGTGACGTCCGTGATCCGGCCGTCGTAGGTGCTGGTGGTGATCTCCAGGGGCTTGTCCGGGTCGGCTCGCTTCCCTGAGCCGGTGGGGCCGTTGAAGGAGATCTGGTCCGCTGCGTCGTACGGCTTGGCCGACAGGGGGTTGCCGTCCGAACCGCAGCCGGTGACGCCCGCGCCGAGGGCGGCCACCAGCAGGGTGCAGCTGACGACGGTGCGGGTACGCGGAGTGTGGTTCATATGATCACGCTATGAGATACAGACCCCATTTGCGCGCTATGTAACTCGTACGAGGGACAGACCTGCTGCAAAAGCAGGAGCCCGGACCCTCCTGACGGAGTGTCCGGGCTCCCGGTGCGCTCGGTGCGTGCTACTGGGTGCGGTTCTCACCGTGGTAGTACTCGAACACCCAGCCGAACAGGCCGACCAGGATGAACGGTGCGCCGAAGTACAGCAGCCACCAGCCGACCGCGACACCGAGGAAGGCCAGCGCGCCACCGAAGCCGAGGGCGAGCGGCTGCCAGCTGTGCGGGCTGAAGAAGCCCAGCTCGCCCGCGTCGTCCGCGACGTCGGCCTCCTTGTCGTCCTGGGCACCCGCGTCGACCCGCCGGGCCGTGAAGCCCAGGTAGAAGCCGACCATGATGGCCAGTCCGAAGGCCAGGAAGAGCGCCGTGGTACCGGCCGGCTCCTTCGACCACACGCCGTACACGACGGCCATGATCAGGAGAAAGACACTCAGCCAGATGAACAACCGGCCCTGGATCTTCACTTGCCGGCCTCCTTGTTGCCCTCGATGGCGCTGCCGTGACCGGCGTACTCGAGCTGCTCAAGCGCGGCGATCTCGGGGTGGTGCAGGTCGAACGCCGGGGATTCACTGCGGATCCGCGGCAGGGTGAGGAAGTTGTGCCGCGGCGGCGGGCAGGAGGTCGCCCACTCGAGCGAACGGCCGTAGCCCCACGGGTCGTCCACGCCGACCGGCTTGCCGTACTTGGCCGTCTTCCACACGTTGTAGAGGAACGGCAGGATCGACAGGCCGAGCAGGAACGAGCTGATGGTCGAGATCGTGTTCAGGGTGGTGAACCCGTCGGCCGCCAGGTAGTCGGCGTAACGACGCGGCATGCCCTCGGCACCCAGCCAGTGCTGGACCAGGAAGGTGCCGTGGAAGCCGACGAACAGGGTCCAGAAGGTGATCTTGCCCAGGCGCTCGTCCAGCATCTTGCCCGTCATCTTCGGCCACCAGAAGTGGAAGCCGGAGAACATGGCGAAGACGACCGTACCGAAGACCACGTAGTGGAAGTGGGCCACCACGAAGTACGAGTCGGAGACGTGGAAGTCCATCGGGGGCGAGGCCAGGATGACACCGGTCAGACCACCGAACGTGAAGGTGACCAGGAAGCCGGTGGCCCAGAGCATCGGCGTCTCGAAGGACAACGAGCCCTTCCACATCGTTCCGATCCAGTTGAAGAACTTCACACCGGTCGGGACGGCGATCAGGAACGTCATGAAGGAGAAGAACGGCAGCAGCACACCGCCGGTGACGTACATGTGGTGCGCCCACACCGTCACGGACAGGCCTGCGATGGCGATGGTCGCGGCGATCAGTCCCATGTAGCCGAACATCGGCTTGCGGGAGAAGACCGGGATGACCTCGGAGATGATGCCGAAGAACGGCAGCGCGATGATGTACACCTCTGGATGGCCGAAGAACCAGAAGAGGTGCTGCCACAGTAGGGCGCCGCCGTTGGCCGCGTCGAAGACGTGGGCGCCGAACTTGCGGTCCGCCTCCAGGGCGAACAGCGCGGCCGCAAGGACCGGGAAGGCCAGCAGGACCAGGACACCGGTCAGCAGCACGTTCCACACGAAGATCGGCATGCGGAACATGGTCATGCCCGGAGCACGCAT
>NZ_JBSFHY010000012.1:0-57478 GCF_053597295.1 Streptomyces sp. NPDC001450
TGATCGAGCGCCAGGCCGGCACGACGACCGTCCCTGCGCGTGAGATCGCCTCGAGCCCATGCGGTGCGGTGAGTTCCAGGCCCCCTGTGGTCGGTCCAGGGACCGACCGCACGACGACGTACCGTGACCTGCCGCCCTACTGCGACTCGTCCGACGGCTTCTCCGTGGCCGTGTGGGAGCTGCTCCGGAGCACCTCGGCCACGGTCAACTCGTAGGAGGAGTACCACTTTTCCCGGCCCAGCCGCTGCGCCACCTGGTGCTCGGGGTCGGATCGCCACTGCTCCAGGGTCTCCGCGTTGCGCCACAGCACGACCGCGAGGCGCTCACCGTCCTCGCCCGTGTAGTGCTGGACGTCCACCAGGTCGGGCCCGGCGATGGCACGGACCCGCCGGCGCATCTCGTCCTCGGTGGCGTAGTAGTCCTCGCCCGCCTGATCGGTGAGGCGCGACTTGAACAGGATCACGAACATCCGGAGTCCTCCAGGGTGACTGTGTTCGGGTCGAGGGGCAGGCAGGCGCGCAGCCGGCTGTCGGACGCCGTGACCAGCTCCGCGCCGTGCCGGCTGAGCAGGCTCTCCACGAGCCGGTCCAGGCGCTGGTCGTTCCGCAGCACCGAGGCGTAGCTCTCCTCCGTGAAGGCGCACTGCTCGTACAGGGGCACGAAGCGGTCCGGGAAGAGGTCGACGAGACGCTTCCGCAGGATTCCCCTGTCGTGTGCGGTCTCCTCCTGCGGCGGGTTGGCCATGATGTGGTAGTGCTGGTACGAGAGGTGGGAGATCGCGTTGGCGTCCTCGATCCGCGACTTCTCGTAGGCCGCCAGGGCCGCCGTCCAGTCCTCGGTGGAGTCGAGGCAGTCGACGAGCGTACGGGCGTCCTCGAAGCCGCAGTTCATGCCGTGCCCCATGAAGGGGGCCATCGCGTGACAGGCGTCCCCGAGCAGCGCCAGCGTGTCCCGCCAGACCCATCGGTCGCAGCGTACGACCGTGAGTGTGGAGACGGACTTGGCGGCGAGCTGTTCGGCGATGTCCCCGATGGCGGCCGTCGGTTCGGGGAAGCGGTCGGCGAACACCTCGAACAGCTCCTTGCCGCCGCCGACCGTGGCGTAGGAGGGCGCAGGCCCTTCGAGACGCATGAACAGGGAGCCGGAGTACTCCCCCGACGGCATGGGGAACGCGGCGAACAGCGCGTCACCGGTCGGCCAGTAGTGCATGGTCCGGCTGTCGAGCCAGCCGCCCGGCACGTCGATCTCCTGATAGGCCAGTTCGAGATTGCGTACCTCTGCCGGTGCGGTGCGGGCGGCCAGGGCGGCACGGGCCGTGGAGTGCGCGCCGTCGCAGCCGAGTACGCGGTGGCACGTCAACCGCTGCTCACCGTCGACGTCTTCCACGGCCACGGCCGGTTCGTCCAGGTCCACGGAGCGCACCCGCTGCTCGAAGCGGATGCTGACGCCGGGAGTCGCCTCGGCGGCGTCCAGCAGGATGTGGTGCAGCCGCTCGCGCTCCACCGACCAGATCGGCTGCCCGTCCCTGCTGTACGGGGTGACGTGGGAACTGCCGTCGGGCAGGTGCGCGCAGCGTCCGTGCAGGGGGACGCATATCTCCCGCACCGTCTTGTCGAGACCCAGGTCGGACAGTACGCGCCAGCCGCGCGCGGACAGCATCACCGTGAGGGACCGTCCCTGTCCGCCGCCGGCGCGGCGCGGGTCCGCCCGCTTCTCCAGGACTGTGACCGGGCCGAAGCGGGGGGCGAGGTACATGGCCGTGACCACGCCGACCAGGCCGCCCCCGACGATGACGATCTCCGGGCTCCCCTCGGCGCGACCTCGGCTAGGCCCCCGCATGGCATCGCCGTCCCGTCGCCCGGCCTGCGTTCGGCTGCCGCAGTTCCGCCAGAACCACAGCGCCCACCTCCTTCGTTCTCAGGGACCCGCCGAGGTCGGGGGTGACTCTTCCGGCCTCGATGGCGGCCGCGACCGCCCGGCGCACGGCGTCGGCCTCCTCGGCATGGCCCAGGTGTTCGATCAGCAGCGCCGCGGAGAGAATGGCGGCGAACGGATTGGCGACCCCGGTTCCCGCGATGTCGGGCGCACTGCCGTGCACCGGCTCGAAGACCCCCTGGCCGGTCGTGGGGTTGAGGTTGGCGGACGCCGCCACGCCGAGCCCGCCGGCGAGGGCGGCGGTGAGATCGCTCAGGATGTCGCCGTACGAGTTGTTCGTGACGATGACGTCGAACGCGGTCGGGTCGGTCACCAACTTCATCGCGGCGGCGTCAACATAGAGGTGCGAGGTGTCGAACCGCGGATTGCGTGCGATCGCCTCCTGCCAGCAGCGCTGCCACAACTGCCCGCCGTTGCGGACGGCGTTGGCCTTGTCCACCACGCACACCGAGCGTCGGGCCACGGAGAAGGCGAAGTCCAGGATGCGCGACACACCGTGGTGGGTGCTGAGGTCCACGTCGATGGCGATCTCCTGCGCGGACCCCGTGCGCGTGCTGCCGCCGACACCGCTGTACAGCCCTTCGGTGTTCTCCCGGACGATCGCGCAGTCGATGCCGCGTCGTGTGCCGTCGCGCAGCGGGCTGAGCCGGTCGTGCCACAGCCGCACGGGCCGGTAGTTGGCGTACAGGTCCAGCTCGGAGCGCAGTGTGGTCAGCACGCTCCGCACGTAGGCGGTGTCGCCCAGCCGGGGATCGCCGACCGCACCGAGCAGCGTCGCCTCACTGCTGCGGATCCGGTCGAGATCGGCCTGGGACAAGGCACTTCCGGTGCTCAGGTACGTCTGAGCGTTCACGTGGTCGAGGACGTCCAGCCGCACACCGAGTGGGAGCACGTCGAGAACCGCCAGCGCGGGTTCGATCACCTCCGGCCCGATGCCGTCACCGGGAATGACGGTGATCCTTTTCGCAGCGCCGCTCATGCCCGGCCTTGGCGCACGATGTCCGCCACCAGTTCCGCCACGTCGGTCGTCACATGGAAGTGCCCGCCCGGCCGCGCGCGCACCGTGAACTCACCGGAGGTGACCTCCGCCCACTCCTCCAGCCGCGCCTCGTCCACCAGCGGGTCGCCCACACCGTGAAAGCAACGCACGGTGCACGACAGCGGCTTGGCGCCGGGACGCGGCCGGTACTCCGCATGGGCCCGCAGGTCCGAACGCAGCGTCGGCAGCAGCAGCTCGCGCAACTCGGCGTGTTCGGCGATCCCGGGTTCGATACCGCCCAGCCCCACCAGCGTCGACCAGAACTCGTCGTCGGGTGCCAGGTGGAGGTCTCCGCCCTCCACGACTCCGGGCGGCTGGCAGGCCGAGACGCACAGGCTCCGCGGCTCCTCGCCCGCGTCCCGCAGGACCAGGGCGGTCTCGTAGGCCACCACCGCGCCCAGGCTGTGCCCGAAGAGCACGTAGTCGCGCGGGGGAAGCCGCAGCAGATCCGCCGCCGCGTGCCCGGCCATCGCGGCCACGTCGTCCACCAACGGCTCCCCGAACCGGTCACCGCGGCCGGGGTACTGGACGGCCATGAGCTCCACGCCGGGCGGCATCGCGGTGGACCACTCGCCGAAGGCCGTCGCCGAACCCCCGGAATGCGGGAAGCACACCACACGAAGCTCGGGACGTTCGACGGTGGCCAAAGACCGCACCCAGCCCCGTTCCCGTATCCGGCTCATCATCTCCGCCTTTCTCGGCCATCGGCTAACCCGTCCCGTCCCATGTTTTCCACCGCGCACGAAATCGCGGGATCCGCGACAGATGTCGGCAAGACATCACGGGCGCCGTGGGGCCGGGGCATGACGATGCGGGGAAAAGGAGGATCCCGGATGAGCCCGTCGCTCGATCTCACCGACCCGGCCACCTTCGTCAGGAACGACCCCTACGAGTTCTGGCGCCGGGTACGCGGGGAGGGTCCCGTGTACTGGCACCCGTCCGCCGCGGAGCGCCCCGGCTTCTGGGTCGTGGCCGGGTACGACGACGTCCTGTCCTGCTACGGCGACTGGAAGCGGCTGAGCTCGGCCCGCGGCAACGTCCTCGACGTCCTGCTGCGCGGGGGCGACTCGGCGGGCGGGAAGATGCTCGCCGTCTCCGACCGGCCCTGGCACCGGCAGCTGCGCAACCTGATGCTCCGCGCCTTCTCCCCCCGGGTGCTGGGCGACGTGGTGCGCAGGGTCGAGGAGCGCGCGCAGGAGCTGATCAGCACCGTCACGGAGCTGGGCAGCTTCGACTTCGCCGCCGAGGTCGCCGAGCACATCCCGATGAACACGATCTGCGACCTGCTGTCCATCCCCGCGCAGGACCGCAAACAGCTGCTCCTGTGGAGCAAGGAGGCTCTGGCCTCCGAGCATCAGGAGGGTGCCCGGCTGGACGCCCTGGAGGCACGCAACGAGATCGTGCTCTATCTGATGGAGCTGGGGTTCGAGCGGCGGGCGAAACCGGGCGACGACGTGATCAGCATGATCGCCACCGCCGAGGTCGACGGCCGCCCGCTCACCCCGGAGGAGATCGCGCTCAACTGCTACAGCCTCCTCCTGGGCGGGGACGAGTCCTCGCGGATGACCGCGATCAGCTCGGTCCTCGCCTTCACCCGGTACCCCGAGCAGTGGCGCGGGCTGCGCGAGGGGACGGTCGACATCGACACCGCGGTGGAGGAGCTGCTGCGGTGGGCGACGCCGGGCATGCACTTCGCGCGCACGGCGCTCGGCGACTTCTCCCTCGGCGGGCAGCAGGTGCGCGCCGGTGACATCGTCACGTTCTGGAACACCTCGGCCAACAACGACGAGACGGTCTTCTCCCAGCCTCGGACCCTGGACCTGTCCCGCCGCCCCAACAAGCACCTCACCTTCGGCCACGGTCCGCACTTCTGCGTCGGCGCGGCACTGGGCCGGGCCGAACTGCGCGCGCTGTTGCAGGCGCTCGTCACGTCCGTACGGGACATCGAGCTCGACGGGGAGCCACAGCGCATCTACTCCAACTTCCTGTACGGCTACGGCAGTCTCCCCGTCGCCTTCCGGCCGCGGTCCGCCTCCTGAAAGGGAACGCCCCATGCTCGACGGTTTCGTCCCCTGGCCCGGCCACCTCGCCGAGGAGTACCGCCGCAGGGGCATCTGGCTCGGCCGGCCGCTCGGTGACCTGCTGCACGACTCGTGCCGGCGCCATGCCGACCGCGTGGCCGTGGTCCGCGACGGGCGCAGGATGACCTACACGGAGCTGTCCCAGCGGGCCGACCGGCTGGCGGGCGGCCTGATCGAACTGGGCATCAGGCCGCTCGACCGGGTGGTCGTCCACCTGCCCAACATCCCCGAGTTCGTCGTCCTGGTCTTCGCTCTGCTGCGGGCCGGAGCCATACCGGTCCTGGCACTGCCCGGGCACCGCAAGTCAGAGATATCCCATCTGTGCGCCCACTCCGGTGCGGTGGCCTACGCCGTGAAGGACGAGTTCGGCGGATTCGACTACCGCGAACTCGCCCGGGAGATCCCCTCGGTCCGGCACGTCCTCGTCAGCGGCGACGCCCAGGAGTTCACCGCCCTGGAGTCACTGGGCAGCGAGGGCGTCCCCCTGCCCCGCGTCGACCCGTCCGATCCGGCGCTCTTCCTCCTCTCCGGAGGCACCACCGGGCTGCCGAAGCTGATCCCCCGGGCCCATGACGACTACGCCTACGTCATGCGGGCCACGGCGGAGGCGATGCACGTGGGCCGGGAGGTGGCCTACCTCGCCGTCAATCCGGTCGCGCACCAGGCGGCGCTCGCCTGTCCGGGAGTGTTCGGGAGCCTTCTGCTGGGCGGCAAGGCGGTCCTGACGTCGAGCGTGCGGCCCGCCGAGGTCTTCCCGCTGATCCGTCGCGAGCACGTCACCGTGACCACGGTCGTGCCCTCCGTACTGCGGTTGTGGGCCGACTCCGGACAGCAGCCCGACCTGTCCCACCTGCTCGTCCAGGTCGGCAGCGCCCCCCTCGACCCGGCGCTCGCCCGTAGGGCGGGACAGGTCCTCGGGTGCCGGATCATGCGGTGGTACGGCATCAGCGAAGGCCTGCTGACCCACACCAGGTTCGACGACCCGGAGGACGTGATCATGGGCACGGACGGCCGGCCCATGTCGCGGGACGACGAGGTCCGGATCGTCGACGAGTCCCTGAACCCCGTGCCCGAGGGGGAGGCCGGCGAGATGATCGCGCGCGGCCCGTACACGATCCGCGGGTACTACCGGGCCCCCGAGGAGAACACCCGCTCGTTCACGCCGGACGGGTTCTTCCGCACGGGCGACCTCGTCCGGCGCAGCCCGGAGGGCAACATCACGATCGTCGGACGGATCAAGGACGTCATCAACCGCGCCGGCGAGAAGGTGTCGGCGGAGGAGGTGGAGCGTCAGCTGCGCACCCACCCGTCCGTCCAGGACGCGGCCGTCGTCGGCGTGCCGGACACCGTGCTCGGCGAGCGGACGTACGCCTTCCTCGTGCTGACCGGGTCGCAGGTCCGGACGTCGGCGATGAAGGAGTTCCTCCGGGGCTGCGGTCTGGCCACGTACAAGATCCCCGACCGGCTGGTGCCCCTCGACCAGTTGCCGCGCACGCCGATGGGCAAGGTGGACAAGAAGGCCCTGCGGGCGCTCGCGGTGTCGTCGGCGAGGTGAGGATGCCGTGATGGTGCGGATGCCTTGAAGGCGCGGCAGGGCCGGTCGCCGAGCGGCGACGGACCTGCCGCGTGTTCTCCTACTCGCCTTGCCGGGTGTGCCACAAGGCGGGAAAGGAAGGCGTGAAAATCGCTTTACGAAGGAACTCCGCGCCGGCCGTGCCCCCCGTACCGATCTTGTTTCCGATCATTCGCTGGACGAGAACGACATGCCGGTACTGCCATTCCTGAAAGGCCTGGTCGAGATCCACCAGGCCCTGGCAGATCTGTTCCACCACACCGTCGTCGCTGTGGAGTCCGTGCAATGCGGAGGGCAGGTCGTGCGGCGAGTACCCCTTGGCGTCGAGATAGCGGAGGAAGGCGTCGAAGAGGGTGGGCTCGTCGGCCCTCGCCTTGATACGCGCCCGTTCCCGGCTGCCCTCGGGAAAGTGCTCGGCCGCCGTCCCGTCACGCCGTCCGAGCACCACCTCGATCTCACGGAACTGCGCCGAGTAGAAGCCGCTGCCCACCAACTGGTCGCGGAACGTGTCGAACTGGTCGGAGGTCATCGTCTCCAGCACGTCGATCTGCGCCGTCAGCGCCCGGAAGATCGCCCGAGCCCGGCGCAGCGTCCGCAGGGCGGGGCCGCTGTCCGCCTTGCACAACGTCACCTGGAGGGCGTCCAGTTCGTGGAGCAGCTCCTTGAACCACAGCTCGTGCGACTGATGGACGACGACGAAGAGCAACTCGTCATGCTGTTCCGTGATCGGCTTCTGAATGTCGAGCAACGTTTCGAGAACCAAGTAATCACGATAGCCGCAGTAGGCGGAATGGGAATTACTCATCACGGGTAGGAGCCTCCGCTCGCCGGGCGTTGACTCCCCTTGGTAACACAGCGAAACCGACCCCAGGTCAGAATCTGTCACCTCTCATTCAACGGGGCGGCTCACCGCCCTGGCGGGCCATCATGATGGGGAACCATGAGTGCCAGGAGAAATCCTCGTCGTTCCAATGCATCACTGAATGGACGCGAAATGGGCGATGCAAAGCACACCGTCCCCCGGCTTTTCGAGGCCGTCGCCGCCAAGGCCGGGGACGACACCGCCATCCTGTTCGAGGGCAAGGCCGTCAGCTACACGGCTCTCAACTCCGCGGCCAACCGGCTCGCAAGGTACCTGATCGCCCGTGGCGTGGGACCGGACTCGGTCGTCGCCGTCTCCGTGCCCCGATCCGCCGAACTGGTCACGGTGCTCCTCGCGGTACTCAAGGCGGGCGGCGCCTACCTCGCACTCGATCCGGCGTATCCGGTGGAACGGCTGGCGCACATGGTGGCCGACGCGCGGCCGGTGCTGCTGATCCGCGCGGCGGAGCACACGCGACTCGCGCTGCCGGACGAGAGCGTGCCGGAGGTCGTCCTCGACGACCCCGCGTTCCGCGCGGAGTGCGAGGCGCACGCCGACCACGACGTGTCCGATCGGGAGCGCCTCGCCGAGCTGCGCGCCGAGCATCTGATGTACGTCGTCTACACCTCGGGGTCGACGGGCCGGCCCAAGGGCGTCGCGGTGACGCACCGTGGCGTCACCGGCCTGGTGGCGAGCCAGGCCGAGCAGATCGGTGCGGGCCCGGGCGACCGCGTTCTGCAGTGGGCGTCGATCAGCTTCGACGCCGCCTTCTGGGACATCTCGCTGGCCCTGCTGTCCGGTGCGGCACTCGTGATGGCGCCGGCCGACGACCTGCTGCCCGGCCAGCCGCTGCGGGACACGATGACCGAGAACAAGGTCACGCACGCCACGCTGCCCCCGGTGGCGCTCAGCGTCACCGAAGCGGACGGCGTACTGCCCGGCGGGACGCTCGTCTCCACCGGTGACGCCCTCTCCCCGTCCCTCGTGCGGACCTGGGCCGAGGGCAGGTCCCTGCTCAACGGCTACGGCCCCACCGAGGTGACCGTCGGCATCTCCATCGGGCGGATCACCGGACCCGACGACATCAGCATCGGCCGGACCTTCCCCGGCAGCACCGTGCACATCCTCGACGAGCGGCTGGCCGAGGCCGGTCCGGGCGACGAAGGCGAGCTGTACCTGGCCGGGCCGGGCCTGGCCCGCGGGTATCTGAACCAGGCCGGGCTGACCGCCGCGCGGTTCGTGGCCGACCCCGCCGGGCCGCCGGGCAGCCGGATGTACCGCTCGGGCGACCGGGGTTGGCGCCGCGCGGACGGAGAGCTGTTCTTCGCGGGCCGGGCGGACGACCAGGTGAAACTCCGCGGCTTCCGCATCGAGCTGGGAGAGATCGAGACCCGGCTGGCCGCGCATCCCGCCGTCGACCTCGCCTGCGTCGTGGTGGAGGGTGACCTCGCGACCGCCCGGATCGTGGGCTACGTGACCACGTCGGCGGGTGCGGAGACCAGCGGCACGGAGTTGCGGGAGCACGTGGCCAGGTCGCTGCCGGAGCACATGGTGCCGTACACCGTCATCGTCCTCGACCGCTTCCCCACCACCCCCAACGGCAAGGTCGACCGCGCGGCCCTCCGCGAGACCGGCGCCGACGCTCCTGCGGCGGAAACGGCCGCCTCCGCCGGCACGGACCTGTACGACCTCGTCAGGCAGATCCTCGGCGTCCCGGAGGCACGGCCCGAGGACAACTTCTTCCAGCTCGGCGGCCATTCGGTCCTGGCCACCCTGCTGGCCCGGAGAATCCGCAAGGAGTTCGACGTCGTGATCCCGATGCGGACGATCTTCCAGGCCGCCACGCTGGAGGAACTGGCGGAACTGGTGAAGGCGGCCAACGGGTAGTCCGACACCTGTCGCGTGACACGAAGGGGGGAGAGTTCTCTCCCCGGATGAATCCCTCCCAGGATGAATCCCTCCCAGGAGGGAATTCTCCCAGGAGTAACGCCGGCTGGCCCAACGCGAGACCGCGATGAACCAGCTCAAGGCCGTCACCGAGGCGCAGCAGGCCCGGCAGCGGTAGTCAGGAAGAGAAACACCATGCAACTTCTGAAGCACCCCCCGACCATGAAGCTCCCCGCCGACTGGTGCACCGGCGACGCCTACGCCGACGTCATCTACCGCGGCGAGGAGCCCAGCCGGGCACGGGCCAACATGGTCCGCTTCACGCCCGGCGCCCGCACCGCCTGGCACTCCCACGGCCTGGGTCAGACCCTCTGCATCGTCGAGGGCACCGCCCTCGTCCAGTCGCGCGGCGGCGAGATCCTCGAAGCCCACCCGGGCGACGTGATCTGGACCCCGCCGGGCGAGGAGCACTGGCACGGCGCGGCCCCGGACAGCTTCATGGTCCACCTCGCGCTGTGGGAGACGGACGACATCGACTGGCTGGAGCACGTCTGCGACGCCGAGTACACGGGCCCGCGTGCCAGCACGCGCACCCGCCCCTGAGCAACCCCCCGATCCACGAGAGCGCCATGCACGCCACGTCCAGCCAGACGGCGGCAGCAGATGAGAGCCGCAGCAACGCCGGCGAAGGCGTTACGAACGTCGTCCCCGCAACTCCCCTGAGACTCCACCGGCCCCAACAGGCGGCACCCATGAATCCGAACCGCGCGCCCACGCCTCCAATGCGGTGGCGTGGGCGGGGAGCGGAGCGGAGCGGGCACCGGGGGAAGACGGTCCCCTAGGGACGGTCGCCGCCCCCGGAAGAGCTGTGGCCACGGCCGGCCCCGCCGACGGTTTCGTGGGTACCGCCTGCTTGAGCGTCCGCGTGGTGGGTCAGCACCTTCATGACCTCCGAGGCCAGCACATCCGCCAGAGCGGGCGCGAGAGACTCTGCCAGTGCGGTCGCGAGAGTCTGCGCGAACAGCACCCTTTCCAGTTCCGAGGAACGGGAGGGCGGCCGAGACATGAACGCCACGGCTGCTTCCATCAGGGCTCCAGCCAGCGGGTCCTTTCCGTGCCTGGCGCCGGTGCCGGTATGCGGGATTCCGGCATCGCGCACCATTTCCTCGAAGATCTCGTCGATGAAGGTCTCCAAGGGATCCTTTTCCGATTGTCCGCCGGACTCAGCTGCCATTGTGGTTCCTCAAGTCTTCGATTGCCCTACGGGACCTGCCCCCCGATGCTGACGACTGCAGGGATCGGGGGGCAGGGGTGTCGCCTTCTCCTGTTAGCGGCGCATGAGCGCGGCGAGGAGGAGAGGGTGCTGGATGATCGACTCCTCACCGCCACGCTCCTTGCGGCGCTGCATGAGCGCGGCGAGAAGCAGCGGGTGCTCGATGATCGACTCCTCACCGCCACGGTCCTCACGGCGGCGCATGAGCGCGGCGAGGAGAAGCGGGTGCTGGATGATCGACTCCTCACCGCCACGCTCCCTGCGGCGCTGCATGAGCGCGGCGAGAAGCAGCGGGTGCTCGATGATCGACTCCTCACCGCCACGCTCCCTGCGGCGCTGCATGAGCGCGGCGAGGAGAAGCGGGTGCTGGATGATCGACTCCTCACCGCCCTCTTCACGCCGGCGCGCGAGCGCGGCGAGGAGAAGCGGGTGCTCGATGATCGGCTCCTCACCGCGCTCCTCACGGCGGGCCAGCATCGCTGCCAGCAGGAGCGGACCGAAGGCGGATTCCTCCCCGAACTCTTCCTGGCCCACCCCGGCCTTTTCTCGAGTGGGAGTCTCCGTCGTTGCCGTCATGGTTCCCTCTTTCTTTGACGCATGACTCAGCGGAGTGCTCGGCTGTCACAAGCGTCGCGCTCCGCCCTTCAGTGCCATCGTCGAGGCGTGCGGCGCTGACCGCATTTCATGATGGGCCGCATGGCTTCAGGATCACGGAAAACTCGCGCAAGTCGAAAGCGAGGGTTGCGGCGCGCGGCAAATGAGGGAACATCTGAAGTTCCGGCCTGCCCGCGCAGACTGCCGGCGCTGCGGACTCCGTGGCGGAGCCGGTGTCGACGGGCAGGTCTACGGCGAACAGCTCCCGGTCGCCCCCACCCGTTCGTGTGACCGCCCGCGCCCGGCAGACGCGCCGCCTGGTCAGCCGGCTCAACATGCCCGGCTATGTGCCCACGCGATCCGCACCATCCGCGGGAACTCGTCAGCGCCGATGCCGTCCAGGACGTCCAGGACGTCCAGGACAGAGGGTGCCCCGAAGAGAAAGGAGGTTGCCGGGATTCGCTCATCTGACGTCACTTCCGGTCGCAGTGAGGAATATTGCAGGCGAGAGGTACCCGATTCCCACCGTGTCGTCGATGTGACAGGCGATCCTGTCGGTTGACGAAGGTGGAGCCCAAAGTGCTTGAGTCGGTAAGTCCCGGAGAGGTCGTGTCCGTGATCACGGGGTTGCTCTCGTTCTGCACGCTGGCCGTTCGAATCGGGGGACGAGTGGCCCTGGCCCGAGAGCAGCGGCGCACGATGACCGCGGTGGCCACCGCCCTCGCCGCCGAGGCGCGATCGGCACGAGCCTGGCACCGGACACGCGGGGGCGACCAGTGGTCTCTCACCGTGGGCGCGTCTGACCGTGGCGAGGAGACCGCCGACCGCCAGGGCCTCGCCGCCCCTCGGGACGGTGGCTGAGCTCGGTGATCCCTTCGCACGATGGCGACCTGCCTCACCACGACTCCCGGGAGGCGGCGCGGCAGGAGAACATGCGGCAGTTCTACGCCGCACATCACGAGCGTCTACGGAGGTTCGTGAGACACAGGACGGGCCATGACGGGAGAAGGGACGCGGAGGACGTCTGCCAGGAGATCTGGATGGTGTTCTTCGCGAAGTACGACGCTCACGTGGCGAAGTACGACAACCTGGCGAAGGTGCTCTTCCCCATCGCCCGGTGCAGGATCGCGGAGTACTGGAGGAAACATGGCAGAACGCACGAGACCCCGGTCGAGGCCACGAACCTCGGAGCGCTGGCCGACGCGCTGCGGAGCGTGGAGGGCGAGGCGGTCTTCGAACCGGTCGTCCGCCGTGTCGACATGGAGCGGGCCTTGGCATGCCTGACCGAACGTCAGCTCGATACGCTTCATCTGCTGTATGTGGACGGGTTGACCGTGAGCGAGGTCGCGCCGCTGATGGGTATCAGCGAGAACACGGTGAAGAAGTTTCGCACGGTGGCCTGTGACAAGCTGAGGAAGTCGGACCAGCTTGACGGCTACCGGGCCCGGCCGCGACCCGAGGATGTGGGCGAGTGACGCAGGACAACCGTCAATCCACGCAGCTCGACGCCGCCGAAGCAGACCCCAACCCCGGCTTCGAGTCGGTCATGGCCCGGCTGAGGGAATTGACGCCTGAAGGCACCACAGCCCTGCGGCGCGAGGCAGAGGACGCCGTCGAAAGCCACACCGACTACGCCGAGGGACTGGAGCATCTGTACGAGGCGCTGCCGCTGCTGCAGAAGGCTGCCCAAGGCGCGGTGCCAGGAGCTCGGCGTCTACTCGAACGGATCGGGCACTACGAGGAGCTGCTCGAAGAAGCGGAGGCGGCTCGCTCGCAGATGGACATCGGCGTCACCGATCGTGCCGCGTCGCTGCACCGACTGCACCAGGCCATGGCGGACATGAACTCCACACGCAGCCTGGCGGACACACTGCAGGTCGTCGCGGACGGCGCGGTCAACACCCTCGGGTACGGGATGGCGTACCTCCACCTCGTGCGCTCAGACGGCGACCTGGTGGTGACCGCCCTCTCCGGCAACCCCGCCGCCGAGGGCCTGATCACCGGCCGCGTCGGCTCGCGCCAGTCCTGGGAGCGACGCCTGAACATGGGTGAGGCGTGGGGCGACTTGCGTTTCATCCCGCACACCGAGAGCCGGGTGCTCGACGAGGACGACGTACCGGAATGGAACACGGGCGGTTCCGTGCCCCGCTTCGAGGACGGGTGGCACCCCTTCGACCGGCTGTTCGCGCCCATGTACGCCCCCGGGCCCTGCGCCGACAGCCGCGGAGAGCTGATCGGCGTCCTGTCCGTGGACCAGCCCCGCAACGGCCGGCGACCGGCGGTGCAGGAGCGCGAGGCGCTCCAGATGTACGCCTTCCAGGCCGCGATCGCGATCAGCAACGCGCGTCTGCGGGCCGACGCGCAGCGCGCCCTGGTCCGCCTGGAGCGGGAGCAGCAGGCGCTGCGAGCCAGTGAGGAGAGCTTCAGGCAGGCGTTCGAGTACGCCCCGTCCGGCATGGCGATCGCCGAGATGGGCGGCGACCAGCACGGCCGGATCCTGCGCACCAACGACGCCCTGTGCCGCCTGCTGGGCCGCCCCGCCTCCGCGATGCGCCGCTACTCCTTCTCCGACCTCGTCCACCCCGAGGACAGCGCGACCCTGCTGAGCACCTCCGCCGAGGGCGGCCGCGCGGAACTCCGCCTCGGCCGCCGCGACGGCACCTACGTCTGGGTGTCCCTGCGCAACTCCGTGATCGCCGACGCCGCCGACGGACCCCGCTTCCTGCTCACCCACGTCGAGGACATCGAGGAGCGCAAGCGCCGCGAGCTGCAGCTCGCCCACCGTGCCTCCCACGACTCCCTCACCGGCCTGCCACACTCCGCCGAGCTGCGCTCCCGCCTCAATGCCCGGCTGTGCCCGCGTCCCGGGGGGCAGAAGACCACAGTCACGGAAGCGGCTGATGCCGGCGGCGACACCCATCTGCATGTGTACGGGCCCGACGGCGACGACGACACGAAGGGCCTCGCGGTGCTCTTCTGCGACCTCGACGGCTTCAAGTCGATCAACGACCGCTTCGGCCACAACACGGGCGACGGGGTGCTGATCGAGGTCGCCCGCCGCCTCAGCAGGGGCGTGCCGGACGGCACCACGGTCGCCCGGCTCGGCGGCGACGAGTTCGTGATCCTCGCCGACGGACTCAGCCGCGCTGACGCCCAGGACCTCGCCGTACGCCTGCGCAACGAGATCATCCAGCCCATCCGCGCCGAGGGACGGGCCGTCCGGGTGGGCGCCAGCTTCGGCATCGGCTGGGCACACTGCGGCATGACTGCGGACGAAGTGTTGAAGTCAGCCGACGAGCGGATGCGCATCGAGAAGCGTTCTCGCCCGAAACAGCACCGGAGGGCCGGCTGAGCCGGGCGGGCCCCCGGCGTCAACCGCCTTCCACGTGGCCGCGGAGGGCGGCTGCCGCGTGCGGCGAGGACGAGGAGCAGGCCAGCCGTGAGGCGCTTGCGCATGCCGGGGGTCACGTGCGCATAGCGCGCCGGGACCGAGCCGTCGATGTGGCCCATGGGGTCGTCCATGAGGACCTTCTGCCTCCCGGGTGCCTTCTTCGGGTACCAGCCGGAGGTGGCCGGCGTGCACGGCCGCGTGGCGAAGCCATTGCGGCGCCAGTGGGCCGCGTTCTCCGTCCGTACGCCACCGCGTGCGAAGTTCAGCTCGGCGATGGTGAGTTCCCCACAGGCCCAAACGGGCAATGCTGAGCCGTCACAGCCCGGGACGGTGCCGGGAAGGGGCGCGGACACCACGCGCACGCCCGCGACCGTCGGCGGGAACGGTCACGCTCCGGCCGCGGGGGTGACGACGCGGTCCTCGACGTATCCGACGGGCTTCCTCTCCGGCTTCACAGCGGCAGAGACCACCCTTGCGTCGTGCCGGCATGTGGATCAGCAGCGCCTGAACCTCGCCCTGCTCGCAGCCGTCCTGGCAGCGATCCGCGACCACGTCGACGGACGCGTCTCGGCAGCCCGGCGAGGGCTGGACGGCGGGCCGTGTCGCCCGCTCGGGTCGATGTTGGCGCGTCCCGCAAGCCTGTGGTGTGCACGCCGTGCACTCTGAACCGGGAAGTCGGAGACGCGGGCCGGTCCTGGCAGCAGCAGGCCTGCCTGGGGCGCAGCGATCGAACGGCGGGACGCATTCGTGCGATGGCGAAACGGGGCGATGCGGATCCGGGGACCGATCGAAGGAGGGCCGTCATCGGCCGCCAGGACGCTGTTCTTCCTCCTCGCCGCCGAGAACCTTCTGATCAACTACACCGCCACCGCCATGAACGTGGCCCTGTCGGCGCTCGTCGGGGACCTGCACACCACACTGACCGGCGTGCAGTCGGCGATTTCGCTGTACGCCCTGGTGGTCGCCGCGTTCATGATCAGTGGCAGCAAGCTTGGCAGACGCCACGGGTACCGGCGGACCTTCGCCCTCGGCGGCGGAATCTTCGTCCTGGGGGCGCTGATCACCGCCTCCGCCCCGAGCCTGCCGTTCATGCTGCTCGGCTGGTCCGTGCTCCAGGGGCTCGGCGTCGCGCTGATGCTTCCGGCGCTGATGGCGATGCTCACCGGGACCTTCGCCGGGGCCGTACGCACCAGGGTGCTGTCCACGCTGGCCATGACGTCCGGAATCGGTGCGGCGGCCGGTCCCGTTCTGGGTGGCCTGGTCACCAACTACCTGACCTGGCGCGTGTCGTTCCTCCTGGGAGCCGTGATCACCCTGTCCGTGACATGGCTCATACGGTATACGGTCGATGCCGGGCCGTTCCCGGGACGCCCCGGACAGCGCTTCGATGCCCGCGGGGTGCTGCTGTCCACGACAGGACTGGTTCTGCTCGTCGTCTCGGCCCTGTTCGCGGGACGGTACGGCCTGCTGAAGGCGCGGCAGGACTTCGTGGTGCTCGGCCACACACTGCTGGAGCGTGGCGGTCTGTCACCCGTTCCCGTCCTGGCGGGCATGGGGCTGGTGGTCCTGGCCGCTTTCGCCGGACGGGAGTGGCACCTCATCAAGAGCGGAAGGGATCCGCTGGTCCGCGTGACGGTGCTGCGGAACCGCACCGTCCGGACCGGGATCTCGACCCAGTTGATGCAGATCCTGGTGCCCAACGGCGTGCTCTTCCTGGTGCCGGTCTTCCTGCAGACGACCTTTGGATTCGGCGCGCTGCACTGCGGAGTGGTGCTGCTCCCGATCGCGCTGGGGCTGATGATGGCCGCTCCGCCGACCGCCCGGCGCATCGGGCAAGGGAGGATGACCCACCGCGCCGCCTCGATGGGGGCGTTCGTCTGCATGGGCGTCGGCTGCGGCGCTGTCGCCGCCCTGTTCAGTCCGCATGCACAGGGAGTGGCCGCGGTGGGCCTGGCACTCGCGCCGGGCGTTCTCCTCATCGGGCTCGGCCGGGGCATGGCCACGACGCTCACCGACCTCGTCCAGTCGGCGCCTGAGCCCGATGAGGTCAGCGACGTGACAGGGCTCTCCTACACGGCCGGCTATCTGGGAAGTTCGTTCGGAGTCGCGCTCGCCGGCGCCTTGATGGCCACAGCGCTGCTGTACGCGTTCGAGGCCGGGGTGAAGGACAGCAGCGTCCTGTCCGCCGCCCGGAAGGAACTGGTGACGCAGACGGCGGAGCAGCAGGTCCAGATCACCGCCGCGTCCGACGACGACCTGCGGGCGAAGGCGATGTCACGGGGCATCACGGGGGCCGCGGCCGACGAACTGGTACGGATCAACGCACGTGCCAGGGAGCAGGCGCTGACCGTGTCGGCCACCGGCATGGCCGCACTGGCTGTCGTCGGCTGGCTGATGGCACTGCGTCTTCCCGTCGCCGCCGGGACCACGACAGCCGCAGGCCCGGGACGTGAAGCGCCTTCACAAGGCCAGTAGGACTCGACCGCACCGTTCCGCCGGTTGACCGGCGCCAGGGCCGGTGGCGAGCGCCACCCCGCGCAGGAGCCCGGACGCACTCGGCACCCCCGAAAGCCGACCGTTCAGGGACACCGGGAATCCAGAGGGTGTCGCCGGGGCTCGGCGACACGCCGGGGCATCGACAAGGCCGACGCCGGTACCGCGAGAGGCGTCATAGCAGCAGCCGGCGTGTCAGAGCGACCGAGTACACCCGGCCCCCGGCGTGACGGACATTTCGGGGCATAGAAGACGAGACATGATGGAGGTACGGACACGCGAGGAGGAGTACGGCATGGCTGGTTCCGGCTCTGACGGTACCGAGGACGTGGCGGACGGCAAGTCACGCTTCGACGACATCTACACCCGGCCGGACCCCCGCGCGTACTTCAGGCGGCTGGCGCCGCTCGAGTACGAGATCCCGCACCATGCCCAGCCTGTCTTCCGGCGGGTTGCCGCCGAACGGGCCGAGCTCGACGACGCCCGCACGCACGGGTCGGCGGTGCTGGACGTGTGCTGCTCGTACGGGATCAACGCCGCGCTGCTCAACCACGACGTGACACTGGCCGAGATGTACGAGCGGTACACCTCCCCCGGTAGCCAGACGATGTCGACGGCGGAACTGACGGCATCGGACAAGGCGTTCTATGCCGCGCGGCGCCGGCCGGACGCAGTGCCGGTGTTCGGCCTGGACGTCTCGGCCCCCGCCGTGCACTACGCGCTCGAGGTGGGTCTGCTGGACGCCGCCTTCACCGACGATCTGGAACATGGCCCACCCGGCCCCGGTCTGAGCCGCGCGCTCGCCGAGGTCGGCCTCATCACGCTGACAGGCGGCGGCAGCTACATCACCGCCCGAACGTTCAACGCAGTGCTGGACGGCGCCCGCAGACCGGTGTGGGTCAGCGCGTTCGTGCTGCGGACGGTGTCGTACCAGCCGATCGCCCGGGCATTGGCCGTACACGGCCTGAACACCACCGTCGACGCCTCCCGCACCTACCCGCAGCGCCTCTTCACCGACGAACGGGAACAGCGCTATGCGATCGCGGCGGTACGGGCGCTGGGTGGCGACCCCACAGGGCGCGAGGAGAGCGGCCGTTTTCACAGCCTGCACTACGAGTCCCGCCCCGAGACACCCTGACGACCGGTGCGTCGACCTCGGCGGGACACCGGCAGGCCGGCGTCCGGGCTCGGCATCGAGGAGGCCCACGCCCAGCCGGCTCGGGGATCGACCGTAGCGGCCCCCACACGGCGGTGAACCGGACACAGGCCGGACCAGCCCCACCCATCGAGGCGGACGTACGGGCCGTACACACCTGATCCACTCGCTCCGCCTGCGGCCCCGCTGCGCCCGGACGCCGCAGGGCCCTTCATTCCCGTGCATGAGTCATCGACCCTGCGCGCGCCTGCTCTTCGAACGCGTGTGACCGGGTTGACGCCGGAAAGTGTGAGTGGTTGAGTACTCACATGACGACGGACCGGCCCCGCCGGCTCTCCACCGCGCAGGAGCGCCGCCAGACAGTGCTGCGCACCGCCCTGGGCGCCTTCGCGGCCCGCGGCTACTGGGGCACGACCACGACCGAGGTCGCCAAGGCGGCCGGCATCTCCCAGGCCTACGTCTATCGGCTCTTCCCCAACAAGGAACTGCTGTTCGTCGCGGTCGTCGAGCACTGCTTCGTCGAGGTCCGAGCCAGTCTGGAGTGCGGCGCGGCGGATGCGGGCGGCAGCAGCCCCGAGGCCGTCCTCTCGGCCATGGGCAACGCCTACGCCAAGCTCATCAGCAACAACGACCTGATGCTGATCCAGCTGCACGCCCAGGCGGCGGCCGTCTCCGAACCGGCAGTACGCGAGGCCGTACAGCAGGGCTACGCCCGTCTGGTCGAGTACGTACGCGGCGCCTCCGGCGGCAGCGAACAGCAGGTCCAGGAGTTCTTCTCCCGAGGCATGCTGTGTCACCTGATCGTTTCCATGGGGGCCGATGCGGTGGACGCCCCTTGGGCGCGGACCCTTGCGGCAGGCATCAGGCACTACTAGAGACCACCCCGACCTCAGACCCGGCGGCGCGCACCGCACAGCGCCGCCCACTTTCCGCCCCTCGAAGTGAGTGGTTAACCACACAATGGAGCGTGCTGTGCGAAAGTCATCCGGAACCGCCAGGGGCCCCGGGGCCGCGCTCGCCGCCCTGGCCGGGGCGCAGTTCACCGTCATGCTCGCCACCTCGATCGTGAACGTGGCCCTGCCGCAGATCCGTGCCGGGGTGGGGCTGACGGACAGCGGGACCACCTGGGTGGTCAACGCCTATGGCCTGGCCTTCGGAGCGCTGTTGCTGGCCGGCGGGCGCGCGGCGGACCTGCTGGGTCGTCGCCGGGTGCTGCTGGGGGGCCTCACCGTGTTCGGGATCTCCTCACTGGCGGCGGGTTCGGCCACCTCGCCCGGCGTCCTGATCGCTGCCCGTGCGGTGCAGGGGCTGGGGGCCGCCGCCATCGCCCCCGCCGCGCTGGCCTTGGTGATGGGCTTGTTCCCTCCCGGACCCGGCCGGGGCCGAGCACTGGGAGTGTGGGGCGCGGTCTCCGGCGCTGGAGGTGCTGCCGGAGTCCTTCTCGGCGGGGTGCTCACGCAGGCATGGGGCTGGTCGTGGATCTTCTACGCCGTGGCGACGGGAGCGTTCCTGGTCCTGGTCACCGCTGCCGTCCACGTGCCACAGGCGCCGCCTGCGGAGAGCAGCCGGTTCGACCTGTCCGGCACGGCTTGCGTCACCCTTTCCCTCACCGCCCTGGTGTGGGGCCTGACCACCGCACGCCGCTCCGGCTGGACGGACGCCCACGTGCTGGGCGCGTTCGCTCTCGCCGCCGTCCTGCTCGCGGCCTTCGTCCTGGTCGAGCGCAGGCACCCCGATCCGCTGCTTCCCCCGAGGCTGTTCGCCAGCGGCCGGGTCCGGGCCGGGAACATACTCATGGCCCTGCTCGGCTCGGTGTGGATCGCCCTGTTCTTCTTCCTCCCGCTGTACCAGCAGCGCGTCCTCGGCTCCAGCCCGCTGGTGACCGGACTCGGCCAACTTCCGCTGGCCACGGCGAACATGCTCGGTTCCACCCTGGCGCCGCGGATCTCGCGTCGGATCGGCGCCACGGTCACGGTGACCGCGGCCCTGCTCACCGAAGCCGGCGGACTGCTGTGGCTGTCGCGGATCAGCGCACATGGCAGTTATCTCGCCGACATCCTCGGCCCGAGCATCCTGATCGGACTCGGTCTCGGCATCGCCTTCGTCCAGCTCACCGCCCTCTCCGTCGAAGGCGTCGCCAAGGACGACGCCGGACTGGCCGGCGGGCTGGTGAACACCACCCGCCAGGTCGGCGGCGCGATCGGCCTCGCGGCCTTGGCCACCCTCGCCGGCTCCGTCACCGCACACGCCGCGGCCCACCAACCGCTCCCGGAGGCACTGACCGCCGGCTACCGCACCGCGTTCGGTATCGCGGCCGCCGTACTGGCCACGACCGCTCTCCTGGCCGTCATCGGCACCCGTCGCAGCGCTCCCGCCAACCCACAGGCGCCGGCTCCCGTGGGACCGGGCCAGACCGCCTCCCGCACCCCCTGATCCGCCTTCTGCACTTCGTCACCACCTGCCACCAGATCGATCGAGAGGCGAGTCGCCATGCTCACCATCGACGAAACCGCTCCCGTCGTCGGCCGCCTGTCCCACACCGAGAGGATCGCGTGGGACGGCCCGTCCAACGGCATCACCGGCGTCACCGGCATCCACGTGTGGACCCCAGAACAGACCGACGACCGGGTCACCGTGCCGAACCGCACGACTGACACCGCCTCAGCCATCTCAGACCACTGATCCCTCATCGCTCCCATCACCACACGCACCGAGAATCGAGGTCTCCGCCATGACCACCAAGCCCTACCTGACCGGCCACTACGAGCCCGTCGTCGACGAGATCACCGCCACCGAGCTCACCGTTGAGGGCACCCTGCCCCCTGAGCTGACCGGTCGGCTGATCCGCAACAGCCACAACCCCAAGCCCGGCGTCACCCCGACCCACTGGTTCAAGGGCAGCGGGATGGTGCACGGCATCCGCCTGCGCGACGGACGCGCCGAGTGGTACCGCAACCGCTGGGTCCGCACTCCCGCGCTGGACGGCGCCCCTTACCTGACCGAGAAGGGCCCCGACCTCACGGCCAGCGTCGCCGGTACCCATGTCATCGAGCACGCCGGCCGCCTCCTCGCGCTGTGCGAGGCCAACTTCCCGTTCGAGCTCACCCGGGACCTGGACACCGTCGGCGCCTACGACTTCGACGGCAAGCTGCGCAGCGCGATGACCGCGCACCCGAAGACCGACCCGGTCACCGGCGAGCTGCACTTCTTCGGCTCCTCGCCGGTCCCGCCCTACCTGATGTACTACGTCGCCGACACCGAGGGCGAGATCGTCCACAGCACCGAGGTCCCCGGCGCCACCGCCTCCCTCAAACACGACTTCGCCATCACCGCGCACCACATCGTGTTCGTCGAGGGCACCGTCACCTTCGACCCCACCGAGCGCTCCGGCATACCGTACGCCTGGAACGACAGCCACCCCGCCCGCATCGGTGTGATGCCCCGTGGCCTCGACGGCACCGCGCACATGCGCTGGTTCCCCATCGACCCCGGCAACATGCTGCACGCCGCCAACGCCTACGAGGACGCCCAGGGACGCATCGTCCTGGAAGGCCCGACCGTCGACCGCGAGGGCTTCCACCTCTCGTGGAACTGGTGGGTCGGCGCCCCCGGCCGCGGCACCGAGCCCAATACCCGCTCCTACACCCGCCGCTGGGTGATCGACGTGGCCGCCGGAACCGTCGACGAACAGATCATCGACGACCTCGCGGTCGAGTTCCCCACGCTCAACGACGCGTTCATCGGGACCGAGAACCGCTACGGGTACGCCGTGTCCTTCCCCGACGAGAACGGCCTCGGCGGTTACGGCATCGTCAAGTACGACCGCGCGACGGGCGCCCGCCGTATCCACGAGGTCGGAGACGCCAGGCTGCCCAGCGAGGCCGTCTTCGTCCCGGCCGCCGGAGCCACCAACGAGGACGACGGCTACCTGCTCAGCGTCATCTCCGACCTCAAGCAGGACGCCTCCCAACTCCTCGTCCTCAACGCTTCGGGCCTCGACCGAATCGCCACTGTCCACCTGCCCCGCCGTGTCACCGGCGGCATCCACGGCTCCTGGATCGCCGACACGGCCCTCGACGGCGACGAGAGCTGAACGCGCCTCCCGTCGTGCGACACCTTCCCGATGACGCGTCATCGGCACCCTCACCGAACCACTTCGGCCAGGTCTGCCAACAGGACAGGACGTCGGCCACCAGTTCCTCGACCACGGCGGGGTCCCAGGGCGCCTCGGTGAGGCGGCCGGGCTCAGGACCGTGCGCTGTGCGGGCGACCGCGGCACGGTAGTCGGCAGCCGTCATGCGCCAGGGACGGGCCGACGTCCTGGCCATGAGATACGCGGCGATGCGGATACCTTCACCGTCGAAGTCGCCGTGGTAGCGGAGGCGGGCTCCCTGGTCAGCGCGGAGGCGGAGAGGCTGACGGCCGCGCTGTCGGGCCAGCCGGACGTGCACACGAGCGGTGGACCGTCCGGGCCGAAGCGCCGCACGGCGAGAGCCAGGACGCTGGGGTTCTCCGCGGCGTGAACAACCGGTGCGGGGCCGGCGGCGAGAGTGAACCCGCCCGGGGCCCGCCGTTGGGCGAGGGTCAGGGCGGCGGCCTGACCGCCCTCGGCGCAGACGCGGGCCACGCGGGCGACCGGGCCGTCCCCGGCGGGTCGCAGTCCGCCGACGAGGACGGTGGCGGAGAGGTCGTCGTCCGCGACACCCGCGCGGGTCCACAGGGCGCGCCGGTCCGCCGCGGGCTGCGGCGGGGCGGTGTCGTGCAGAACCGCCAGGGCACGCAGGACGAGGGCGGACAGGGGGGTGCCGTCGTCGAGTGCGTGCGAGTGACCGTTCAGGACCCGGGCGGCGAAGACGGGCAGTGGATCGGCTTGGGCGGGCAGCTCCGTGAGCACCATGAGCGCGTCGGTGAGCAGGGATCGAGTGCGTTCCGGTGAGCCGCCGACCAGGCTCCGGTCGCCCGGCATGAGGCGGCCCAGCCGGAGAGCGCCGGCTGGGCCCGTACGGTTCCGCCCGATTGTGAGGCCCCTGCGTCCTGTACGCGTGCAGTGCGCCGTGGACGGAGAGACCTCGCCGACAAGCGAGGACTTCGCCGAGCCGCAGAACTGGCTGCTGCGGCAATGCGGCCAGAACCCTGACGAGCGTCAAGACCGTCTGCCAGTCACCCGGCCGAGCAGAGGAGGCGCACCGGCCGTTCAACGCGCATGGTCAACGCAGCTCCAGGTCAGACCGCCTGTCCAGAGCGTCCGGACCAGTCCGCCCGACGTTCACGCGGAAACACGTCGAGTCTCATGCAGCCTGGGACAAGACCGCAGCTCAGGCACCCTTTTCAGCAGGTTCAAGAATCGCCACGCACTCCACGTGATGCGTCATCGCAAACATGTCAAGGAAAACACGTTAAGGAAAACCGCAGGTCAGCGGCTCGCGTTGCAGAAATCGGGCTCATAATCAATGTGCATTGCGAGCACTACGGGCGCTTCGTGCGCGCTTTCGACGCACATCCCGGAGCCCCGCTGAAATGGACGCTCTTCCGGCTCCGGGCCGAGCCCGTCACCCACGCCCTCGCCCAGTCCGGGCTGCACGGCCACAAGTCCGCCATCGACGCCATGCTCTGCGCCACCGCTCTCGCCCAGCCCGGCCGCGTCACCATCCTGACGCCCGATGTCGAGGACATCAGCATGCTCACCGCCGACCACCCCCACATGACCACCGAGAAGATCTGAACCCCGGCCCCCACGCGGGACTTCCCACCTGACCGTCCAGGGCCGGCAGAACCACTCCGTCCAGCGCCTGTCAGGGACCTCGTGACCCGAGGAGAGCAACGTCAGCGGGTGCGCCGGTGACACCTGCTCATCGGCCGTGCCGGTGGAGCGCGAGGACTTCCCGCACACCCCGTCCTCGCGCCCTGGCTTGGACGGGGTGGTGCGTGCCTCACCAGCGGTTCTCACGGGCGGGGGCGGAACAGCCCGGGTCTCGGGAGCGAGACCCGGGCCGGTCGCTCAGCAGTTGGGTTCCTGCATCGTGACGCAGTGCGCGCCACCGCCGCCGTTGCCGTAGAGGTTGTCGAGGTTGAGCTGGACGACGGGCCTTCCGTAGGCGGCCGCGATCGCCGCCTTGGCCGCCGCGTCCTTGGCGGTGTCTCCGAACTGTGCAGTGATCACCGCCTGGTTGGTCACCGTCCAGTTCATGTAGGAGCTGAGGAACTGGGCCTGCTTGCCGGGAGTGATCCGAGGCAGGACATCCGGCCCCTCGATGGTGAGGACCTGCAGTCGGCGCCCCCTGGCGTCAGTCGCGTTCACCAGAACGTCGTGCATGGCCTGTGCGTTCTCGGACCAGACGTCCGGCCGTACGGCACCGGCCAGCTGGACCATGACCACGCCGGGCCTGATGTACCGTGCGGTGCCGTCGATGTGGCCGTCGGTGACGTCCTGTCCGGTGACGCCGGGCAGCCAGATCATCTTCGAGGCGCCGAAGCGGGACAGCAGCTCCGCCTCGATCTGACTTCGCGTCTTGCCCGGGTTGCGGTTGCTGTTGACCCAGCAGCTCTCGGTGGCCATCAGGGTGCCGTCGCCGTCGTATTCCACGCCGCCGCCTTCGCCGACCACGGACGCCTTCGCGAACGGGACGCCCGTGTAGGCGGCGACTTTCTGCGCGACCACGCGGTCCTTGTCGTAGGCGGAGGCGGGGATGCCGTAGAAGCTTGTGGCGTTCTCGCCCCAGGCGTTGAAGTTGAGGCCGAAGGCGTCCATACCGCCTGCGTCGTCGACGCGGAACAGCGGGCCGGTGTCCCGCATCCAGCAGTCCGAGACGGGGATGGAGCTGATGACCGTGACGGTGGACCCGCACGCGGTCCTGGCCTGCGAGGCGGCCGACGAGCCGTCCGCGCACATGACGACCGGCTCGTACTTGGCGATCTCCTTGGCGAGCTTGGCTATGTCCGCCTGGATCTTGGACAGCAGGTTGCCCCAGATCGTGTAGCTGGACGGCCAGGCCATCCAGGTCCGCTTGTGCGACTCGTCCTCCCCCGGCACTCGCCAGGACGCCGCCATGGCCGGCTGGATGCCGCCGAGCACAGGTCCCGCCGCCAGGGCGGCCGCGGCCGCCCCGGTTCGGGCCAGGAGGGTTCTGCGGCTGATGCCGGGTCGTTCGCCGTCGTGCTCTGTCTTCACGCGGTGCTCCTTCTCTCAAAGGTTCTGTACGTGCGGGCGCGGGTGGCTCAGTGGACTCGTTCCAGCAGCCCCTCCTCCCGGACCATCCGGCGTTCGGTGTCCAGATCGAGGCTTCGGGCGAAGGCCCAGTAGAGGACGCCCGCCACCGGCAGGCCGATGAAGATCGAGCAGTCGACGCCGCCGAGGAGCTTGGCGACGGGCCCGACGAAGAGGCCGGTGATGACCATGAACGGAGCCATGCAGGCCAGACCGATCACGTAGGCGAGGTTCCCGCGCCATCCCCAACGGCCGTAGATCCCTTGCGGGTTGAAGATCTCCTTGACGACGTACTGGCCACGCCGAACGAAGAAGAAGTCGACCAGGTTGATGGCCGTCCACGGGATGAACAGGTACGTCAGGACCACGACCACGTTGGCGAAGAACCAGTTGAACTGATCGATGCCGACGAGGGTGGAGACCGTCCCGACGGCCACCAGCATGATCCCGATCGACACGATGCGAATGGCCCTCGTCGGCTTGACCGGCCGGAACGAGTCCACGATCGAGATCATGGTGAGGCTGCCGCCGTACTGGTTGATCGCCATGATGGAGAGCAGTCCGACGAGCAGGACGACGACGGCGACCGTGCCGAACCCGCTGAACAGCCGGTCCGCCGCCAGCTTCAGGGCGGTCACGGGGTCGGCGCCCTCGGGGGCGCCGGCCGAGACCACGGCACCGAGGACGAAGACCCAGATCCCGGAGATCGCGCTGGGCAGGTACGTCCACCAGAAGGTGCTGCGCACCGGGACGTCGGGCCTGAGGTAGCGCGAGTAGTCCGAGACGTACGGCGCCCAGCCCAGCTGGAAGCCGGCGGCGAAGACGAACACCAGCATAAAGGGGGCGAGTTCGAGCGGGCCCGCCTCCCAGGCGCCCTCCGGCAGACCTCCTCCGAGGAGGGCGGCCGCGGTGATCGCCGCGGTGATCACGACGAAGGGCCAGGTGAGCCACCGGTTCAGCCGGTGGATCCACTCGTACCCGAACAGGGCGATCACGGTCGCGACCGCAGCGGCCAGCAGATAGCCGAGCTCGTTGGGGATCCCGGTGAGCAGGTTCATGGCCTGGCCGGACAGCAGGGCGTCGGAGGTGTTGAAGGCCACGTAGTTGACCAGGGCGAAGACCCACACGGTGAGCGCGGCGCCCAGGTAGCCGAACTGCGGTCGGGACTGGACCAGTTGGGGCAGCCCCAACTGGGGCCCCTGGGCCGAGTGGAAGGCCATGAAGAAGGTGCCGAAGAAGGACCCGAGGACGGTGGCGATCACCGTCCAGACGAGCGAGGCCCCCATGGACAGCGTCACGACGCCGGTCGCCAGGCCGGTGAGGTTGAGGCTGCCCACGAACCAGATGGCCCCGACGTTCGACGGTTTGCCGTGCCGTTCCGAGAGGGGCACCCAGTCGATCGAGTGCTGTTCGATGCCCGCACGCGATGCGGAGTCATGCGTCTGCGAGGCAACTGGCCCCATGTGGGCTCCTGTTCAGGGGTGCGTCCATGAATCGGTACAGCGCCGCGTGACCCGCCGGCGCCCTTTGGTGCGCTCACACTAGAGATTGACTTAAATTTCAGTCAATGGCCGGGACGGGACTCTCCGACGTGAATTTCCGTCGCAGGTGCTCAGGCAGCGGGCTGCTGCTGGGTGACGCAGTGGATACCGCCGCCGCCCGTGCCGAGGCGGTCGATGTCGAGCTGCTCGATGTAACGGTCGGGGTAGAGGCGGGCCAGGGTCGCCCGCGCGGCCTCGTCCGCCCTCCTGTCGCCGAACCGGGCGGAGATGACGGCGTCGTTGCAGAGATAGAAGTTGGCATAGGAAGCGAGGAAGTCCCGGTTGGTGGAGCGGATCTTGTCGTAATCCGGGCCCTGGAGCCGCATCGTGTCCATCGGACGACCGGTGGCGGTCGTCGCGGCGGACAGCGTGCTGTACTGCCGGCGCGCGTCGCGGGCGTACGCGTCCTTGTCGGAGACGAGGGGCATCTGCACGAGGGCCTCGCCGGGAGCGAGGAAGCGGGAGGTCGCGTCGACGTGGTCGTCGGTGATGTCCTGGCCGTACACGCCGTCGAACCAGATGACCTTGGAGGCGCCGTACGCCTCACACATCGCCCGCTCCAGCTGACGTTCCGACATCCCGGGGTTGCGGTTGCGGTTCAGGAGGCTGCTGCGGGTGGCCATCAGGGTGCCGGCGCCGTCCTGTTCGATGGCGCCGCCCTCGCCGACCAGGCCGGCAAAGGTGAACGGCACGCCCACATGGGCGGCGATCCGCTCGGCGACGAGGGCGTCCCTGGCGTGGGTCTGCTTGCCGCCCCAGCCGTTGAAGTTGAGACCGACGGCGTCGAGACCACCGTAGCCGTCGGTACGGAAGACGGGCCCGGTGTCGCGCATCCAGCAGTCGTCGACCGGGATGGAGCCGATGACGGTGACGGTGGGTCCACACATCGAGCGAGCCTTGGCGGCGCTGGCGGGGTTGGCGCACATCACCACCTGTTCGTACTGCGTGATCGTACGGGCGATCAGGGCGATGTCCGCCTGGACGCCGCTCAGTCTGCCACCCCAGATGGAGGTGCTGTCAGGCCACGCCATCCACGTACGGGTGTGGCGGACGTCCTCGACCGGGACCCTGAAGGCACCGGCGGCCGGTGCGGCCCCGGCGCGGCTCTGGACGGCCGTCGCGAGGGCGGCGCCGGCGGCGGTCAGGCCGGCCGCCGCGAGGAACCGGCGTCTGTGGAGGCCGGGGCCCGCGTGACGGGCGACAGCGTGATCGTTCATGGTTGACCTCCTGTGTCGACTTTCTTGCGTACTCGGGTGGTTGGCCGGTCCGGATGGGCAGGGCTGAGCGCGTCGGCCGCCGCTCGGTCCCCCGGTGCCGGGTCCGGCGCGCTCAGAGCACCCGGCGGGCGGCGGCAATGGCCTCCGGGTCCCAGCCGGGGCGGGGCACGGATTCCAGCAGGAGCCGCGTGTATGGGTGTCGCGGTGCCGCGAGCACCGCGGCCGTGGGGCCCGCTTCGACGACACGGCCCTGGTGCATGACGATGACGTCATCGGTGACGCAACGGACCACGCCGAGGTCGTGGGTGATGAAGAGGAAACCGATCCGGGTCTCCTCGCGAATATCGGCGAGCAGATTGAGGATCTGGGCCTGCACGGAGACGTCGAGCGCGGCGACCGCCTCGTCCAGGACCAGGACGGCAGGCTCCACGGCGAGGGCGCGGGCGATGGCGACGCGCTGGCGCTGGCCACCCGAGAGCTGCCGCGGCCGTGCGTCCGCG
Organism: Streptomyces sp. NPDC001450; assembly: GCF_053597295.1. Lineage (NCBI taxonomy): Bacteria > Bacillati > Actinomycetota > Actinomycetes > Kitasatosporales > Streptomycetaceae > Streptomyces > Streptomyces sp. NPDC001450. The sequence continues at coordinate 28,747 of NZ_JBSFHY010000012.1, forward strand.
GCCCGGGTTCCCAGGCCGACCTGGTCGAGGAGTTCGTGGATCCGCCGGTCGTGGTCCGTGTCAGGGAAGTGGAGACGCAGGGTTTCACGCAACACGTGTTCGACGCTGGTCCTGGGGTCGAGGGACAGATAGGGGTCCTGGAAGACCATCTGCACCTCGCGGGCCCGGGCGAGGCGCTGGGCCCTGCCGCGAGCGCGGGCGGGCCGGACCCGGCCCCGTACCCGTACCTCCCCCTCGTCGGCGCGCTCCAGGCCGACGACGATACGGGCGGTGGTCGTCTTGCCTGAACCGGATCCACCGACGATGCCCAAGGAACCGCCCTCGGGCAGGGTGAACGAGACGTCGTCGACGGCGCGGACGGTTCCGAAGGCGCGTCGGAGGCCGACGGCCTCCAGTACGTTCTCAGGCATCGACGGAGCTCCCTTCGAGACGGTCGCTGTGGTGGCAGGCGGCCTGATGGTGCGGCCGCCCGGGCGCGGGCAGCGGTTCGGGAGCCTGGCGGTCGCAGATCTCCGTGGCCAGGTGGCAGCGGGCGGCGAATGGACAGCCAGCCAGCTCCTGCCGTAGATCGGGGGGCTGGCCGTCGATGGCCGCAAGCCTTCCCAGAGGGGCTTCCAGCCGGGGGGTGGAGGCGAGCAGTGCCGAGGTGTAGGGGTGCCGGGGTCGCGCGAAGAGGGCTTCGGCGGGACCACTCTCCGCGATCCGGCCGGCGTACATGACGTAGACGCGGTCGCTGATGGCGGCGGCGAGGTCGAGATCGTGGGTGACGAAGAGCAGGCCGGTGCCGAAGCGTTCGCGGAGCCGCGCCAGGAGGGCGATGACCTCTGCCTGGGTGGTGACGTCGAGAGCGGTGGTCGGTTCGTCGGCGAGGACGAGGGCGGGGTCCCCCATCAGCGCGGCGGCGATCATGACGCGCTGCAGCATGCCGCCGGAGACCTGGCCCGGGTATGTGCGCAGGGCGGAGTCGTCGAGACCGACCGCATGGAGGAGCTCGATGGCCCGCGCGGTGGCGTCCGAACGGCTCATGCTCCTGGTCAGGGTCACGCTCTCAGTGAGGAAGTCACCAATGCGGCGCAGCGGGTTGAGGGCGGCCCGCGGGTCCTGGAAGATCATGGACACCGTGCCGGTGCGCAGGACGCGCAGCTGGTCGGTGTTCATGGTGAGCACGTCCTGACCGCTCACTCGGACGGCGCCCTCGACCGTGGCGCCGGGCGGCAGCAGCCCGAGTGCACTGCGCGAGGTCAGGGTCTTCCCGGACCCGGACTCGCCGACGAGGGCGACGGTCTCACCGGCGTTGACGTGGAGGTCGACGCGGTCGAGGACGGGGCGGGCCGTGCCGGGCAGGTTGATCCGCAGCCCTTGGATGTCGAGTGCGGGTGTCGGTGGGGTCATCGGTCTCTCCTGGCGACACAGTCGGCCCAGCGTTCTCCGACCACGTTGAAGGCGACGATGGTCAGCACGATGAAGACGCAGGGCAGGATCGCGGAGAGCGGGTAGCCGTGCTGGATGGCGGTCTGTCCGTCGAAGACCATGCGGCCCCAGTCGGGGGTGAGCGCGGGTACACCGAGGCCGAGGAAGGACAGGCCGGCGAGGTCCATGAGTGCGTAGCCGAAGTTGATGGTGGACTGGGCGAGGACGACGGGGGTGATGTTGGGCAGGACGTGGCGCAGGCAGATCTGGAGGGCCGAGTGCCCTTGGACCTGGTAGGCGCTGATGTAGGGGCGTTTGCGTTCGGCCAGGACGAGGGAGCGGGTGAGCCGGCTGACGTAGGGCAGATAGGCGATGGAGAGGGCGACGACGGGGGCGAGCAGTCCTTCGCCGTAGACCGAGATGTTCAGGATGGCGAGGAGCATGCCGGGGAATGCGAAGACCAGCTCGGTGCTGCGCGACAGGACGGAGTCGAGCCAGCCGCCCCGCCAGCCCGCGGCCATACCGATCGCGACACCGGCGAGGGTGGAGAAGACCACGACCCCGAGGGGCCCCAGGAGCGAGGTGCGGGCGCCAAGGAGCAGTCGGGAGAGGGTGTCGCGCCCGGCGGCGTCGACGCCGAGCAGGTGTTCCGGGGAGGGAGCGGCCAGTGCGTTGCCGAGGTCGACCGTGTTGGGGTCGTACGGCACGATCCACGGCGCGAGGAGCGCGGCGGCGGTGACGAGGGCGACGAGGGCGAGGCAGACGATGTACAGCGGGGACCGGGCGGTGCGGATCTTGGAGAGGCCGGGCCGGCGGGTCAGGACGGCGGTCATGCGGAGGAGCTCCTCGATCCGAGCGTGATCCGCGGGTCGACCAGGGGCAGCAGCAGATCGACGACCAGGTTCACGGTCATGAAGAGAGCGACGATGATCAAGGAGATGGCCTGGACGGTCGGGAAGTCCTTGGTCGTGGTGGACAGCTCAAGGAGCTGGCCGACGCCGCCGATGCTGAAGGCGGTCTCCACGAGGATCGTGCAGACCAGCAGGGTGGAGACGATCAGTCCGCCGGTGGTGAGGACGGTGCCCAGCGAGTTGCGGAACACATGGCGGCGGATGACCTGGCTCTCGGGGACTCCCCGGCTGCGGGCGACCGTGACGTGCTCGCTGTCGAGGGCTTCGAGCATGGCGGACCGGGTGACCCGGGCGAGCATGCCGATCAGGTAGAGCGCGAGGGCGACCGCGGGCAGAGTGAGGTGCCAGACCGCGTCGAGGAAGCCGTCGCCGGAACCGCTGCTGGGGAACCATCCGAGCTTGACGGCGAAGAGTCCCTGGAGCAGGACGGCCGCGACGAAGGACGGGGTGCCGACGGCGAACGTGGTCCCGACCAGGATGGCCGAGTCGGTGCCACCGCCGCGTACGGCGGCGACCCGTCCCAGCGCCAGGCCGACCACCGCCACCACCACCAGTGCCATCACGACGAGCAGCAGCGTGGTGGGGAGGCGGTCGGCCAGGAGCCGGGAGACGTCGGTGCGGTAGGTGATGGACCGGCCGAAGTCCCTTTGGACGATGTCGCCGAGCCAGCGGAGGTACCGGACGAAGAAGGGGTCGTCCAGGTGGTACTGGGCGTTGATCGCGGCGAGGGCCTCCGGGGAGGCCGAGCGGCCGGAGAGCAGGAAGCTGGCCGGGTTGCCCGGTGCCAGGTACATGGCGCCGAAGACGACGAACGACGCTCCGAGCAGGGTGGCGGCCATCTCCACCACCCGGCGTACGACGAATCTCAGGAAGCTCACTGTGCAGCCCCCACATCGGCTGCCCACGGGTAGTACATGTACGCGATGGTGGTGGGGGCGCCGGTGATCCTCTTGTTGAGGAAGACCGCGGTGGGCCACTCGGCGACCGGGATCCACGGCAACTGCTCGGCGACCCGCTTCTGCAGCTCCACCTCGATCTTCATCCGCCGCTCCGGCTCGTACGCGGCGGTCGCCTGGTCGACGAGCGCGTCGTAGCCCTTGTCGGTGTAGCCGGCGAAGTTCATGTAGGCGCCGGTCTTGAAGTTCGTGAGCAGGTCCAGCGGGTCGGTGATCGAGTCGTAGTAGGTGAGCGGGAACATGTCGATGCCCTCGCGCGCCTTCGGGTCGGTGAACAGCGCCGTGAAGGCGTTGGGGGCGATCGTCTTGAGGTTGATCTTCAGCCCGATCTGCGTGCCGGCGGCCTGGATCGCTGTGGCGAGAAGGGAGACGTCCTGGCCGATGGAGCTGGTGGCGACGGTCAGGCTCCTTCCGGTGGCACCGGCCTCCTTGATCAGCGCCTTGGCCTTCTCGATGTCCTGGGCGGTGGGCGGCAGCGCGGCGAACGCGGCCTTGCGGGTCTCCTCCGATGCTCCGGCCCAGGCGGCACGGCTGGTGAGCGAGTTGGTGACGGTTCCGGCGCCGCCGAGGCCGGCCTTGACGAACCCGGACCGGTCAAGGGCCAGGGACAGCGCCCTGCGTACCCGGACGTCGCCGAGCGGGCCCTTCATGTCGGTGACGTTGACGTTGACCGTGCTCAGGCCCTCGCCGAAGTACAGGGTGCCCATGCCGCTGTCGCGCAGGCGGCCGTAGCTCTCGGTGGGGATCAGGTAGCCGCCGTCGATCTCACCGCTGAGCATAGCGTTGGTGCGGGCCGAGGGGTCGGTGAGGATCTGGAAGACGACCTTCTTCGCCTTGGCCTTCTTGCCCCAGTAGCCGTCGAAGCGCTCCAGCTCGATCGACTGGCCCTTGCTCCACGTGCCGAGCTTGAACGGGCCTGTGCAGGCGAGGTCGCCGGTGGTGCCGTAGTTCTTGCCCGCCGCCTCGACGCCGGCCTTGGAGGCGACGACACCGGCGGCGGTCGCCATGTACTGGGGGAACTGGGAGTCGGGCTTCTTGAGCTTGACGGTGACCTGGAGCGGGCCGGTCTTCCGCAAGGAGGCGACGTTCTGGAAGTTCTGCGCCCAGGCGGCGGCGTTGTCCGGGTCCCGCTGCCGGCCCAGGCTGTAGACCACGTCGTCGGCGGTCATCACCTTGCCGTCGTGGAAGCGGACGCCGGGGCGCAGGTCGTAGACCCAGGTGGTGGGGTCCGGGTTCGACGCCTTCCGCGCCAGGCCCGGCTCCAGGGTGAGCCCCGGTGTCCAGCGCATCAGGCTCTCGCACACGTTGGAGAGGATCGTGTTCTGCGGGTAGTCGAAGGCCACCGTGTAGTCGAGGGTGGGCGGCTCGGCGTAGACGGCCCAGGTGAAGGAGTCGATCTCGCCGCGGGCCGGTGGCGTGGACGCGGAGAGCTTGACCTCGGTGCCGCCGGCCCCGGCGCCCTGGGGAGGACCGGAGCAGGCCGCGAGGGCCGCGAGGGAGGTCAGGGCGGCCGTCGTCACTGCGAGCCGTCCGCGCCTGCCGCCGGGGCTTGTGCTGCCGGGAGGCAGGGATGTGGTCATCGTCGCGCTCTCTTTCCGTGAGGGGTGCGGGGCCGGAGGGCCGCTGGAGCGGCCCTCCGGGAGCGGTCCGTTCTCGGTTCAGGCGGTGGCGGAGGCCGCGGGGATCTGCTGGGTGATGCAGTGGACTCCGCCACCGCCGAACGCGATCGCGGCCGCCTGCACCCCGACAACCTTGCGGCCCGGGTACGCCGCGGCGATCACCGCGAGGGCGGCCTCGTCCTGGGGCAGGCCGGCCACCGGGACGACTACGCCGCCGTTGGCCACGTAGTAGTTCAGGTAGGACACCTCGACCTCGCCGTCGACCATGTCGACGAACGCGGTCTGCGGGACGTCGATGATCTCGAACGGCCGGCCTTGGGCGTCGGTGTTGTTCTCGAGGACGGCGCGGTTGGCGCGCATCCGGGCGTAGTCGGGGTGGTCAGGGTCGTCGGGCAGGGAGACGACGACCTTGCCGGGAGCCGCGAAGGCGCAGACCCCGTCGACGTGCCCGTCGGTCTCCGTGTCGAGCAGACCGCCGTACGGCAGCCATACCACCTTGTCCACGCCGAGCCGGGATTTCAGCTCGGTCTCGATCTGGTCCCGGGTCATGCCGGGGTTCCGGTTGGGGTGGAGGAGGCACTGCTCGGTGGTGATGAGCGTGCCCCCTCCGTCGACCGTGATCGCCCCACCCTCCAGGATCATGTCGGAGGCGATGCGCTCGATGCCGAGGTGCTCCAGGATAAGGGCGCTGATCCGGTCGTCGGAGTCGTACGGGCTGTGCTTGCGGCCCCAGGCGTTGAAGCGGAAGTCGACCCCGGCGCGGTTGCCTTCGCCGTCGAGCACGAAGAGCGGGGCGGAGTCACGGAACCACGAGTCGTCCTGCGCCATCTCCACCACGGTGACGCCGTCGCCGCACCTCGTCGCGGCCGCCTCTCCGTGGCCCGGCGGCGCGACCATGGTGACCGGCTCGAACTCGGCAATGGCGCGGGCGACGTTCGCGTACTCCTCCTTGACATCGTCCAGCACGCTGCCCCACAGGTCCTCCCGGACGGGCCAGGCCATAAGGCACCCCTCGTGCTCGGACCATTCGGCAGGCATACGGAATGCAGTCATCACGGGTCTCTCTTCGTTTCGCCAGAGGTACCCGTCGGCGGCGGCCGGCTCAGCCTGGCGGAAGCGCGGGAACGGGTACGCGGTGTGAACAGCATCCTCTCGACTGAAAATTCAGTCAAGAGCTGCGGTGTCGTTTTGGAAGTCCAGTCAGGACGTACGGGTCACAAGAAGTACAGACGGCTCAGAGAGACCTGTTGCGCCGGCTCGGAGCGCAGCGGATCGCCGTCGAGGGTCACAAGGCCACTACGCGGATCGACGTCCACCTGCCCGAGGCGGGCATTGTGCACCATGTCGGCCGGGCCGATACCTCGGGTCCCCCGTACGGCCACCCGCCTGCGCCGAGTGCCCAGCGTGTCGTACGGCGAGCCGAACGAGCCCGACTCGACGGCGGCGCGACTGACGAAGGCGACGGACAACTCGGCCGGAGCGGCTCCGTGGGCGCCGAACAGCGGGCCCAGGACGAGCGGCTCGCAGGTGTCGGTGGCCGCGTTGGGGTCGCCGGTCACTCCGTAGGCGGGGAAGCCGTTCTTGATGACCATCTGCGGTTTGGCCCCGAAGAACGGAGCGCGCCAGAGCACGATGTCGGCCATCTTGCCGATCTCGATGGAACCGATCTCGTGGGCGAGGCCGTGGGCGATGGCGGGGTTGATGGTGAGCTTGGCGATGTAGCGCAGGACGCGGGCGTTGTCGTCGTGCGGGCCGTCGCCGTCCAGCGGGCCGAGCTCGGCCTTCATCTTCCCGGCCATGGCGAACGTGCGCCGGACGGTCTCTCCCGCCCGGCCCATGCCCTGCGCGTCGGAGGAGGTGATCCCGATCGCGCCGAGGTCGTGCAGGACGTCCTCCGCGCCCATCGTCCCGGCCCGGATCCGGTCGCGCGCCATGGCGGCGTCGCCCGGGAGGTCGGTCTTCAGGTCGTGGACGGAGACGATCATCCCGTAGTGCTCGGCGACCGCGTCGCGGCCGAAGGGCAGGGTGGGGTTGGTGGAGGAGCCGATGACGTTCGGCACGCCCGCCATCTTCAGGACGTTGGGGACGTGTCCGCCGCCGCAGCCCTCGATGTGGAAGGCGTGGATCGTCCGGCCTTCCAGGACCTTCAGGGTGTCCTCGACCGACAGGCACTCGTTCAGGCCGTCCGAGTGCAGGGCGACCTGGACGTCGTGCTCCTCGGCGACCCGCAGGGCGGTGTCGAGGGCGCGGGTGTGGGCGCCCATGTCCTCGTGGACCTTGAAACCGCAGGCACCGCCCTCGGCTAGCGCCTCGACCAGGGGCGCCTCGTCGGAGGCGGATCCCCGGGCCAGGAAGCCGATGTTGACGGGCCAGGCGTCGAAGGCGCTGAACCCGAGGTTCAGCGCCCACGGGGAGTTCACGCCGACGCCCCAGCTGGGCCCGATCTCCTGGCCGATGACCGTGGTGACGCCGGAGGCCAGTGACGCTTCCATGATCCGCGGGGAGAGCAGGTGGACATGGGTGTCGATCGCACCGGCGGTGGCGATCAGCCCCTCGCCCGGGATCATCGTCGTCCCCGTTCCGACGACGACGTCGACCCCGTCGACGGTGTCAGGATTCCCGGCCCGGCCGATCGCGTGGATCCGGCCCTCGCGGATACCGATGGACACCTTCCGGATGCCGAGGACGGCGTCGATCACCAGGACATTGGTGATCACGACGTCACATGTGTCCCGGACGGCTGCGGCCTTCATATGCATGCCGTCGCGGGCGGTCTTGCCGAAGCCGGCCAGGAACTCGTCGCCGGGCTTCTGCGAGTCCGACTCCACCCGTACGACGAGCCCCGAGTCCCCCAGCCGGACCCGGTCCCCCGCACGGGGGCCGTGCACGGTGGCGTACTCGTGCGGGTCGATGTGGCGGCTGCCGCCCGGCGCGCAGTGGTCACTGTGCCGGGTGGGCCTGCTCATCGCTCTGCACCTTCCGTTCCCAGGTAGCCGCAGGCGGCGGCGCGCCGAAGGGCTTCGGCCTTCGCGCCGGGCGCGTCCAGCGGCCCGTCGACCAGGCCCGCGAATCCGATCGCGATCCGTTCGCCGCCCATCGGTACGAGTCCGACCTCGGCGGCGGCGCCGGGATCGAACCGTGTGGACGAGCCGGCCGGGGCCGCGAGCCGCATGCCGTAGGCGGCGGCCCGGTCGAAGTCGAGGCGGGGGTTCGCCTCGAAGAAGTGGAAGTGCGAGGTCACGCTCACCGGGACGGAGGCCGTGTTGCGGACGGCCAGGGTGATCAGCGGTTCCGGTTCCGGCAGGGTGTCCGTGTGGGGCAGGACGGCCCCCGGGCCGCCGTCCTCGTGCTCCATGTCGCCGAACGGGGCGCTGATGACAGCCAGCCGGGTACCGTCGTCGAACACCGCCTCGACCTGGATCTCCGTGACGATGTCGGTGACGCCGGGGAGCACGTCGTCCGGGCCGAGCACGCTGCGGCCGCGGTCGAGCGCCTCGGCCAGGTAGAGGCCGTCACGCGCGGCCTCGCACACGGTGTCGGCGATCAGGGCGGTCGCTTCCGGCACGTTGAGGCGCAACCCGCGCCCCAGCCGCGTCCGCGCGAGCTCGGCGGCTGTGAAAAGAAGGAGCCGGTCCCGCTCCGTGGGGGTCAGAGGCATGTCGCCCCCTGGCTGACGGACCTGGTCACACGCATGGCGTCCCTTCCTTTCCGTTTGAGGGGTGGGATGTACCGCCACTGTCGCACTGACTGAAATATCAGTCAATGTTTCACGCGGCCGTGGCCCTTCAGCGGAACGAGTCGGGTGATCTGCCGGGTTGAGGCGCAGGGCTGGGTAGGCGCAGGCGGCCGCCGAGACCGAAATCAGGGGACGCGGAATGGACGGACCCTGGGCCAAAGGCCCCGGTGTCGGCGCCGGCGCGAGCGGCTAACGGCCGAGCCGTTCGACCTCGATGTCGATGGCCTCGCTCATCAGGGTCCGGGCGTGGGAGATCTGGAGCGTGCCACTGAGCCAGCGCATGCTCAGGCCCTCCAGGAGGGCGGTGAGCCGCTCGGCGGCAGCCGTGAGGGCGACGGCCGAGGCCATCGGCTGGACCTGCCCCAACAAGGCCGCCACCTCCTGGACCCAGACCAAGGTCGCTCTCGCCAGGTCTGTACGCAGGAGGTCGTCGAAGACGGCGCTGGCCCGCAACTCGCCCCAGGCGCTGCTGTTCTCCCTGACCTCGGTCTTGTCCTGGAGTTCGAGCAGGAGCGTCTGGTTCAGTTCCTCGCGCGGGCTGAGCGGTTCGGCGTCCGGATCACGGTGGGTCGTGTAGCGCTCGGCCCGGTCGTTGATGAACTCCAGCGTCTTGCTCAGGACCCCGGCGCGGTCCTTGAAGTGGTAGTAGATCAGCGCGGTGGACACGCCCGCCTCGGCGGCGAGCTCCTCCACGCGCAGGCCGCGGACCCCGCGCCGGGCGATCACCCGGGCGGCGGCTTCAAGGATCTGAGTACTGCGAGACGCCATGGCCCGAACCTTACCGGGCGCCTCCCACGCCCGGAATCACGGCACTGACATCACTGGCCAGGGGGCCGGGCCGGTGCGCGCGTGACTTTCGTTGCCCGTCTCTGGCCGATCGGTACTACTGGGCGCCGGGCCCTCTGTTCAAGGCTGTCCCCATGCATGACCTCCCGAAGTACGAAGAGAGTGCGGCCGACGGAGACCGGGCGGCCGGCGCCCACCGCGATGGGCGCAAGAAGGTGCCCGTGTTCATGAAGGTGCTGGCGGCCGTGGCCTGTCTGGGCCTCCTGCTGCTGGGTGTGCTCGGCTCCCCGAACCGGCCCCTGAGCCAGTCGCCCGAGGTCGTCGGCGAACGGGAGATGGTGCGCATCACCTGGGCCGACCGGACAGACTTCCGAAGTCCTCGCCCTGATCGACACCGGTGCGTCGGCGTCGTCACTGGACACGGCTCTGGCGAAGGATCTCGGGTTCGACCTCGACGACGCGCCCAGGATCACTGTGGGTTCGGCGCTCGGCCGTGAGAAGCGCCCGGTGGTGGACAGCACGGTGCGGCTGGCCAGCCGGTCGTTCGTCGCCAAGCTCAGCGTCAACAACCGCTCCAAGCGCGAAACCCCCGTCCTGCTCGGCCGGCAGGAGGTCCAGGGACTTCACGTGGCTGTGGGCAAGCGGCTGCTCACGCAGCCCGACTCGACCGCCGCGCCGTCGGCTCGGCGTACTGATCGCGGTGGTCACCTTGATCGCCGCCCAGCTCGGCCTGGGCAGTTTCGGGCTCTCCGACTCGTGGGGGGATGTCGCTGCCGGTCGTCGTCACGGCGATCGTCACCGAGCGTCTGTGGGAGGCGTGGGACCTCGACGGCGTCAGGGCCGCGGCCGTGGGAGCCGCTCTGACCATGGGCACGGCGATCCTGGTGGCGCTGCTCCTCCTGACGCCGTACGTGCGCGAGGTCGCGGAGGCGGTGCCCTTGCAGCTAGCGATCGTGTGCGCGGTGTGGACGTCGATCGCCGGAACGTATCGAGGGCTGCGACTCGGTGAACTGTTCGGGTTCGCACCCGCGGCCAAGGGGCAGGAGGCCAAGGCGTGATACGGCTTCGCAGCTGGGACCCGCTCATGGGCATGAACCTGCGCAACGCCCGGATCGCCCGGCGCAACTCGTCGGCCGCCATCCGGCTCGTCAACGACAAGTGCGCCACCAAGGAGGCGCTGACCTCGGTCGGAGCCCCGACCTCCCCCACCCTGGCCCTGCTGCGCTCGCGCCGGGAAATCGCCTCCCTGGACTGGGACGCCCTGCCCGACTGCTGGGCACTCAAGCCGAACCAGAGCCTGGGCGGCAACGGCATCCTGCTGGCCTTCGTACCTGTTTCTGAACCTAGGCCGAGCGTCCGAGCTGCACGCTGTGGGTTCCGTGCAGCCATCACCCTATGGCTGCACACCGCTTGCAGTAGCCACGGGGCCGTGTGGGACTGGACTCGAGTCCGTTAGCGAGAAGGCGGAAGCCGCATGCCGAATACCGGGCTGCAGCTTGGGCACTGGCCTCAATTGCTGCGACATGCTTCGCAGAGGGCTGTTCCGCTGTCTCCATGGGCATCACGCTATTTCTTTCAATGGCAACATCATCAGCACACAGCTGGAGGGCGTTATGGTAAACGTCGTACTCAAGTGCAAGGGCACCATCGTCAACCCTCAGCACCAGTACCTCGACGGCCGTACGCAGGACGGATCCGTGGGCCTTGCGCCGAGTTTCGATGGTATTTATACCGGCACGCACTGGGAGCTGACCGCCTCCAATCCCGGCTTCGTACTCAAGTGCAAGGGCACCATCGTCAACCCTCAGCACCAGTACCTCGACGGCCGTACGCAGGACGGATCCGTGGGCCTTGCGCCGAGTTTCGATGGTATTTATACCGGCACGCACTGGGAGCTGACCGCCTCCAATCCCGGCTTCGTACTCAAGTGCAAGGGCACCATCGTCAACCCTCAGCACCAGTACCTCGACGGCCGTACGCAGGAGGGATCCGTGGGCCTTGCGCCGAGTTTCGATGGTATTTATACCGGCACGCACTGGGAGCTCATTCCAGTGCTAACTCCGGAGGAGCAGCGACTCGTCGATTTGGTCAATGCTGCGCGGCAACAGGCTGGATGTCCTCCCCTGCAAGTCGATCCACGGCTTATGGCTGTGGCGGAGGCCCACAGCCGATACATGGCCGACCACAACGCACTCGTCCATGATGAGCAGCCAGGAAATGTCACGCCTGACCAGCGGATTAGGCCACTGGGGTTCGGTACGACGGGTGAGAACATCTATTCCGGCTGGGGTACCGTCAACGGTGTTTACCAAGGCTCGCCCGAGGCCGCAATGGATTCTTGGATGAACCACGACGAGAACGCGGACCCCCCTTGGGGCCATAAGTACAACATCATCGGCTGTGACCCCAATGATACGAACAACACCTGGTGTTCGGTTAAGGGTCTCTGTCCTCCGCCTACCGCTTCTTACAGGTGGATCGGGGTGGGTATTGTCCAAGCTGCGGATGCCAATGGCACTGTTTACTTCACGCAAGATTTCGCGGGCTGATTGGAACCCTCACCCGGAGCTGCGCCTTGGTGCCTGCTTGCGCCAGCTTGGAGGTGGGGCCGGAGAGCTGTCTCTTCGTGGACGATGTCGCAGCCAATGTTGAGGCCGCCCAAGCGGCGGGCATGCAGGCGCATCTGTTCGAGGACAACATCGGGACGATCACGCGCATCGCCGCTCATCTGGACGCTGGGCCCTTGACTGGTCTTTGGCTCGCTGATCAGGGCCCTGCCGTCTGGGAAATCACAGAGTCAGGAGGAGAGCCGGGGCCTCCTGGGCCAGCTGGGGGTGGCGCCTTTCCGTGCGAGACGGCGGGTCATGAGGGTGATGGCGGCCCAGGTGATCAGGGTCTCGGAGTGCTGGATGAGCCGTTCGTAGTCGCGGGCATGCCGGCGGGCGTGCATCATCCACGCGAGTGACCTCTCGACGACCCAGTTGGGGCGGCTGACCGGTTTGATGGTGAGGTTGAGGTGCTGTTTTGCCCAGTCGACGAGTTTGCCGGCGTAGGCGGAGTCGGCCCAGACGATGGTGATCTCGGGGTGCATCAGGCGGAGGCGGAAGAGGACTTCTTTAGCGGCTGCGGCGTCGTGGAGGTCGGCGGGGGTGACCATGACCATGAGGGGCAGGCCGCGGGTGTCCACGACCAGGTGGCGCTTGCGACCGTTGATTTTCTTGCCCGCATCGTAGCCGCGGGTGGCCTTGGAGACGGTCTCGGCGGCTTTCACGCTCTGGGAGTCGATCACGGTGGCCACCGCTCGGGGGCCTTTGCCCATGTCGCGGCGTATCCGGCCGGCGAGATGGTCGCGGATCTGGCCGACGATCCCGGCTGCCGCCCAGCGGGCCATGAACCCCCAGACTGTGCGCCAGGGCGGGTAATCCGCAGGCAATGCCCGCCACTTGCAGCCGGTGTCGACGACGTAGCGGATCGCGTCGACGATCTCCCGCCGGGGATGTTTCTCCGGACGGCCGCCGCGGCTGGTCTCGCAGGCAGGCTGCGGCAACAGCGGTTCGAGCAGGGCCCATTCCGCGTTCGTGGTGTCAGAGGGATAGCGACGCTGACGCATGGCGGCGGGCTTCCCTCCAAGTCAGGCGGGGAGGGGGCGGCTGGCCGGAGGCCGGGCGGCCCCCTCGGTGGTGGTCAGGAAGAGACGACGAGGTCGAGGGTGGATTCGATGGAGTTGAGCTGGGCGATGATGTGCTTGACCCACTTGTCGCCCGGGTGGGTGGCTGCATGCGGGGCGACCGTGCCGGTGATGAAGCGGCGGAACTCGGTCAGCTTCTCGGTGAGAACGGCCCGTTCGTAAGCCTCCAGCGCGGCGCGTTCCGCGCCGAGCTGGTAGCCGTCGGCCCTGGTCCAGATCAGCGGTGGCCAGCCGTTTACCTTGGCGACGTTCTGGTGCACGATCGTGGCCTCGTCCTCGCTCAGGGTGCGGTCGCGCAGGCCCGGGACGGTCCGGCCGGCCGCGGCGACGAACGAGTGGCAGGCGGTGACCAGGTCGAGGAACTCCACCGTCCGGTCGATCTTCTTCACCGCTGGTGCGACGGGACTGGTGTCCTCGAAGTGGTCGCGGGCTTGCCGGGACCGCTCGGCTTGGGCATGGTTGACCTGGAAGCGGGCGGTGTCGTCGCTCATCGCTTTGAACGCGACGTCCGGCCTGCGGAGCAGGTTCGTGGCCGCCGTGGTGGCCACGTGCTCGTCACGGGTGAACTCCTCCACCACCCGGGCCTTGTCCACCGTGGTCACCTTGGCCGTCACTTCAGGCCGCTTCAGGAAGTCGCTTGTCACCGCCGCGGCGACCTGAGCGTCTTGGGCGAGCGTGTGAATCGCGGTGATCTTCTCCTTCGGCGTCACCGGTGTCTCGACCCGGTTGCCGACCCGTCGACTGGCGTCGTCCGGCGTCCACCGCAACTTGCCCCCAGGCGGTGTGAGGATCGCATCGAATCGTTCCTGGTCGTTCTCGATGTAGGCCAGGATCCGGTGAACGGTGTAGGAGACGCCCTTCTGCCGGCGGTCGGCCGGCCAGCGCGAGGACGTCCACCTCGCCGACTTCACCGTGCTGAACTTCAGACCAATGTCCTCGGCCAGCTGTGTCAACGTCGTGGTCACCGACCACTCGGGGTCCACCGCATGGTAGCCGCCCGGCTCCCTCATCGGCTCGATCTCCAAGGCGCGGTCTCCGATCGTGAATTGCCCGCGTCTGCTGTTCCACCACGTCCCGCAACTCGGTCACGATCTGCTCGTAACGGGACTGGCTGACGTTTCCGACCTTGTCGATCTCCTCCGGCATGGGTTTCACCACCCATGCGGGCCGCAGCACGGAGCTGATGTCCGTGACGTGGACACGGCCCGCTCATCACCGAGAGTCAGACCGTAAATGCACAGATCACAACGAACGACCGCAAGTGACCATGATCTGAACGGAGTTGGACGCAGGATGCGTTCGGGATGCGGTTCGCCGAACGTTCCCTTCCGGCGCCTCCAAGCTCTCACCACACACCGGCGCGAGCAGAAGACGGCGTTCGACCTCCGGTCAACGCCGGCCACCCACCGAGCCCCGCACTCGGGACACTCCACCTCGCCCGCACCGCTCAGCGCGGCAGCCGTACGCTTGCGCAACCGCCGGTCCGCACGCCACTGCCTGGCACGACACGCTGCAGAACAGAACAAGGCGTCGGGCCGCGCACCCAGCCTCAGCCGGTCACCGCAAGCCCGACAGATCCTCTCTCCGCCCTGCCCAGTACCCCTGGACACCGCGCCAGCGTAGAACTCAAGGCTACTCAGATCCGGGGATCAGAAACACGCACTTCGGCCGGCGTCGGCTGCACGGCCGAGTCGGCCGCGGTGACCGCCACCGGCCCGTCGCGGACAGGGTCAGGAGGAGGACGCGGCGGTGGAGTCGCGCCCAGCGCAGCCCTGCCGTGTAGGCCACGGCGGTCAGGGATCCGCCGGTCAGCGACTCAAAGGCGACAAGCACGGCGGTGGCGACCAGCGCCGTCGCGGTCCATCGCCGGCGGCCGAGCAGTGCGCTCTGCTCGGATCTCCAGCTGTCCCAGTCCAGCAGGGTCGCGACCGTCGCCGCGATCAGGGCGATCAGCCCGAGATCGGCGATCAACGGAAACACCCGGTGCCGCATACCACTCTCCAAGAGGGCCGGTCGCCGCCGATGCGCGGCGACCGGCGTGTTCATCCGGTATCGGCCAGTCAGACAGCCGGGGGGACGACCGGCTGCGACTGGGTGGCGCAGTGGATGCCGCCACCGCCGCTCGCGATGTTGTCGATGTTCAGCTGGACGATGTTCCGACCGGGGTACGCGGCCGTCAGGATGTCGAGGCCACGCCGTCGGCGTAGCTGTCGCCGAACTGGGGGACGAGGACGGCGCCGTTGGCGGTGTAGTAGTTGGTGTAGCTGGACAGGAAGGCGGTGCCCCTGCCGCGGATGAGGCGGCGGTCCGGGCCGGGGAGTTCGGTGATGGTCAGGCGGCGGCCCTACGCGTCGGTGGCGCTCAGCAGAGCCTGCTTGGTCTCGTTGCAGACGGCGACCCACTTGGGGTCGGTGCCGGGGCCGGGCTGGTCGAGGATGACCTGTCCCGGTGCGACGAAACGGGCCAGGCAGTCGATGTGGCAATCGGTGATGTCCTGGCCGGCGAGTCCTGGCACCCAGATCACCTTGTCGATGCCGAGCGCGGACTTCATCTCCTGCTCGACCTGGCTCTGGGTCATGCCCGGGTTGCGGTTGCTGTTGACCAGCGAGCTGACCGTGGCGAGCAGGGTGCCCTGACCGTCGGTCTCCAGCGAGCCCCCTCCCCGACGAACCCGGCCCGCACACGCCGGACGCCGTACTGGCCGAGCAGCGTCGCGGCCGCGGCCGCTTCGTTCGCGTAGGGCTGCGCGTACGGTGTGCCGGTCTTGCCCCAGCCGTTGAAGTTGGTGTCCACACCGGCGACAGTGCCGGGGGCGACCACGAAGGTGGGGCCGAAGTCCCGTATCCACAGGTCGTCGTTGGCGATCTCGACGACCTCGATGCCGTAGTACGCCCCTGCTCCGCACCGCAGGCGTACCGGGCATCCGCCGCCTGCTCGGGTCGGGCGAGCACCGCGACCGGCTCGTAACGGGAAATCGTGTCGGCCACCCTCGCGATGTCGCGGCGGACGGCACCCAGCTGCGTGGACCAGACCGACGACAGCGCGGGCCAGGCCATGAAGGTGCGCACGTGGCGGTCGGTCTCGGCGGGTATGCGCAGCGTGGCGCCCGAAGGGCTGGTGGCAGCGCGGGCGACCGTGGGCAGTGCCGACCCGAGGACGGCGAGCGGCAGAGCTGCGGCACCGAGCTGGAGCAGTCGACGTCGGGACGTCGTGGGTGTGTCCATGGGGTTCCTACCTGAGGAGAGGGGGCGGGTGTTCAGGCAGGGTCGCGCAGACTGAAAATTCAGTCAATGATTGCTTCAGAACCATGCCTCCTACTGATCCCAGCGGTAGTGCTCGATCACCGCGGTGACCGGCCCGCCGCCGGCCCGGGCCTCTGTCAGCCGCACGATGACGATGTCCTGCCCTTCAGGGCTGCGGACGCAGAAGGCACGCTCGTCGGCCGGGTCCGCGAAGGCGATCTGGACGACCGGCTCCGTGTCGATGCCCCGCACGCAGTCGGCGGGGCTGAGCTCGTCCCCTGGGGCGACGAAGGCGTCGCTGTCTTCGGGGAGGACGAACTCCGACTCGTTGCGCGCCAGATACCAGGCGGCGGTGTCCACGGGAACGACCTTCCCGGACTTCAGGTCGAATTCGTACGTGGCATCAGGCAAGGTCAGCTCGACCTCCTGCCGCCAGGCACGTAGGAGGGGGACGACGGGCCGGAGTCGGCGGCGGAATCCCCCGCCGAGCCCCACGCCCACTCCGGGGAGCCAAGGAGATACACGGCGCCACCGGCCGCCATGAGGATCGCAAGCGCGGCGAGAGCCGTCACGACGACCGGGCGTCGCCGGCCCCGCCGTGCCCGGCGCGAGGACGGCTCGACCGGGATGTCGGTCCCGGGCGGGGGAGGCGGAGCCGCCGGGGCTGCGAAAGTGGGCTGCGCGTGAACCGGCGCCGGACGTACGATCCGTCCCGCCACCTGGTCGCTGATCGACTGGGGCAGCCAGCCCTCGGCGAACTCCGGGCGGGGTCCCACCAGCGGATGGCCCTGGACGGCCGCGATCAGATCCACCGTCGTGGGGCGCTCCTCCGGTCGCTTGGCCAGGCACCAGGCCAGCAGATCCCGCAGGTCGTGCGGCACATGGGTGAGATCGGGCTGCTCGTGGACCACCCGATACAGGGCGGTCGACTCCGGCCCCGCCCCGAAGGGGGCCTCGCCACTCGCCACGTACGCGATGAGCGCGCCGAGAGCGAAGACGTCGGTGGCCGGGGACACGGGCCGGCCCAGCGCCTGCTCGGGGGCCATTTACGCCGCGGTGCCGATGCTCAGACCCGTCCCGGTCAACGCGGCAGCGTCGGCCGCACGCGCGATACCGAAGTCGATGACGCGGGGACCGTCCTCGGCGATCAGCACATTGGCGGGCTTGAGGTCGCGATGGACGACGCCCGCGCGGTGGATCGCCTGAAGGGCCTCGGCGATGCCGGCCAGGAGCAGCAGCACCGTTCGTACCGGGAGTGGGCCGTGCCGCTGGACCACCTGGTGCAGCGACGGTCCAGGGACGTAGGCGGTGGCGAGCCACGGCGTCGGAGCGTCCACACCCGAGGCGACCACCTGTACGGTGAACAGGCCATGGATGCGTTCGACACTGGCCACTTCCTGAGCGAAGCGCAGGCGGAACTCGGGATCTCGCGCGAACTCCTGTCGCACCACCTTCTACGCGATCGGGCGGCCTCCGGGGGGGTGAGCCAGGTACACCACACCCATGCCGCCCGCGCCCAGCCGGGCCTGAAGGCGATAGCCACCGATCTCTCGAGGGTCGCCGGCCGTCAGCGCCGCGTGAGCAGGCTGTGCACCAGGAAGCTTCGCGGACATGCGGTGGCTCTTTCGACGATGTGGGGAGCGAATGACGCGTGTCGACTGACGCGACTGACGCATAGCGCTCTAACTAAATATTCAGTCAATATGCGACACTGTTGGTTCAGACCACTCAGGAGGGGGATCACGTGGCGAAGGATCGCCGAAAGGCCATCCTGGAAGGCGCCGCCCGAGTCATAGCCCGACGAGGAGTACGCGGGCTGCGAATGGAGGAGCTGGCGACCGAAGCCGGGGTGTCCACCGCGCTGATCTACTACCACTTCAAGGACCGGGCCGGCATCCTTCGCCACACCCTGGAGTTCATCAGCGACCGGGCCGACCGGTACACGTCCCACAAGGATGGCTCCGACGGACCGCACGACGCCCGGCAGGAGCTGGAGCAGTCCTTGCTGCTGGAATTCCAGGACCTCCCCGAGGTCCGCGAGAACAGCACGGCGTGGGGCGAGCTGCGCGCCAGCGCGATCTTCGAGCCCGAGCTGCGCGGAGACCTGGCCAGGGCCACGCTGGCCTGGATCCACGATGTCGCGGACCTCCTGGGCCGCATCCGGCCGACGTCTCCCGCGCCGGCCCTCACGGCGTCCGCGGAGAGGCTCACCGGCCTCCTTGAGGGACTCAGCACGCGCTGGCTCAGCGGCGCCCTTCCCCTGGCCCACGCCCGCGAACTGGCGAAGGAGGCGGTCTCCCTGGAGATCGAGCGACTGAGTCGCTGACAGCGGACGGTCAGCACGGTCGGCGGACGGGCCGACTCCGCCACGCGAAACACCGACTTATTTGACTGAATTTTCAGCCAATACTACAGTGGCGACATGACGGCCACATCCGGCCCGGCACTGCCGACGATTCAGGGAACGTGCACGCACCCTGTCGACGGGCACAGAGCTGCGATCCACGCCCCTCACCTCCCATGATGCCCGTCGCCGCCGGATCCCTGGTCCCCCACCCTCACGATCGGAGACCCCGATGTCCGACCTCCGCCCCTCGCGCCGCTCAGCTCTGCGCGTGCTCGCCGGAATCGGCGCGCTCACCCTCGGCGCCTCGGCATGCGGACCCAGCGACCCCGGCCCGTCGGGTGCCGCAGGCACCACCGGCCCGGCCGCGGGAACGGACGAGGAACGACGCCTGGGCGCCGAATGGGAGAGCCACGCCCGCACCTTCATGTCGTGGCCCGCGCTGGAATCCGTCTGGGGCGAGGACCTTCCCTACGTACGGCAGGACATCGCGCGAGTGGCCCGGGCTGTCTCGGAGTACGAGTACGTCGTGATGATGGCCCGGCCCGACCAGCTGGCCGCTGCCCAGAAGGCCTGCGGTAAGGGAGTCGAGGTCATCCCCCTCCCCGTCGACGACCTGTGGGCCCGCGACATCGTCCCCGTGTTCGTCGAGGAGGACGGGAAGGTCCTCGGGGTCGACTTCAACTTCAACGGCTGGGGCAACAAGCAGACGCACGACAACGACGCCCAGGTCGGCCGGAAGCTGCTGTCGAAGTACAAGATCCCCCGCATCCAGGCGCCTCTCGTCGCCGAGGGCGGCTCCTTCGAGACGGACGGCGAGGGAACTCTCCTGATCACCGAGAGCTCGATCGTCAACGACAACCGCAACCGCGGCAAGTCCCGCGCCCAGATCGAGGCCGAGCTCAAGGAGCTCCTGGGCGTGGAGAAGGTCATCTGGCTGAAGGGCGTACGCGGCGAGGACATCACCGACGCACACGTCGACAGCCTCGTACGGTTCACCGCACCCGGGGTGATCCTCCTGGACCGGGCCTTCCCGGGAACGCCCGCCGACTCCTGGTCCCGCTCCTCGGACCAGGCCATGTCCGTGCTGAGCGAGGCGACCGACGCGAAGGGCCGCAGCTTCGAGGTCATAGACCTCCCACAGCCCGACCCCGACCGGATCACCGGCTACAGCGACGACTTCCTGTCGACCTACGCGAACTTCTACATCGGCAACGACGCGGTGCACATGCCCAAGTTCGGCGACAAGAAGGCCGACGACCGCGCACGGGGAATCCTGCAGGAACACTTCCCCAAGCGGGACATCGTGCAGGTGAACATCGACACCATCGCCACCGGAGGCGGCGGGATCCACTGCGCCACCCACGACCAGCCCGGAAAGCCGGTCGACTGACCGCGATCCAAGGAGGCTTCGTGTCCACCCTCCGACGCCACGGACCGAGCCGGGGCGGGCTCTTCCCCGCCGCGCTCGCGTGCTTCCTGATCGCGGCAGCCATCACCCTGGGCACGTGGCTCCAGTTCGGCGAACGCCAAGCCCTGGACAGGGAGTACAGCGCGGGCAGTTCGGCCCCCGACCGCGTGGATGTCGAGGCCTCGATCCAACGTGTCGACGCCGCCGGCCGGGAGCTGGGCCTGCGTGTCCTGGCGACCCCGCGAGGAGAACTGGCCGAGGCCGGCGGCATCTCGCCCACCGAAGACCTGACGCTCCAGACATCGACCTCCACCCGGGGCGACCTGTCCTTCAAAGCGCACAGCCGTATCGCGACCATGGACCTGCCCGTGACACTGACGGGCGGCTCGATCACGGACTACCCCTTCGACGCCTATGACGCGGCCATCGAGTTCAGCGCCACCCAAGGCGGCGAGGAGGTCCCCATCCACATGACGCTGACCAACAGCGACGTACTGTTCTCGGCAGGAGTGGACGCCACGGAGGACAACGAGACCGCGATCTTCGACGTTGCTCTGGGGCGCTCCAAAAGTGTGCTCGTCTTCGCCGTCTTCATGATGGTCGCCATGTGGGCCCTCGCCGTTGCGGTACTCATCGGAGCGTGGTTCCTCGTCACCCGCCGGAACGGCCTGACCTGGCCGGCCCTCGGCTGGATGGCCGCCACGCTCTTCGCCCTGGCCGCCTTCCGCAACACGGCCCCGGGCACGCCACCGATCGGCAGCCTCATGGACTACATGGCCTTCCTCTGGGCCGAGGCGGTCATCGCCTTCTGCCTCGTCACCGTGGTCGTCACGGGCTTCAGCGCCGAACGCCGGCCGACGAGCCCCGAATAGTCCGACGTGGAAGCCCGCCGGGACCGGCAGGCTTCCACACGTCACGCGCTCTCACGCAGTCGGCGGTGCGACCTTCCCGGGAACCAAGGCGCTGACCTGGGTGTAAGACACCTGCCCGTCGACCGGCCGTCGCTGCAGCAGGGCCTGCCCCTCGCTCCGGTAGGTTGGCAGGCCGACCGTACGGAGGTCGCATATACGAAGTCGCGGAGGGTGTTGACGCGCTCGCATAGCTCACCCGCCTTGATGCGGCGGACCGACACGTACACCAAGGGCAAGCCTCATCCTGCCCGTGACAGTCATTGGCGCCCGCAGGCAGGCCGATCCGTCGTGCCGGCATCTGATCCGGCATGCTCAAGGGGAAGCCGACATCAACCGCCCCTTCGAGCGAAACCTTCGCAAAGCACCCACCGTTCATCACCAATGCTGACAGTATCCGGGGTTGGTGCCTGGCGCCTCGCCGTCCTCGAACCCGTCCCCGCGCCCTCCCGGCTCACCCGCGCCCACGCCGTGGTCCGGGCCATGCAGAACGAATCCCAACCGCTGAGCCTGACCAAGCCCGTCCAAGGACGTGGCCCCGGCGCATCCAGGCGCTGATCGCCGCCGCCGAGGCCGAACGCATCCGCTGGGAAGCCGCCATGGAAGAGGCTCGCGTCCAGTGCGCCGAGGCGTGCCGTGTCAGGCACTTCGAAGCGCAGGAAGCGGCGTGGCACCGCGCCACCCGACTGACCGAATACGTGAGCGCCGTACGCACGCGAGTCGAGACCACGCCGCCGGGCAGACCAAGACCGAAGCCGAAACATGGACCAGCTGGGCAGCAGCCACCGTGGAGAGCCTCGCCCCCCTTGAGCACACCACCCCGGCTGCCGGACATCCCCGAACCACGAGCCGACGACCTCAGGCCCTTCCTCGGGCACTGGAGCTTCCATGGCCCCTGACACGACACCCGCCTGACGCCTCACCGACCGTCACGGAACGTCACTACCGAGAAGCGAACGGCCGGGGTCGGCAAACGACTCGACAGCCGGCCTCCCCGCCCCTTCGCGGGGCCCGCCTCCACACGGGTGACGACTCCGCCCGGCGGCCCCAAACCGTGCATGACAACCCGTCAGAAACCGCCCATAACGCACACTCGGAGAAACGGCAGGTCAGCGGCCCTTCTCGGCAGGCTCAAGGATCGCGACGCACTCCACATGATGCGTCATAGGAAACAGATCGAACGCCCGAAGCGTCCGCACCCGGTACCCGCCCTCGCGGAAGTACGCCAGGTCCCGGGCCAGCGCAGCGGGATCGCAGGCGACGTAGGCGATGCGGCGGGCGCCGAGGGAGGAGAGGTGTTCGACCGTCCTGCGGCCGGCGCCGGCGCGGGGCGGGTCGAGGACGATGAGGTCGACCTCGGTGATGCCGGTGCGCGGGAGGACCGACTCGACCTTGCCCTGTTCGATGCGGACCCTGGGGAAGTCGGCGAGGTTGTGGCGCGCGTCCTCGACCGCGCGCTTGCCCGACTCGATGCCGAGGACCGCGCCCTTCTCGCCGAGGCGGTCGGCGAGGGCGCCGGCGAAGAGGCCCACGCCGCAGTAGAGGTCCAGGGCCATCTCGCCCTTGCGGGGCAGCAGGCCCTGCATGACCGCCGTCACCAGGGTGTCCGCCGCCTTCGGGTGGACCTGCCAGAAGCCGCCGTTGCCGACCCGGTACGTGCGGCCGTCCGCGCGCTCGCGCACGAAGGGGCGGCCGTGGACGCGGTGCACGCCGCCGGACTTCTCGTCGACGCGCAACACCGAGACCGGCTTGTCGAGTTCCACCAGCGGCAGGCGGGCGCCCGGGCGCGGGGTCAGGATCACCTGGCGGTCCTGCGAACCCGTCGCCGCGATCGCCTCCACCGACTCCATGCCGGTCCAGTCGCGCTTCTCGATACCCAGCTCGGTCACGCCCGACGCGGCGATCATGCAGTGGTCGACGCGCTCGATCTCGTGCGAGCGGTGGCGGCGCAGGCCGGCGTGGCCCTCCGCGTCGACGGCGTACTGCACGCGCGTCCGCCACTGCGGGACCTGACCCGCCGGGAGCTTGTCGCCCTCGGCCGGCATCACGGTGCCGTCCCAGCCCGCCTCCTCGGGCGTGAGGCCCGCGAGTCGCTGGAGCTGCTCGGCGATCACCTCGCCCTTCAGCCGGCGCTGGGCGCCCGGCTTGGCGTGCTGCCAGTCGCAGCCGCCGCAGCGGCCGGGGCCGGCGAAGGGGCAGGGGGCCTCGACGCGGTCCTTGGAGGCCTCCAGGATCTCGACGGCGTCCGCCCGCAGGAAGCGTGCGCCCTCCTCGCCCTCGGTCACCCGGGCCACCACCCGCTCGCCGGGCAGCGCGTGCCGGACGAACAGCACCTGGCCCTCGGAGGTACGGGCGATGCAGTGGCCGCCGTGGGCGACGGGGCCGATCTGGACCTCGTACTCCTCGCCCACCAGAGACTTGGTCGGTTCTGCCTGCATGGTGGGGTGACTCCAGATGGGGGAGGGAAATCGGGAAGGGAAGTCGGCAGCGATGCTTCGGGAAGGAAAAGGAAGCGGCCGCAGCCGGTGGGCCTGACAACAGCCCACCAGTCTACGGCCTTCCCCGCACGCCTCAGTCCTTGGCCGCCGACTCCTTCGGCCGCTCCGCGGCCGGACCACGCCGGACCGCGCCCGGCGCGTTCCACTCCTGCCGCTTGCGGGCGCGCAGCTTGGCCGCCTCGGAGGACGCCAGCTGGTAGGGGACGGAGGTCACCATCACGCCGGGCGTGAACAGCAGGCGGCCCTTCAGACGCAGGGCGCTCTGGTTGTGCAGCAGGTGCTCGTACCAGTGGCCGACCACGTACTCGGGGATGATCACGGAGACCGCGTCGCGCGGGGACTCCTTGCGCAGGCCCTTGACGTACTCGATGATCGGCCGCGTGATCTCACGGTACGGCGAGTCGAGGACCTTCAGCGGTACGTCGATGCCGCGCCGCTCCCACTCCTCCTGCAGTGCCTTGGTCTCCGGCGGGTCGACGTTGACCGTGAGCGCCTCCAGGGTGTCCGAGCGCATCAGCTTGGCGTAGGCCAGGGCGCGCAGGGTGGGGCGGTGGATCTTGGAGATGAGCACGACCGAGTGGACGCGGGAGGGGCGGACACTGTCGTCGGTCGGGCCCTCGGGGGCCGCGATCTCGTCGGCGACCCGGTCGTAGTGCTTCCGGATCACGGTCATCGTCGCGTAGAAGATGCACATGCCGAGCAGGGCCACCCAGGCGCCGTGCGTGAACTTCGTGACGAGGACGACGACCAGCACCAGGCCGGTGAAGAAGGCGCCGAAGGCGTTGATCGCGCGGGAGCGGACCATGTGGCGGCGCTTGGCCGGGTCCCGCTCCGTCGCCAGGTGGCGGTTCCAGTGCCTGACCATGCCCGTCTGGCTGAGCGTGAAGGACACGAACACGCCGACGATGTACAGCTGGATCAGGCGCGTGGAGTCGGCGCCGTAGATGACCGTCAGCAGAGCCGCCGCGCCGGCGAGCAGCACGATGCCGTTGGAGAAGGCGAGGCGGTCGCCGCGGGTGTGCAGCTGGCGCGGCAGGTAGCGGTCCTGGGCGAGGATCGAGCCGAGCAGCGGGAAGCCGTTGTACGCCGTGTTGGCCGCCAGGAAGAGGACCAGCGCGGTGGCCGCCGCGAGCACGATGAACAGGAGGCTGCCCTTGCCGAACACCGCCTCGGCGACCTGGGAGATCACCGGGTTCTGGACATAGCCCGAGCCGAGCGCGACGCCGTTGTGGATCAGGTCGGTGGCCGGGTTCTCGGCCATGCGGACCTTGGTCACCATGGCGAGGGCGATGATGCCGCAGAACATGGTCACGGCCAGCAGGCCCATCATCGCCAGCGTGGTCGCCGCGTTCTTCGACTTGGGCTTGCGGAAGGCCGGGACGCCGTTGGAGATCGCCTCCACACCGGTGAGCGCGGCACAGCCGGAGGAGAAGGCGCGCAGCAGCAGGAAGACCAGGGCGAAGCCCGCGAGGCCCTGGTGTTCGGCCTTGATGTGGTAGTCGGCGGTGGGCGCCAGCATGGTGTCGCCGAGGACCAGGCCCCGGAACGCGCCCCACGCGATCATGATGAAGACGCCGCCGACGAAGACGTACGTCGGGATCGCGAAGAGCTTGCCCGACTCCTTCACGCCGCGCAGGTTCATCAGCGTCAGCAGGATGATCACGGCGACGGCGCAGAGCACCTTGTGCTGCACCACGAAGGGGATCGCGGAGCCGAGGTTCTCGATGCCGGAGGCGATGGATACGGCGACGGTCAGGACGTAGTCGACCAGGAGCGCGCTGGCGACGGTGAGGCCGGCCCTGGGGCCGAGGTTGGTGGTGGCGACCTCGTAGTCGCCACCACCGCTCGGGTAGGCGTGGACGTTCTGCCGGTACGAGGCGACGACCGTGAACATCAGCACGACGACCGCGACCGCGATCCAGGGGCTGAAGTGGTAGGCCGACACTCCCGCGATGGACAGGACCAGCAGGACCTCCCCCGGCGCGTAGGCGACGGAGGACAGCGGGTCGGAGGCGAAGACGGGGAGTGCGATGCGCTTCGGCAGGAGCGTTTCGCCCAGCCGGTCACTGCGCAGTGCGCGCCCGATCAGAATCCGTTTGGGCACGTCGGTCAGTTTGGACACGACAGAGGATCGTAAGCCTTCGAACAGGCAGCCGCCCACCCGGCATCCCGGTTCTGCCTCATGAGTGAAATCACGGGCGCACGGAACTGCGGATTCCGTGGTTCGTGCGCCCTCCGTGTCTAGATGGCAGACCCCGCCTGTCATCGCATTTCGGAGGTCCCATGCCCGCGGCCGCAGAGCTGATCGGGGCCACGGT
Source organism: Streptomyces sp. NPDC001450 (assembly GCF_053597295.1). NCBI lineage: Bacteria > Bacillati > Actinomycetota > Actinomycetes > Kitasatosporales > Streptomycetaceae > Streptomyces > Streptomyces sp. NPDC001450. The sequence continues at coordinate 54,574 of NZ_JBSFHY010000012.1, forward strand.
CGCCCTGGTCGGCCTCGGAATCCTGACCCTGTTCAGCGTGCGCAGCATCACTCGCCGGTCGGCTGCGTCGGTCACCCGCAGGTGAGCGGCGCCGGGTGAACGTGGTCGGGTGATCACAGCCGGTGATCGCGGGAAACCCCGGCACAGGGGTGCCCGCCCCGAACCACTCGTGTGTAGCTTTGGGCGTCGGTCTGAGACCCTGATGCTGAGCAGTAACTTTTGGACACCGGAAGGACGGTCGTGCACATCGTCATCATGGGCTGCGGGAGAGTGGGTTCCGCTCTTGCCCAGACCCTGGAGCAACAGGGACACACGGTCGCCGTGATCGACCAGGACCCCACCGCCTTCCGCCGGCTGGGCCCCGGGTTCGGCGGCCGCCGGGTCACCGGGGTCGGCTTCGACCAGGACACCCTGCGCGAGGCGGGCATCGAGGAGGCCGGCGCCTTCGCCGCCGTCTCCAGCGGCGACAACTCCAACATCATCTCCGCGCGCGTGGCCCGCGAGATGTTCGGCGTGGAGAACGTGGCCGCCCGGATCTACGACCCGCGCCGTGCCGAGGTCTACCAGCGCCTGGGCATCCCCACCGTGGCCACGGTCCGCTGGACGGCCGACCAGATGCTGCGCCGCCTGCTGCCCTCGGGCGCCGAGCCGCTGTGGCGCGACCCCACCGGTGGCGTCCAGCTCGCCGAGGTGCACGCCTCCCCGAAGTGGGTCGGCCACAAGATCAGCAAGTTGCAGGAGGAGACGGGCGTCCGCGTGGCGTTCCTGACCCGCCTGGGCGAGGCCATCCTGCCCACCTCGCAGACGGTGCTGCAGGAGGGCGACCTCGTCCACGTGATGATGCGGGCGGACGACGTCGACAAGGTCGAAGCGGCATTCGCCGCAGGCCCGGAAGAGGAGGGCGGTCACTGATGAGGGTCGCCATTGCCGGAGCCGGCGCCGTCGGCCGCTCGATCGCGGGCGAGCTGCTGGAGAACGGCCACGAGGTCCTGCTCATCGACAAGGCCCCGACCGCCATCTCGGTGGAGCGGGTGCCGCAGGCGGAGTGGCTGCTGGCCGACGCCTGTGAGATCACGTCCCTGGACGAGGCGGCGCTGCAGCGCTGCAACGTGGTGATCGCCGCGACCGGTGACGACAAGGTCAACCTGGTCATCTCGCTGCTCGCGAAGACGGAGTACGGCGTTCCGCGCGTCGTCGCCCGGGTGAACAACCCCAAGAACGAGTGGCTGTTCAACGAGGCCTGGGGCGTCGACGTGGCCGTGTCCACGCCGCGTCTGATGTCCGCCCTGGTCGAGGAGGCGGTGAGCGTCGGCGACCTGGTCCGTCTGCTCCGCTTCAGCCACGGCGACGCCAACCTCGTCGAGCTGACCCTGCCGGAGGAGTCGGCCCTGGCCGGCACCCAGGTCGGCGATGTGGAGTGGCCGCAGGACACCTCCCTGGTCACGATCATCCGCGGCACCCGCGTCCTGACCCCGTCCAAGGAGGACTCCCTGGAGCCGGGCGACGAACTCCTCTTCGTGGCCGCGCAGGCCCGGGAGGAGCAGCTGGAGGAGCTGCTGTCGGTGCGGCGCGAGAGCTGAACCACCGCGAGAGCCGAACCGAGGAGGAAGGGCGCCCTGGAAACCCAGGGCGCCCTTCCTCCTCGTACGACGGCCGACGGCTACGCGTCCCGGCGGTGCCGTCCGCCTGCGGGCTCGCCGCCCTCGGCGGCCAGCGCGGCCTTGCGCTCCTTCTCGGCCTTCTCCTCCGCCTCCATCTCCGCGAACACGTCGATCGGCGCGGGCGCCTTCGCGAGGAAGACCCAGGTGAGCCAGACCGCCAGCAGGAACGGCGGGATCTTCAGGGCGACCAGCACCCAGCCGAGCTGGGTGGTGTCGGCCCACCAGTACAGCGGGAAGAGGATCGCGCACTTGGCGAGCAGGATCAGACCCCAGGCCCAACTGGCCTTCGCATAGGCACTCTTGCGGCCGGGGTTGCGGGTGCGCCAGGAGAGGTTCTCCTTGAAGACCGGGCCGAGGAGGAGACCGATCAGGGGGACACCGGCGAGGGTCGTGATGATGTAGGCCAGCGCCATGCCCAGCGTGTAGAGCATGCCGGGGAGGTAGAAGTCCTTGGCGTTGCCCGTGAACATCGCGAACAGCACACCGAAGGCCACGCCGAAGACACCGCTGAAGGCGTGCTTGACGGTGTCCTTGCGCGCCAGCCGGACCACGACCAGCACCAGGGACACGGCCAGCGCGGCGATCGCCGAGATGTGCAGGTCCTTGTTGATCGTGAAGATCGCGACGAAGAGGAGACCGGGCAGGACCGTCTCGACCATGCCGCGGACACCGCCGAACGCCTCGAACAGCGCGGCCTCGGTGACCGCGCGGGCGTCGTCCGACTGAGTCTGTTCGGTGTCTTGGGTCGGCTTGTCGAGGGACGTCACCGGCTACTCCCGTCCGAGGGGTCGCAGTTCGTATTTCGGGTTGAACAGCACCCGGCGGCCCCGGCTCATGGAGATCCGACCCGATGCGATCAGCTTGCGCCCCGGTTCTATGCCGACGATGGAGCGCCTGCCGAGCCACACCACGTCCAGCGCGGCCGAGCCGTCGAACAGCTCGGCCTCCAGGGCCGGGACTCCGGCACGCGGCCGCAGGGTGACCGTGCGCAACGTACCAGTTACGGTGACGATCTGGCGGTCCAGGCAGTCACCGATCCGGGTACATCCCGCGGTCTCGGCGTCCTCCCGCAGCTCCTCGGACTCCAGGTCCTCCTGGGAGGTGGAGAGCCGGTCGAGCATGCGCCGAAACCGGCCGGCCGGCTTTCGGGAACGAGGAACAGCAGTCATATCTGAAGCGTACCGGGGCCCACCGACACCGCCGTAGCGCAGCTCACTTCTCGAACCGGTACCCCATCCCCGGCT